>CALWON010000018.1 GCA_944383165.1 uncultured Oscillospiraceae bacterium
GGAGTGTATGGACCCCCGTTCTTCCTTTTCCTCCACACTGCGTCTAGGACTGCGTCTTTTGGGTATGCTGGCATTGGGGGCTGCCCTCTATTACCTGATGTTACAGGTCTTTCTGTCCGTCAAAAATCTGGAGCTGTTGGACTATTTGGGTATGAGTGAAACCAGTGGTGGCTATCCCATTGCCCAGCTCCCCAACCTCATCTTAGATACCTATAAACAGGTTGTTGTGTATTTCTTTCTCCCCAACCACTCCAATCCGTTCACCACACTTTTCTTTGTGATTCTCAATGGGTTGATGGTGCTGTTTGCTGCTGTTTGCCTTGTCATGTTGGTCATCAAGAGAACCCTCTATCGGGACATCTGGCGCATCTGTGGCATTCTTGTCATGGTGGCACTGCTGCCCCTTGGGATGGGGTTTGCACAAATCATCTCCCCCTTCTCCACTGCAACCCCCATTATGAAATATGCTTATGTCTGCGCTTATCTGGCAGCTCTGCTCATGGTCAACTGTGGTCTCAGTCTGCTGCCCCGTCCAAAGTGTACCGTTGCCCTGTCCGGTAGTTTAGTCATTGTGATGGTCTGTCTCACTGTGTATCAGGCAAATATCAACAACCTGTTATACACCGCCTCTGCACAGGCGCACCGTGCCACCCTCAGCTATGCCACAAGACTGCTCAGCCGGATTGAGAGCTGTGAAGGATACACCGGTGAGGAAGAAATTCTCATCATTGGTTCTTTTCCCACTGACCGGATTTACTCAGACATTGAAAGCTATGCCCTTGTAGACCACTACAGTCTACCTATGGACACAGTGGCTCCCTTGAATAAACACATCTACTACTACTTGAATGACTGGCTCAATGTGCCTATTGAGGAACCAGATGAGGAAACCATGATTGCCATGTCCCAGTCCAAAGAATTCCAGAAAATGCCCCTCTACCCTGCTCAGGGCAGTGTGGCAAAAGTGGATGGAAAAATTGTAGTAAAAATCCAGGAGGAATACACCCCAAAGAGCAACTATGAACTTGCCTACGAAAAGAGGAGATAACCCCATGATTGAACCAACCCGCACTGGTCTATTGTCTGTGGTGCTGCCAGCTTATAATGAGGAGGCTTCCATCTCCATTGCCGCCTCTACCATCCACCAGATTTTAATACAGGCTGACATTGCCCATGAACTGCTCTTTGTCAATGATGGCTCAAAAGATGGAACGTGGAGAGAGATTCAATCTGTCAGTCAAACCCTCCCCATGGTACATGGAATTTGTTTTTCCCGCAATTTTGGCAAAGAGGCTGCTATTTTTGCTGGGCTTGCCCATGCCAATGGGGCGTGCTGTGTGGTGCTGGATTGTGATTTACAGCACCCTCCTGAAAAAATCGTGGAGATGTACCGCCTGTGGCAATCTGGCGTACAGGTAGTAGAAGGGGTCAAAATCAGCCGTGGAAAAGAACACGCCCTGCACACGCTGGCTGCCAAAACCTTTTACCGCTTTATGAGTGGTGCCACTGGAATTGATATGTCACGGGCTTCTGACTTCAAACTGCTGGACCGGCGGGCAGTGGATGTGCTGGTTGCCATGCGGGAAAAAAACGCCTTTTTCCGTGCCCTCTCCTCCTGGATTGGGTTTTCCACTGCTCAGGTAGAATTTGAGGTGCAGCCACGGGTGGCAGGTGTGTCCAAATGGTCCCTGAAAAGTCTGGTTCGCTATGCCTTCACCAATCTATCTGCCTTTTCTACTGCTCCTTTGCAGCTTGTAACCTTTTTGGGGCTGCTGGTGTTTCTCTGCTCTCTGGTACTGGGGAGCTGGTGCCTGTGGCAAAAGCTGAATGGTCAGGCTCTGGAGGGCTTTACCACCGTCATTTTATTGATTTTGCTCATTGGCAGTGCATTGATGATTTGTCTGGGCATCATTGGCTATTACATCGCCAAAATTTATGAGGAAATCAAGGACAGACCTCGGTATATTGTTGCCCAACAGTGTGGAGGAACCCATGATACAACGGTTGAAAAAACTTCTTGACCCCACTTTTTTCCGCTTTCTTCTAGTGGGGGTTGTCAATACATTGGTAGGCACAGCCATTATGTTTGGGCTTTACAATGTAGCTGGTCTCTACCTGTGGGGAGATACTGGCTATTGGATTTCCTCTGCTGCCAACTATGTGGTAGGCAGTGTAGTCAGCTACTTTCTCAACAAGCATTTTACTTTCCGCAACACAGAAACTGGCAGCGAAGTGGTGGTGCGGTTTGTAATCAATATTGCCGTCTGTTGGGTGCTTGCCTATGGCATTGCCCAGCCTGTGACAGAATGGGTACTGGGTGGTGTCTTAAGTGAACAGATGGTGGGCAACTTCTCCATGTTCTGTGGTATGGTATTATTTGTCATGCTCAACTATTTGGGACAGCGTTTTTTTGCCTTCCGTGAAAAAAAGTAAAAACAGGGTGTGGAAGAATTTTCCACACCCTGTTTTATTCTTTCTTTGGTAAAAGCTGCCCACGCAGTTTATCCACCCCTCTTCGTTCCAGTCTGGACACCTGTACCTGTGATACACCCAGCACCTTTGCCGCCTGTGTCTGGGTCAGCCCTTTATAGTAACGCAATAGAAGTACCTGTTTTTCCCGCTCCGGCAATGCCTCCAACGCACTTTTCAGTGCCAGCTTTTCCACCAGATTCTCCTCCAGATTGCCCTCAGACAGCATCCCTTCCAAGGTCAGCCCATTTTCCCCTGTCTCTGCCTGAAGTGACACCACAGGTTCTGTGGCTGTCTCTGCCGCTGCAATTTCCTCCGGTGTCAGCCCTGACAGTTCAGAAAGCTCAGATAAGGTTGGCTCCCGTCCCAGCTCACTGACCAGCCGACTGCGCAAACTGCGGATGGAGATGCCACGCTCCTTTAAACTGCGGCTCACCTTCACTGCCCCATCATCCCGCAGAAAACGGCGGATTTCCCCGGCAATTTTTGGAACTGCATAAGTGGAAAACTGGGTTCCATAGTCTGGGTCAAAGCCCTGCACTGCCTTTAAAAATCCAATACACCCCAGTTGATACAAGTCCTCTGGTTCCACACCTCGCCCATAGTACCGACGCACAATGGACCAGATGAGACCATTGTTCTCCTCTAAAACCTGCTCACAGGCTCTGTTGTCTCCCTGTCTTGCTGCTGCCAACAGTTCAGGGCTTGATATGGTGCCATTCATTTGCACACCCGGCAGGCAATCCGCCGTTTCATGGTGACGGTTGTACCCTTGCCAAGCTCAGAACGTACTTTCAGGGTATCCATAAAGCTCTCCATAATGGTAAATCCCATGCCGGAGCGTTCCTCCCCGCCTGTAGTGAACATGGGTGCTCTTGCCTGCTCTACATCGGCAATCCCTGTACCCCAGTCCCGGATGATGATTTCCAGTATACGGTCTTCTTTGATCCTCAGTTTCATGCTGATTTTTCCAATATGGTCCGGATACCCATGGACAATGGCATTGGTAACCGCTTCGCTGACTGCTGTTTTGATGTCGTTGATTTCCTCCAACGTGGGGTCAAGCTGGGCTGCAAAACACGCTGCCACAGTGCGGGCAAAGCCCTCATTGGCAGAGCGGCTGGGAAACTCCAATACGGTATAATTGTCCAATTTCATCTGATGTACTGCCTCCTTATACCCCTTCAAAGGGGATGATATGTTGCAACCCTGCTGCCCAAAAAACCTTTCGTGCCTGTTGTGGGGTATTGCGCACACACATGGTTCCTCCAATTTCCTGTACATTGCGGTAAGTACGCAATAACAGAGCAATTCCTGAACTGTCTGTAAAGGTCAAGCCACTCAAGTCTAACTCTAGTTTTCTGGGCAAAGCACAATTGATCTCCCTGTCTAACTGTGCCATCAGCTCCCTTGCCCTGTGGTGGTCCAGTTCCCCCTGTATGTGTACGGTTAAACAGCGGTTTTCTTCTGTACAGGTAATAGACATACCTCAAACACTCCCTTCTATGACCCTACGCTATTTTGTCCATTATAAAAAATCTATCTGGTCACATTCCCATGTTTTCTGTCGCTGCCGATTGTGGTTTTTTTCCTCTCTTTGTGGTAAAATAAAAGAAAATGATTAGGAATAAGGAGGATTTCGTCTGTGTCCAACCCATCCCAGCTCACCACTGGTCCCATTACCAGCCAGCTTTTGCGGCTGTGTCTGCCTCTGCTGGCTGCCAACGTACTGCAACAGCTCTACAATATGATCAATGCTCTGGTGGTCACGCACTACCTGGGGCATGACGCTTTTGCAGCTCTTGGCGTAGCTGAAAGTGTGATGAACCTGTTTATTTATGTCATCACAGGTGCCTGTATGGGGGCATCTGTTCTGATTGCCCGCTTTTATGGAGAGGGAAACCTGCCAAAGCTGCGCCAGCAACTATTTGTATCTGGTGTGTTGATTGGTGGTGCCACTTTGGTGGCAGTGGCTCTTGTGCTCCTCTTTTTGCCTCAGCTTCTTGGTCTCATACAAACACCCACAGAGCTGATGGTGCATGTGTCCTCCTACCTGCAAATCGTATTGGTGGGTATGATTTTCACCTTTGCCTACAACTATCTGGCTTCCACACTGCGGGCTGTGGGCAATACCAAAGCTGCATTGGGTTTTCTGCTCCTCTCTTTGGGCTATAACCTGGTAGCTGCATGGGTACTGGTGGCAGTTTTGGATCTGGGGATTCAGGGAACTGCCCTAGCCACCGCCACTGCCCAGCTTCTGTCTGCCCTGCTGTGCTATCTGTATTTGCGTAAAAAAATGCCCCATCTGATGATGGGGCGAGAAGATATGAAGTTGGATGGTATGTTGATGCGTCTCACCATCAGCTATGGGGCAGTGGCTGCCCTTCAGCAGTCCAGTCTCTATCTTGGAAAATTGATGGTACAAAGTGCTGTGAATGGCATTGGAACCACTGCCATTTCTGCCTTTACTGCCACCACACGCATTGAGAATTTCAGCCAGGCTTTTGGAATCAGTGGTTGTGAAGCCATCGCCATTTTTGTGGCACAAAATCAGGGTGCAGGCAAATACCGACGTGCCACACAGGGCTTTTACCGGGGCGGTGCCATTGTAGTTGGCATTGGTGTTTTGTTTTCCTTCCTGCTGTCCCTGGGTGGGCATATTTTGGTGCTTCCATTCCTGAACGGGGAGCCGGATGCCATTGTTTTGGGTACCTCTTATCTGCGCTGGATGGGGCTGTTCTATTTTCTGTCCTTTATTGGTCATGTCTATGTGGGACACTATCGGGGCATTGGTCGTATGAATATCACCTTTTGGGGGACTACCATCCAAATTGCCGTACGTGTTGTATTCACCTATTTGTTGGTTGGTGCAATGGGGCTGGACGCTGTGGCATTTGCCACTGGTCTGGGCTGGCTGGTCATTGTACTTTTCCACTCTACAGTATACTATCTGGAACGAAAAGGAATTGGATATCCCATTCAACAGGAGGTCGAATGAACAATTTATTTCTAAATTCCAATACAATCTTTTTCGGGTCTTACCCACAAAGTGGAAATCTTTTAAAAAGAGAACCCATTGAATGGATTGTACTTGAAAAGGCGAATGGTCAAAGTTTATGTATTAGTAAATTTCTTTTAGATTGTAAACCATACCATCATGCGCCAGGAAAGATAACATGGAAAGCGTGCAGTTTACGGCACTGGCTCAATCATGTGTTTTTTGCTTGTGCATTTACACAAGAAGAACAAGAGAGAATTGCCTTATCTGAAATGAAAAATCCGAAGGGCAATACAGTCGATCAAGTTTTTCTTTTAAATCTCGATGAAGCAGAACGATATTTCAATTTTGAGAACCGAGCAGCCAAAGTAACTCCCTTTGCCCAAAGACAAGGTGCATGGAACATAGACGAATATGGAGTATGGTGGTTACGCTATTCTGGTGCCGAGGATAGGATGGAAGAAGGAGAACTGGATGGCATCAGTTGTGTTAATTTTGACGGGCATATTGAAGAAAATGCGTCCGAACCGACCGATCTCGTTTGTTCGGTGCGACCAGCGATTTGGTTGAAATCATAAAGGCACTTTTCCAGAAAAGGGCTGTAAAAAGTCGAAAATCTCCAATGTTAGAAAAATAAATCCAAGCAGGAAGTAATCAATACTAGCTATCCTGCTTGGATTTTCAACTTTTTGAGAAGGATTTATTTTGGTATAGGGACTTTTTTACCGCCCCTTTCCTTTATCCAATGGTATATCCACCACGAACCAGTACCTTCACCACATCGCTGCCTGCTTTCACATAGTGTTCTGTCATGGTGGACAGATACAGATGGTTCTGTACCAGTGCGCTTCCATTGTTCAAATTTTCCCCAGTGGTCATATCCACCAATGCTGGATTTTCCTTTGCCCCAGCTGTGGCACTGCCCACACGCAGCAGCACTTCACTGCCCAATTCCAGATGGAGTGTCTGACCTTTGGACAGTGTTACTAGTGCATAGGAACTCCCCTGGCTCTGCCCTGCCTGCTGCCCCCCTTGGGATTCCAGCAGTTTTCCAAACTCCGTTGCCAACTGTGTTTTCTGCTCCTGTGCATAGGTCTCTGTCTCTTTGCGGAGGTTGGGCAAAATCGTCTCATTCACATAGCTTAAAGTAATCAGTGGGTCGTCCTGCCCTCCGGCTGTGGCTGCCACACCTGTGGCAACACAAACCAGGGTCAGTATGATTGCCACTGCCTTTTGTGGTTTCCTCATGGCTCAAAAGCTCCTTTTTGGTTTTCTCCTATTATACACGATTGCCCTATCCAGTCGCAAGTAGAGTTTTTCTTGTGTTTTTGTTGGTTTTATGGTATAATGCGTACTAGACCTATCCTATATTTGAATTTCTATACAAGGAGGCTGGTTGTGATGTACGCAATCCGAAATTTTACAGACAATGATGATGTGAAAGTTCTTTCAGAACGTGGTCCTTTTCAGGTTATTGAATATCAGAGGGACTTGAGTGTAGCCCCCTCCTCTGCCATGATTGCCTACTACAGTGCCCAAATGAATGTGAGAAAACGCCAGTTGGTCTGTCAGTTGAGCAAATCCCATGTGACCATTCAGGCAGGCGCTATGCAGTGGATGCTGGGCAATGTCAATGCCACAACTGGTATCAAAGGTGTGGGTGACTTCTTTGGCAAGGCAGTTCGGGGCAAAGCCAGTGGAGAATCTGCCATTAAGCCAGAATACACCGGTGATGGTGTACTGGTGTTAGAGCCTACTTACAAGCACCTGATTCTGTTGAATGTCTCAGAGTGGGGCGGCTCTATTGTTTTGGATGATGGGCTGTTTTTGGCATGTGAAACAAGTTTAAAACACAAAATTGTCATGCGCTCTAATATCTCCTCTGCCCTTGCTGGTGGAGAAGGTCTGTTCAACCTGAGTTTGAATGGAAATGGCATTGTCTGTGTAGAGTCTGAATGTCCTATGGAAGAACTGGTGGAAATTACATTGGAGAATGACGTCTTGAAGATTGACGGAAATTTTGCTATTGCATGGAGTGGCAGTCTGGAATTTACTGTGGAACGCTCTGGCAAAACGCTGCTTGGTTCTGCTGCCTCTGGTGAGGGTCTTGTGAATGTATACCGTGGCACAGGTAAGGTTCTGATGATGCCTGTTGCAAATGTACCCAAATCCTAACTTTCTTTTTCTTTCAAGAAAAAGAAAGCAAAAAGACCTACTTTTTCTTGAAAAGAAAAAGTAGGCAAAAAGAACTTCAGGTGTAGCCATCACTGACACAGTTCAATGGAACAATGTTGAGATTTCCAAGAACTTTGGGTGCAGCCATCACCGACATTTTTTGAGGAAACAACATTGAGGTTTCCAAGAGCATTGGGTGGAAATATCATAAAAATCAGTAAGAGAGTAGCTATCATGAGAAAATTTCTCATAACAGCTACTCTCTCTGTTTTAAAAATATAAAGTAGAAAAGCCGCTGTGACTGACCACAAGGGAAATATCGCCTCAGAGCCCTCCTGAAATTTTCTTTGCCTACTTTCTTTTTTAAAAGAAAGTAGGTGTAGCCATCACTGACACAGTTCAATGGAACAGCGTCGAGGTTTCCAAGAATATTGGGTTGAAAAGTCGCTAAGAGTACCTAAAAAGGAATGGCTACCTCAGAACCCTTACAAAATTTTCTTTGCCTACTTTCTTTTTTAAAAGAAAGTAGGTGTAGCCATCACTGACACAGTTCAATGGAACAATGTTGAGATTTCCAAGAACTTTGGGTTGAAAAGTCGCTAAGAGTACCTAAAGAGGAATTGCTGCTTCTGAGACCTTACAAAATTTTCTTTGCCTACTTTCTTTTTTAAAAGAAAGTAGGTGTAGCCATCACCGACACAGTTCAATGGAACAGCGTCGAGGTTTCCAAGAATGTCGGGTTGAAAAGTCTCTAAGAGTACCTAAAGAGGAATTGCTGCCTCAAAGCCCTTACAAAATTTTCTTTGCCTACTTTCTTTTTCAAAAGAAAGTAGGTTAGGAGAGGAGGTCAGTCCACAAATCGTTGTACAGGGTACGGATTTCCAGTGGGCTAACCAGATAGGACTCACAGTTCTCCAGAACATCGCTGGGTGCTGCCATAATCTCATACAGCTCCATATCCAGTGGCTCCCCATAAGTCTCCTCATAATAGGTGGGGTACTGCTCCAGTGCTTCGGTGTTGGGGGAAGCATACCAGATGTAGTCCATGTTCTTCAAGGATGCCTCTGTGGATGCCATAAAGTTAATCCATGCCTCTGCTTCGTCCTTGTTCTGTGCATCTTTTAACACACACATGGCATCTACAAAGTAGTTGGCTCCCTCCTCTGGCACTACATATTTCAAGTCAGGATTGTTTTCCAGCATGGTCAGGTAGTCACCGGCATAGTAGGCACCAATGGCAGCATTGCCGCCTTCCAGCTTCTGGAATACCTCATCCATCACAAACCCCTGATAGACGCCAGCTTCCTTTGCCTCTGCCAGTTTCTCATATGCCTCCTGAATTTCTGCCTCATTGGTGGTATTGAGGGAGTAACCCAAATCCAGCAGAGCAATGCCAATGGCATCACGGGAGTTTTTAATCATCAGCACATCGCCGGCATACTGGGGGTCAAACATGGCGTCCCAGCTTGTAATGGGTTCTGACACCATAGCAGAATTATAAATCAGCCCCAAAGTACCCCATGTATAGGGAACGGTGTACTTGTTATCTGGGTCAAAAGAGAGATTTTTGAATCGCTCATCAATGAGGGCATAGTTTGGAATATTGTCATAGTTCAGTTCTGCCAGCTTGCCTTCCTCAATGAGCTGGGAAATCATATAGTCAGAGGGGCAAATCACATCATAGTTCGCCCCCTGCAACTTGGAGTACAGTGCCTCGTTGCTCTCTGCGGTGGTGTAGTTGACGGTAATGCCAGTCTCTGCCTCAAACTGGTCAATGAGGGAGGGGTCAATGTACTCGCCCCAGCTGCACACATTCACCACACGGTTTCCACCGGTCTGTACCGCAGACTGAGACCCTTCTGGTACTTCATCCATTGCACAGCTGGAGAGCAATCCCAGTGCAAGTGCAGAAGTAAAAGCCAATACAATTTGTTTTTTCAAGGTTGGTTCCTCCTGTTAGTCGGTGTATTTTTTCTGTTTTTGCTGCCGTGCCTCCAGCACATTCACCAGAATCAGCAGCACCAAAACCGCTCCAAAGAGCAGTGTGGATATGGCGTTGATTTCCGGGCTGACCCGCTTTTTGGTCATGCTGTAGATGGTCATTGCCAAAGTAGAAGAAGTGGCTCCCGCTGTAAAGTAGGAAATCACAAAATCATCAATACTCATGGTAAAGGCAATGAGCATACCAGACACAATGCCGGGCTTAATTTCTGGCAGTGCCACTTTCCAGAATGCCTGCATCCAGGTACAGCCCAAATCCTGCGCAGCGTCCAGCAGATGTTTGTCCATCTGTTTCAGCTTTGGCATGACAGAGAGAATGACATAGGGAATATTGAATGTAATATGGGCAATGAGCAAGGTCCCAAACCCCTGATACAGCCGTGGAGCCGTGAGCCGGTAATTCACTTCCATCCAGCTGACAAACCCATTCCATGCACCAAATGCCGCTGCAAACAACAGACACAGGCTGACACCGGTCACAATATCCGCATTCATCATGGGTATCCCGTTGATGGTCATCAGCGGCTCCCGAATAGACTTTCGCATGTTGTAAAAGCCAATGGCTGCCAGCGTGCCTGCCACAGTTGCCACCAGTGTGGCAATCACAGAGACAATCAGAGTGGTATAGACACTATTCATAATGATGCGGTCCTGAAACAGCTCCCCATACCACTTCAGGGAGAAGCCCTTCCAGACTGCACTGCTGGTTCCCTCATTGAAGGAAAAAATAATCAACAGAAGAATGGGGGCATAGAGAAAAAAGAATACAAGCCCCATAAAAAGGCGGCTGCCAATGGAATTTTTTCTGCTCATAGCATCACCGCCTCCTCTTCACCTTCTCCGAATCGGTTCATCACATACATACAGATGACCACAATGACCATCATCACAAGGGCGATTGCACTGCCCAGATAGGGGTTATAGGCTCCACCTAAGAATTGCAGTTCAATCAAATCACCCAGCATCATCTGGGTACCGCCACCCATCATCTGAGAAATGGCAAAGGTGGACACAGATGGCACAAATACCATAGTCACACCGGAGAGAATACCAGGCAGGGACAGGGGAAAAATCACCCTGCGGAACACACTGACAGAATTGGCTCCCAAATCTCTTGCAGCCTCTAACAGAGAGTGGTCCAGCTTGAGAATCACAGAATAAATGGGCAGAATCATAAAGGGCAGGTAGTTATACACCATACCCAGTACCACTGCCCCCGGTGTGCCCAGCATCTGAAAATACTCTAAATTGGTGCCAAATATGCCGTTGATGAGGTCAAACAGCCCAATGGCTCTGCAAAACTGGTTGATAAACCCATTTCGGTCCAAAATGGCAATCCAAGAGTAGGTGCGCAGCAGAAAATTCATCCACATGGGCAACATAATAATGACCATTGCCATTTTCTGAAACTGCTCCCCCTCCCGTGCCATAAAATAGGCCACAGGATAACCTATGAGTACACACACCAGGGTGGCAACAATGGCAAGTTGAAAGGAGCGCAAAAACACTGGGGCATAGCTGCCCATTCTAGCGAAATTCTCCAGTGTAAATCCATCTGGAGAAAACAGAAACCCTGCCTGTGCATCGGTAAAGGCATAGAGGACCACCATGAGAATGGGAGCCACCACAAACAGAGCCATCCAGCCCACATAGGGTACTGCAAAAAGAGGGAGTCGGTTACGTTTCTTCATTGGAATCCCCCTCATCCTCCTCTGTGGGGTCGTAGTTGGCATCACTGATTTCCTCATACTCCTCAGAATAGGAAGAATAGTCCCCAAACATGCCGGAGTAGTGGCTTTTTTTCATGACATGAATGCCGTCTGGGTCAATTTTAATCCCAATTCGGGAACCCACTGGGGACAGGTCTGTGGTCTGAATGAGCCACTTGAACCCATAAAAGTCCACAATGATGTCATAGTGTACCCCTTTGAAGGTCACAGAGGTCACAGTACCTGTGAGCTGCCCCTCTGCCTCTGGTACAATGTCCACATCCTCCGGGCGAATGACCACATCCACTGGCTCATTCACTGCAAAGCCCTTATCGAGACAGGCAAACCGGCGGTTGAAAATCTCTACTACGCCATCCCCTCGCATATAGCCATCAATGATATTGGATTCCCCAATAAAATCAGCCACAAAGGCATTTTTTGGCTCATTATAGATATCCTCTGGTGTACCAATCTGTTGGATTTTGCCTCCATCCATGACCACCACAGTATCAGACATGGCAAGGGCTTCCTCCTGGTCGTGGGTCACATAGATAAAGGTAATGCCCATGGCCTTTTGGATGCGCTTCAGTTCATTTTGCATATCTTTCCGCAGACGTAAATCCAGTGCCCCCAGTGGCTCGTCCAATAAAAGCACCTTGGGACGGTTGACCAGTGCCCGTGCGATTGCCACACGCTGCTGCTGCCCGCCTGACAGTGAGGTGACAGAACGCTTTTCAAATCCTGTCAGGTTCACCGCCGTCAGCATCTCTGTCACACGCGCTTTGATTTCCGCCTCAGACAGTTTTACTTTTTTCTTAGTCTCCGGGTCTGTTTTGGGCAGACGCAGCCCAAAAGCAATGTTCTCATAGACGTTGAGATGTGGAAAGAGGGCATAGCGTTGAAATACCGTATTCACTGCTCGCTTATGTGGGGGAACATCGTTGATTTTCTCCCCATCAAACAGAACCTCACCACTGGTTGGAGTCTGAAATCCACCAATGATACGCAGGGTTGTGGTCTTTCCACAGCCACTGGGTCCCAGCAACGTTAAAAATTCTTGATCATTGATATAGAGATTGATGTTGTCCAGTACCACATTGTCATCAAACGACATACAGCAGTTGGACAGACGAATCAGCTCTTTTGCCATATATCCTCCCCCACTTCTGAAGTGTTATCTTGTCAGCTCCCTTTTATTCTGTCAAAACAGACATACACGGATTGCGACATAAACTATATCGTTTTACATTGCAAATGTCAATGGATTTTGTCGAGAATCAACCTTGGTATCCAGGGAAATATTCCTGTACAAAGTCCACTTCTTCCACTTGAAAGGTTTTTCCATCCAAATGGGACAGGACACCTGCCTCTGTGGTAAAGTGGAAGGACAATTTATAGGAGTAGAGTGCCTGTCCATGTCTGCCATAGGGTTTATTCTGCCGCTCACTGCCATACTTGCCATCCCCCAGCAGTGGATGCCCTGCATAGGCAAACTGGGCACGAATCTGGTGGGTTCTGCCTGTGATGAGTTCACACTCCACCAGTGACAGCCTTCCATTGCTGGTGAGGGTTTTGTAAAGGGTCACAGCCGTTTTTCCACCTGGTATCGGTCTTGTGTGGACAGATACCTGCTTTTTGCCCTCATCCTTCAACAGAAAATGCTCCAGTTTTCCCTCTCTGGGATTTGGCTTGCCATGTACCACACACAGATAATACTTCTCCAGCTCCCTGTCCTTGATTTTCTGGTTCATAATCCGCAGGGCTTCTGCGGTTTTGGCAGCAATGACAATTCCCCCTGTGTTGCGGTCGATACGGTTGCACAGTGCAGGCGCAAAAGAGTTTTCCCAATAGGGCGACCACTCCTTTTTTTGATAGAGATATGCCTGTAAGTGTGTCAGCAGGGTATTCACCCGCTCCGTTTCATCGGGATGCACCACCATGCCAGGGCGTTTATCCAACAATAAAATGTGGTCATCCTCATATAAAATATTCAGTTTGGGCTGGTAGAGAGAGAGAAACGCATTTTCTGGAGTGGGTGTTTCAAAAAATTCGTCGTTAATGTAGAGCTGCAAAACGTCCCCTACTGCAAGGCGCACATCCCGTTTTGACCCCTTCCCATTGACTTTCACTCGTTTGAGTCTGATGTACTTCTGTGCCAGTGGTGCCGGCAGCAGGGGCAGGGTTTTGGCAAGCCACCGGTCCAGCCGCTGCCCAGCATCATTTTTCCCTATGGTAAATTCCTTCATATTGGAAATTCCTTCCTTTTGTGTAACAATTCTAAGATAAATCCATTGCAACACAAAAAATTTTATTTGTCAATGAGAAAAAAATGTTTGACATTTTCCTCAAAAGTCACTATAATACTCTCCGTACCATTATGCGAGTAAGGGGTCTGAATCCCCTGAGGAGGGACGAGATGAAGCTTGATTTAAGGGATGTCATTCACGTTCCCAACGCTGAGAAGTCTTTCCAATTCCAGTTGGATTTATCCGATTTGGAGTTTTGGGGAAGAAAGCCAATTACAAGGCCTATTCTGGTCGAGGGCAGTGTGGTCAACCACGCCGGCGCCTTAGTCCTGAATGGAACGGCCCGTTCGGAGCTTGATCTGGTTTGTGACCGATGCGGCAAAGAAATTTTGCGGGAGAAGGTTGTCTCACTGGATACCCTCCTTGCCACTGAGCTGGAGGATGAGGACAATGAGGACGACTATTTTCTTCTTGACGGCAACGAACTGGATTTAGACGAGGTGGTCACCACGACTTTTGTCCTCGCAATGGATACGAAGAACCTTTGCTCAGATGACTGCAAAGGGCTGTGTGCCAAGTGCGGAGCTGATCTGAACCTCGGCCCCTGCGGGTGCAGACCTGAAGTGGATCCACGATTGGCGGCGCTTGCGCAGCTGTTGGATAAAGAAAGCTGAGTAGTCCAAACATGCCCACAGGGCGTATAACCGAAGGAGGTGTCACCAATGGCGGTTCCTAAGAGAAAAGTATCTAAGGCCAGACGCGATAAGCGGCGTAGCTCCCACTGGAAGCTGGAGACTCCCGGTATCGTGACCTGCCCCAAGTGCGGTGCATATCGTCTGCCCCACCGTATGTGCAAAAACTGTCTGACCTACAATGGCCGTTCCTTTGGCCAGGTAGAGGCTCAGTAATTTGCGTACCTGAGAGAACGTGTTGTAGTGGTTTTCTACAGCACGTTCTTTTTTTGCCCCAGTGGCTCCCTCTTGACACATCTCTGCGGGAATGTTAATATAATGACCTGTAAGCACTGTGAACGGAAAAGTAACAGAACATCCAAAGAACAGAGAGGGCTTCTCACCGGCTGAAAGGAAGTCTGCGGCGGCGGTCTGTGAAGTGCGTCCGGGAGTGTGGAGGGTAATGCCTCCCGTATGGGTCACGTTATCGACCTGACAAGTGAGAAATGAGAGTGGAACCGCGATTTTTCATCGCCTCTTATGCCGCATGGACGGGATAGGGGGTTTTTCTTTTCCCTTTTTTCGGTCCATAGCACTCACAGGAGGGAACCACAATGTTTCAGTATTTGAATGAGACGCTGGAGGCCTACCAGCGTCGTGACCCGGCTGCCAGAAGCAAGCTGGAGATTTTTCTGCTCTATCAGGGGGTACATGCCACCCTGTACCACCGGTTGGCTCACTGGCTCTATGAGAGAAAGCATTTCTTTTTGGCCCGGTTTGTCTCCCAGTGGAACCGATTTTGGACGGGGATTGAAATCCATCCCGGTGCCAAAATTGGGCGTCGTTTTGTCATTGACCACGGCATGGGCATTGTCATTGGTGAAACTGCGGAAATTGGGGATGACTGCCTGCTGTACCACGGTGTCACCTTGGGAGGCACCGGAAAAGACCACGGCAAACGCCACCCCACCATCGGCAACAATGTACTCATTGGCTGTGGTGCCAAAATTCTGGGACCCTTTAAAGTGGGCGATGGCGCCCGTATTGCTGCCAACTCGGTTGTGCTGTCTGAAGTGCCAGAACAGGCAACCGCTGTGGGCATTCCTGCCCAGATTGTACGCATTGCCGGAAAGGCAACCCATTTTGCCGATGATGTGGACCAGACCAGCGTGGAAAATCCCACTTTGGAGCGCATCAATGCCCTGTCGGAACGCCTTGATTTCATTGAAAGATTGTTAGATGAACAGTACCGCCGTGGGGATTTTCCAAAACCCACATCCAAATAAAACAAAAGAATGAGGTATGATTATGCTGCTTTATAACTCAGCCACCCATAAAAAAGAGGAATTCAAAACCCACACACCCAATCATGTGGAGATGTACACCTGTGGTCCCACTGTGTACCACTTCGCCCACATTGGAAACCTGCGCTCCTATATTATGGAGGATGTACTAGAAAAGTTTTTGCGGTTTGCTGGCTACGATGTGAACCGTGTCATGAACATCACTGATGTGGGACACCTGTCCTCTGATGCTGATACTGGCGAGGATAAAATGCTCAAAGGGGCAAAACGGGAACACAAAACCGTCATGGAAATTGCAAAATTCTACACCGATGCCTTTTTCAGCGACTGCCAAAAGCTGAACATCAAACGCCCCGATGTGGTGGAGCCTGCCACCAACTGCATCAATGAATATATTACCATTGTCTCTGGTCTGCTGGACAAGGGCTACGCCTATCTGGCTGGTGGCAATGTGTACTTTGATACTTCCAAGCTGGACCGCTACTATGTATTCAATGACCACAATGAGGACGATTTGGCTGTGGGTGTTCGGGAAGGTGTGGAGGAGGACACCAACAAGAAAAACCGCAACGATTTCGTGTTGTGGTTCACCAAGTCCAAATTTGAGGACCAGGCACTGAAATGGGATTCCCCTTGGGGTGTGGGCTATCCCGGCTGGCACATTGAGTGCTCCGGTATTTCTTTAAAGTACAACGGGGAATATCTGGACCTTCACTGTGGCGGCATTGATAACGCATTCCCCCACCACACCAATGAGATTGCCCAGTCTGAATCTTATTTAGGGCATACCTGGTGTCCCCAGTGGTTCCATGTACACCATCTGAACACCAATAGCGGCAAGATGTCCAAGTCCAAAGGGGAATTTTTGACCGTCTCTCTGCTAGAGGAAAAGGGCTATGACCCCCTTGCCTACCGCTTCTTCTGTCTCCAGTCCCACTACCGCAAGGGGCTTGTGTTCTCCTGGGAGAATCTGGACAATGCTGTGGTAGCCTATCAGAAACTGATTGCCAAAATTGCCACCCTGACAGAAGAAGGCGAGGTAGATGAGGCAGTCAAACAAAAATACCATGAAACCTTTCTGCAACAGGTGGGCAATGACTTAAATACCTCTATGGCGGTTACACTCATCTATGATGTGCTGAAAGCCAAAACCACACCTGCCACCAAGCTGGCTGTGATTGGAGAGTTTGATTCTGTATTGTCCCTCTCTCTGTTGGAAAAGGCGGCTGAAAAGCGCAAAGAACTGGTTGCGCAGCAGCAGGCACAGGCTCAAAAGGGCTATACCATCCATGGTGAAGGGGACGATGCCATTGATGCTCTGGTGCTTCAGAGAGCAGAAGCAAAGAAGGCAAAGAACTTTGCTGAAGCTGACCGCATCCGTGATGAACTGAAGGCACAGGGCATTGAAGTGACAGATGTTCCAAATGGTGCCGTTTGGAAGCGGATTTGATTGACAAATTTTCACCATTGTGGTATAGTGTAAACACCTTAGTGGGAATGATTCTTTTTAACAAAAGAAGGAAAGCGAGGAGTTACTATGCCAGAATTAAAAGGAAGTAAGACCGAACAAAACCTTTGGACTGCGTTTGCAGGAGAATCTCAGGCACGCAATAAATACACCTATTTTGCATCCAAGGCAAAAAAGGATGGCTATGTACAAATCTCCAAAATTTTTGAGGAGACTGCTGCCAACGAAAAAGAACACGCTGAAATCTGGTTCAAGCTGCTGGGCGGCATTGGAACCACAGAGGAAAATCTGGCTTCTGCTGCCGCTGGTGAGAACTACGAGTGGACAGACATGTATGCCACTATGGCAAAAGAGGCAAAGGAGGAAGGCTTTGACCACATCGCTTTCCTGTTTTCTGAAGTTGCCAAAATTGAGAAGGAGCATGAGGAGCGTTACCGCAAACTCCTTGCCAATGTAGAGGGCGGTCTGGTATTCTCCCGTGATGGGGATATGATTTGGCAGTGCAGCAACTGCGGTCACATCCATGTGGGCAAAGCTGCCCCCGAGGTGTGCCCCGTCTGTGCTCATCCCAAGGACTACTTCCAGCTGAAGGCTGAAAATTATTAAGCATTTCAAAACAGACAAACTGCCAGATTGCCAGACGACAATCTGGCAGTTTTTTCAATGATTGTATGTGTGGCATAGACGAAACAGAGCCATCAAGTTTCTGTTTTTTGTTTTACTGTTGATTTTTTTCAAAAATTCCGGTATACTGGTAACAGAATCGTGTAAAAAGGAGTTGTTACTGTGTTTTCCCTGTTGACACCCAAGCGGTGTCTGATGGCATTTGGCGGCAGTACCATTTTGGCGTTTGGTCTATACAACATCCACGCACTGTCCGGCGTGACAGAAGGTGGTATTTTGGGTATGACCTTACTGCTGCACCACTGGTTCCACCTGTCCCCTGCCCTTTCTGGGCTAGTGATGAATGTTCTGTGCTATCTGATTGGCTGGAAGCTGTTGGGGAAGGAATTTATTGCCTACTCCATTGTGGCTGGTGGTGGATTTTCCCTGATGTATGGAATATTTGAGCAGTTTCCACCCCTGTGGCCGGAGCTTGCCTCTCAACCTCTGTTGGCTGCCTTTCTGGGTGCCCTGTTTGTTGGAGTTGGTATTGGGCTTAGTGTACGGGCTGGCGGAGCACCGGGAGGCGACGATGCCCTTGCCATGAGTGTCTGTACCCTCACTGGCTGGAAGATTCAATGGGCATACCTTGCCAGTGATTTGATTGTGCTTGCCCTGTCTGCTACCTATATCAACTGGGAGCAGTTGGGCTGTTCCCTGCTGACTGTGATGTTGTCCGGGCAGTTGATTGGATTGGTGCAGAGGGTATATAGTACACCAATATATACAAGACAGAAGTCAAATTAAAGATAGATAAAAAACATCAAACCTTTTCTCTTTATATATTAGACATATATCTTACCAAGATATAGATATAGTTTAACTTCTATTTGTTTGTATGTTTTTAATTATAAAATTCTAACTGAGATACTGTATCATATGGTTCATTCCTCTGTTGTTTGTCAGTTGACACCATGCCCATAACAGGATATACTAAGTTCAGATAATTGGAAAACATTTGAAATAAGTCGTAAGGAATAATCTTATGTAGATTGCGAACAAACACCTTATTAAAGTAAAAGGATTCTTTAACTAGTTGGAATGTTTTTCAAACAGAAAGGAATTTCCTATGAAAGAATTAAATGTCTTACTTGTCATGCCAAGAATTGTAAACAAAGTAGGTAGTGGCTATGTGTTCCCTTTGGGACTTCCCTACATTAGCTCATCTCTAAAGCAGGCTGGATTTCACATTTTTACATACAATCTGAACCATCATGAAGGGGATGTTAGGGAATTACTAGAAAAACAGATCCAACTTCATAATATTAATGCTGTCTTTACTGGTGGCATGTCGTTCCAATACTATCCCATCTATGAACTGATTGAAGCTGTCAAAAGTATAAATGAAAATATTTTCACATTAGTCGGAGGTGGAATTATTACAAGTGACCCAAAGGTGGCTATGGATGCACTGGTATATGCAGATGTAGGTGTCATCGGTGAAGGTGAAATTACTGATGTAGAGGTTTGCAATGCGTTGCAATCTGGTCTGTCTTTGGAAGAAGTAAATGGACTTATCATTAAACAAGAAAATGGAGCCTACCACATCACAGCTCCACGCAAAGAAATAGAAGACTTAGATTCCATCCCCTGGCCAGACTATGATGGATTTGAGGTAGAAAAAAGTTTTGACCAATCACCTGGTCTGGCAACTCTTAACTTCAAAAGAACATTAACCATGCTAGGAAGTCGATCCTGTCCTTATCAATGTTCTTTTTGTTTTCATACGGTCGGTAAGAAATACAGACAGAGGAATTTAGACGATTTCTTTGCTGAATTGGCGTACAATATTGAAAAATATCAGATTGAGTATTTATTCCTTGCTGATGAACTATTTACTTATAGCAGCGATCGTGTAGAGGAATTTTGCAGGAGAATCAAGCCATATCATATCAAATGGTGGGCACAATTTCGTGTAGATTTTTTAGATGAGTGGATGTTGGAGCTGGCAAAAGATTCCGGTTGTGTGTGTTGGTTTGGGACTAGAAAGTGCGGACAATCAGGTTTTAAAAAGTATGGGAAAACACATCACCATTGAGCAGACGGATGCTACATTGAAAAAAATTAAAAAAGTTGGTATCTCAGTAGAAGGATCTTTTATCTTTGGAGATGAAGCTGAGACTTATGAAACTGCCAACAATACCCTTGCCTACTGGCTAGAAAACCGGGATTATCGCATCAATCTCAATACCATCACTGTTTTCCCTGGCTGTCGACTTTACAAAAATGCAATTCTGAGAGGAATCATCAAGGACCCAGTTCAATATTTAAAAGATGGCTGCCCTCAACTGAATATTACCAAGATGACCAACTTTGAATATGGAGATATTATCAAAAAAATCATGGAATATCCCCATATGGATTCTAAAAAATTAGAATCTTTTGAGTTGTTATCTGTAGATTACGAAAATATGAGTGTTTCTATCAAGGCAAAATGTTCTGTATGCCACACAGAGACAACATTCTCAGATGTTAAACTATTTACCATTGGAACACTAGATTGTACCTGTTGTGGTCAACGATATTTTCGTGAGACACCGAAAGAAATTTTACAAGTAATAAACAAAAATTTGCAAAAACTGATAGATCAGGATCTAAAAATTGCAGTCTGGGGTGTGAACAGAATTATATTTGATTTGTTTGATTCTGTACCATGTCTATTGCACAAAAATATCTTTCCGATTGATTCATCTGAAGCAAAACAACAAATTAAACTAAATGGAAAATCCGTCTATCCACCCGCTGTGATTGAGCAAGAAAATCTTGATGCAATCATTATTCCAATTCCTGCTTATTTCAACACTATTTCTCTTCAAATTAAGTATCAATATCCCAATGTTAAGAAAGTGATTGATATTGGTGATATGATTCACGAAGACTATCAGCCATAAATTTTTTATTTTAGATCATTCATTGGATTGAAACTTTGTTATACTGTGGCAGCGGCGCAATGATGCCGCTGCCATGTTTACTTTCTTTTGAAAAAAGAAAGTAAACATAGAAAAGTTCAGGAGGTCTTTGAGGCAATATTTCCTTTGCTGACACTTTCAGCAACTTTTCTACCCACTTTCTTTTGAAAAAGACAGTGTGCAAAGAAAATTTTGTAGTAGCTCTTTAGGACTGTTTTCTTATTTGCTACTCCCTACCACTGAATTGCCCTTTGTTCTTGGATAGCTTAACGTTGTTCTCTCTGAAAATCTTGGTGATGGCTACACCCAAAATTCTTTTTGCCTACTTTTTCTTTCAAGAAAAAAGTATGGTTTCTCCTTCTGTATCATAGATATAGAGGGAAGGGGGATGATACCATGCCACATGGAACACAGCGTCTTTTAGAAAAAACCGCACAGCTTCTGGATTTGCCAGCCGATGCAGTGGCTGGGGTACCAAAACTGGAGCTTCTGGGCAGACGGGAACTGAGAATGGAGCACCATAAAGGGATTCTGGCATATGGAGAACAGGAAATCCACATCAGTGGTGGCAGCTATGTGGTGAAGGTATCAGGGGAACATCTGGAATTGAGAGCCATGACCGGCTTTGACCTGTTGATTACCGGTGAAATTTCCTGTGTGGAGCTGGCATAGTTATGGGAATGTTCATGAATCAGGCTCGGGGTACTGTGGTACTGTGTATCACAGGAAAATTTCCTGAGCGTTTTTTAAATCTCTGTGCTCAGCATAGAATTGCCTACTGGGGTCTCAGCTGGGTGGGAGAACATACCATACGGCTGACCACTTTTGCCCAGAACAGGCGGCGTATGGAGCCACTGGCAGAACGGATTGACTGCACCATACAGGTGGAAGGCAGCAAGGGACTGCCAGAATTTTTAAGCCACTTCCGCAGACGGTACGCCTTTCTTATTGGGCTTGCCTGTTCCCTGTTTGCCGTGTGTGTGCTGTCCTCTTTTATTCTCACCATTGAGGTCACAGGAAACAGCACCGTTCCCACTTCAGAAATTCTGTGGGAACTGCGGCGGCAGGGGGTGCGGATTGGTGTATATGGTCCCTCTCTGGACCGAAAAGTGATTGCCCAACAGGCATTAGTACATCTGGACACCCTCTCATGGATGTCCATTAACCTGTATGGAACCCGTCTGGAAGTGGTGGTGCGTGAGGCGGTGGAGCCGCCGGAATTGCTGGAAGATGAGGGCTTTTTCGACATTGTAGCAGAGGCAGATGGCATTATCACACAAATTGAACCATTGCAGGGGGAAGCAGTGGTACAGGAGGGAGACACGGTAGCACAGGGGGATATGCTCATTTCTGGTACCATCACCATGGAACCGCCTCTTTACAGTGACCTGCCCATACGCACTTATCAGACCCACGCCAGAGGTCGGGTGTATGCCAGAACATGGCGTACTGTCACTGCCGTCATTCCCACAGAGGCTTCTATCAAGGTGTATACTGGAGAAAAACACTCCAACTGGTCTCTGTCTCTACTGGGATTTCACATGGATTTTTTTCAAAAGAGTAGCATTTTCCCATCTGGGTATGATAAAATAACAAAGTCGTATCCTCTCACACTGCCTGACGGAACCACTCTGCCTGTGATGCTTGTGGCAGAGCAATTCCATGCCTACCAGTTGGAAACCGTCTCCATTCAGGTAGACGAGGCGCAGAATCTTTTAGAGGAACGACTATTGGAGCAGCTTCAAAAGACCATCGGCAGCGAAGGGCAGATTTTGAGTACAGGCTATCGCAGCCGTGTGTGGAATGGGCTTTTGGAGGTGACTTTGACAGCGGAGTGCAGGGAAGAAATTGGCAAAGAAACTGTCGGCACTCCCATAGAATCCAATCCTTTACAACAGGGAGAATGAGACTACATGACAGAACAGAGCATCAGTTTAGAGCGATTAGAAGATACTATGAGTGTCTTTGGTTCCTTTGATGAAAATATTCGTATGTTGGAACATGAACTGGGAGTATCGGTGGTGAGCCGTGATTCCCAGCTTAAAATCACAGGGGATGACCCAGAAGGTGTGATGCACGCCACCAAAGTGATTGAAAATCTCATGGCAATGGCTGCCAAAGGGGAACCCATCCACGAACAGAATGTGCGGTATGTATTGCAGTTGGTACGGGAGGGACGTGAGGACCAGATTCACCAACTGGCTGCGGATGTATTGTGCATCACCGCAAAGGGCAAACCCATCAAAGCCAAAACTTTGGGGCAGAAAAAATATATTGAAGCCATTCAAAACAATGTGATTACTCTGGGCATTGGTCCTGCCGGTACGGGTAAAACCTATCTGGCTGTGGCTGCTGCGGTGGCTGCCTTTCGGGAAAAGCAGATTAACCGGATTATCCTCACCCGTCCAGCGGTGGAAGCCGGGGAACGGCTGGGATTTCTGCCCGGTGATTTACAGTCAAAGGTAGACCCCTATCTGCGTCCCCTGTATGATGCCCTCTTTGATATGCTGGGGGCAGAGACTTACCAGAAATATCTGGAGCGTGGCAACATTGAAGTGGCTCCCCTTGCCTATATGAGAGGTCGCACACTGGATGACAGCTTTATTATTTTGGATGAGGCGCAGAACACCAGTCGGGAACAGATGAAAATGTTTTTGACCCGTCTGGGCTTTGGCTCCAAAATTGTCATCACCGGTGATATTACCCAAATTGACCTGCCAGCCGATAAAGTATCTGGCTTGCGTGAGGCAATGCGGGTACTGAAAGGGGTGGACGACATTGCCATTATGCGTTTGACCGAAAGCGATGTTGTCCGCCATGCACTGGTACAGCGGATTATCAAAGCCTACGAACTGGACGAGGAGCGCAAAAACCCCTTGAAAAAGGAGCGCAGATAAGATGGAACACAACATTTTATTTGAAACCGAAGTGGATTGCCCAGCAGACACACAGGAACTGCTGACCAAAACCATTATGGCTGCACTGGATGCAGAAGGTGTGGAGGTCCCCTGTGAACTGAATGTACTGCTGACCGATGATGCAGGGATTCATCAAATCAACTTGGAAATGCGGGAAGTGGACCGCCCCACCGATGTGCTGTCCTTCCCCATGTTTGACCTGACACCGGGGGAACACCCTACCGAGGAGGACACAGACCCAGACACCGACTTGGTGCCTTTGGGAGATATGTGTCTCTCATTGGAACGGGCACAGGCACAGGCGCAGGAGTATGGGCACAGTGTACAGAGGGAACTCTGTTACCTGACTGTTCACTCCGTGCTCCATCTGCTGGGCTATGACCACATGGACGAAGGACCCATGAAAGCCCAGATGAGAGAACGGGAAGAAGCCATTCTGGCAGAACTGGGCATTACAAGAGAAGAAACGTAGAGAGGACAGACTTATGATTCAAAAATCCGGTATTATTACCATCTGTGGACGCCCCAATGTGGGAAAATCCACCCTGACCAATGCACTGGTGGGAGAAAAGGTTGCCATTGTCACCAATAAACCACAGACCACTCGAAACCGTATCTGTGCCATTCTGAACCGTGGGGAGAGCCAGTTTATTTTTATGGACACCCCCGGTTTACACAAGGCACGCACCCGACTGGGAGACTACATGGTGAATGTGGTCAAAGAGAGTGTATCCGATGTGGACGGCATTCTGTTGCTGGTAGAGCCAATCCCCAACATTGGCGCACCAGAACAGGAGCTGATTGACCGTATCAAGCAGTTACACTGCCCTGCTGTACTGGTGATTAACAAGGTAGACACCTTGGAGAAAAAAGAGGCATTGCTGGAAGTCATTGAAACCTACAACAATGCCCATCACTTTGATGCAGTTGTACCCATCTCTGCCAAAAAGAAAGAGGGCATTGAGGAACTGTTGACCATTTTGGATGGCTACCTGCCCAAAGGTCCACAGTTGTTCCCAGAAGACATGGTATCAGACCAACCAGAGCGGCAGATGATGGCAGAAATTTTGCGTGAAAAACTGCTGCTGTGTCTGGACAAGGAAATTCCCCATGGCACTGCGGTGGAAATTACCAAATTCTCTGAGCGTGATGACGAAGTCATCGAAGTGGATGCCACCATCTACTGTGAGAAGAACAGCCACAAAGGGATTATCATCGGCAAAGGTGGGGCAATGCTGAAAAAAATTTCCTCTCTTGCCCGTGTGGACATGGAACGCTTTATGGGGACCAAGGTATTTTTGCAGACTTGGGTGAAAGTGAAAGAAAACTGGCGTGACAATGTAAATCTAATTCAAAACTTTGGATATCGACAGGATCATTAAGCCAAAAATGTGCCGTTTACGGAAAAAGGGAGACCCTATGCTGTGAAAAAATTGATCAAAAACCACCTTTCCACCTGTATCATAGCTGGTATCTGTATCCTGATTGGTCTCTGGTTTCTATTGTCCGGTTGGCGTCTGTGTGTGATTCAGTCAGGCTCTATGGAGCCGACCATCCCCACATACAGCATCTGTCTGGTGACCACTCAAGTGGGCTATGATGACCTGTCCACAGGGGATATTGTAGTTTATCGCCGTCCATCAGATGAAAAACTGATTGTCCACCGTGTTGTGGAATTGACAGATACAGGAGCCATTACCAAAGGGGATGCAAATCAAATCGATGATGGTATCAGTGTGACTTCAGACACGCTCTATGCTAGATATGTTGCCCATATTCCCTTTGGGGGACGTATCATCAATGCCATTCGCACCCCAGCAGGCTATACCATAATCGCTGCTCTGATTGGGATTCTCTTGATTTATGATGCAGTAGAGAACAGGCGTTGGAAGAACACGGAACATGGTCAGTAAATGGAAACCGATTTGTACACACCACAAAAATTTCCACACATACTCTCCCCTCTTGTTGATAAAATAAGAGAGAAGGGAGTTGTGTGTCATGCAGGAAGCAGAGGCATGGAAACTGTTTTTTGAGACGGGACTGCCTCAGGCCTATCTGATGGCAAAGGTGCAGCAGAAACCCCACCAGCCACCACCTGAGCAGACACCCCCCATTCAACAGGGCAAAACCCAACAAAGCCCACTCTGTTAGGGAGTGGGCTGTTTTTACATGGAGAGATGGTACATGTATTTGAAAACAAAAGCCATTGTGCTGCGTGAAGTTGCATACAAAGATTCGGATAAAATCCTCACCCTGCTCACACAGGAAGCGGGTACCCTTGCGGCATCTGCCAGAGGCTGCCGCAAGAAAAACAGCCCTATTGGGGCATCCAGCCAGCTTCTGGTGTGGTCTGATCTGGTGCTGTTCCAGTCTAGAGGCAAATGGACGGTACAGGAAGCGGCGGTGGAACAGGAATTCCGTGGGGTTCGGCAATCCATCGAGGGCTTTGCCATTGGCTGCTATATGGCAGAACTGACAGAACTGCTGGCGGTAGAGGGGATTCCAAGCCCTGAAATTTTATCTCTCCTGCTAAATAGTCTCTACATACTGGACTGCAACAGACAGCCTGTGCCCTTAGTGAAAGCAGTATTTGAACTGAAAGCCATGTGCATAGCCGGTTATGAACCCATTGTGGATGCCTGTGGTGTGTGTGGCACACAAAACCCTGTGGAACCTTGCTTTTACCTGCCAGAAGGGGTGCTCCACTGCAAACACTGCCGCAATAAACTGCCACAGGGGGAATCCATTTCCATTGGTGAGGGGGTGCTGGCTGCCATTCGGCACATTGTCTATGGCAATCCCAAAAAATTATTTGCCTTTCAACTGGGGGAAGGTGGCTGTATGGTATTGGGCAGATTGGCAGAATCCTATCTGCTTCACCAGATGGAGCGCAATTTCCGTACCTTGGATTTTTATAAACAGATCACTGCACCATACCCAGAACAACCAAATGGAGGGCAAAAAACATGACTGAAAACAAACGGGCAACCATTCAGGCATTTTTTCTGTATTTTCTCTGTTACAGTGTCATTGGCTGGTGCTATGAAGTCTTTTTAGAAGTGGTGGTCTATCAATGGGGATTCAGCAACCGAGGGGTTTTGTTTGGTCCCTATCTGCCTGTCTATGGAGTAGGAGCACTGGTCTTTCTGTTTACCATCTATCCCCTGATTCAGGGCAAGCCCAGACGGGAACAACTGAAATTCCTGCCCATTGTATTTGTTGGGTGTGCACTTTTAGCAACTGGCATTGAGTTGGCAGCCTCTTATCTGTGTGAATGGATGCTTGGCTCTTGGCCGTGGCAGACCTACGCCAGAGACTATACCATCCAATTTCAGGGGCGCATTGCCCTGTCTCCTTCCATTCGCTTTGGTCTGGGTGGTGTGCTGTTCCTCTACATTCTGCAACCTCTGTTTGAAACATGGGTGGGACGGATGGAGCCTCAGTTCAAAACTGCCTTGTGCCGGCTTTTGCTGGTAGTCGTGGGTGTGGATGTTGTGGTATTTCTGGTCAAAGCCATATTGTGAGAAAAACAGGGGGTACTCCCATTCTTCACAAATTATTCATTCTTTATTCGCAGTTTTGTGATGAATGAAGGAGAATGTGTGGTAAGATATAGGTGGATTTAGAAATCCGGTTTGTTTTCCCTTTCTTTCGCAGACAGACTTCCCTAATCTGTTTGCACCGTTCCTGGCACTTGGTCTCAGGGAGACCAACAAAAACCAGAACACAACACGACTTTGGGTCGTCCTACAACTGCCGTTTCGTCCGAGCAATGGCTTGCACGTTCCGGCAGACCACTTACCCCCATTTGTCTTTTCAAAGATAAGTGGATTCCATATACTCTCTCATTTTCTCTTTCGCACAACACCCCTTCTGCTGATGCAGAAGGGGTGTTGTGTGTTCCTGCATCATTTACAGGTTTGCTAATTGCTTTCTGATGGTGTCCACATCTGTATGACGCAGCTTTGCATAGTTTTGCAAATCTCCAAAGCGGTTTGCAAATTGCATAGCTGCTTTGGTTTCACTATAAATGACAGCCTTTCGGAAGGCAGCCAGCAGTGGTGCATCGTTGCCCATCGTCTTAGAACGCCATTCTGGCGCACGTTTTGTTAGTATCTCCATTGTGGATTCACTGGCATAGCGGCAGATTGGATATGCCAGATACCTTTTTTTATTGTGTCGGCTTTGTCCCAAATACATATCTGCCAGTGTCAAGAGTGTGGCTTGGAACTTATCCTGATTCAAAAGAGAGAGGAGTTCTGTGACTGACGCACTTACCCCTGGTTTTACATAAGTGGGTATGACCTCCTGCTGTGTCTGCTCTATTTGGTATACTGTTTCGTGAATGGTCAGTAAATATGCCAGCACAAACCCTCCAGCCTGCGAGCCGTCTATGCAGTCCAGCTCTGGTAAATCAGAACAGGATAGTCTATAACTTTGTTTCAACTGTGTTTCAAGGGCAAAAATGCTCTTTTGTTCCTTCTCCATACAGGCGAGAACCGCTTTTTCCAAGGGGCACAGAGCATGGGATGCCGTTCCATTGAGATTCAGCTTTTCTGCCAGCATCACATCTGATTCTATGGCTTTTCGTGCTTTTTCTGCAATGCTCAAGGGGGGCAACTGTTCATACAACTGTCTCAGCAGTGATTCAGAAATTTTGGTGGAAAACAGAATCATGCAAATGGCAGCAGCATAACACATTTTGGAAGAAACTTTTCCCGATGATAGTTGGGTCAGTATGTTGTTGGCAAGAATTTCCGGTTCTGTCATACAGTCTGCATATGCTTCCAACAGAGATTTTTTCTGACAAGTAACAAAAATATCCATTTGTAAATCCTGTGGAAGCTGGGACCAGACCGCTTTTTGCAGTACATATTTTTTCAAATCTTGATCGGTCAAACATGGACATAAATGCTTCAACTCTGGCAATAATCCCACAGGAATGCAGTCCCCGAACAGATTGCTCTCGAATTTACACTTTGGATTTAGGACAGAAAAAGAGTTTAGATTTTCACATCCTGCAAATGCATTTTCACAGACAGAATGCACACTACTGGGAAGGACAATACTGGTCAGGCTGTAGCACTTTGAAAACGCATCCTCTCCTATGGATGTGACTCCATTTGGAATGACCATACTGGTTAAACCTTCGCAATAACGAAATGCACATTTCTCTATGGAAGTGATTCTGTCTGGAAGTGTGATGCCAGTGAGACTTTCGCACCCAAAAAACGCATATTCACCGATGGATACCACACTGTCTGGGATGATCAGATTGGTTAAACTTCTGCACCCGGAAAACGCATCCGCCTCTATGGATTTGACACCATTTGGAATTGTAACATGGGTCAGACTACTACACCCTGAAAACATCCAATTCCCTATCTGTGTTATACCGTCTGGAATGAGCATACTTGTTAAACTACTGCACTCTGAAAATGTACCACCTTCTATGGATGTAACACCATCTGGAATGACAATGCCGGTTAGACTTTGGCACCCGGAAAACGCTTCCGCTCCAATGGATGTGACGCTGTCTGGTATGTCAATGTTGGTTAGGCTGCTGCAATCATAAAATATTTTACCCTGAATTGATGTGATGCCACTGGGAAGGGTGATACTGGTTAGACTCTGGCACCCAGAAAACGCACCCTCTCCAATGGATGTGACTCCATCTGGGATGGCAATGCTGGTCAGACTGCTGCAATCATAAAATGCCTTAGCACCAATGGAGGTAAGGCTATCTGGAAGGGTAATACTGGTCAGGCTGCTGCACCAACAAAATGCATTGACCCCAATGGAGGTGACACTGTCTGGAAGTATGATGCTGGTTAGGTTGCTACAATGAGCAAATGCCTTCACACCAATGCTGGTAAGGCTATCTGGAAGGGTGATACTGGTCAAACTGCTACACCAACAAAACGCATGTTCCTCTATGGATGTTATGCTGTTTGGGAGTGTAATACTGCTCAGGCTGCTACACTGACAAAACAAAAACTCATTGATGGCTGTGATACCATCTGGAATGGTAATACTGGTCAGGCTGCTGCACCAGCAAAACGCATTGATTCCAATGGAAGTTATACTGTCAGGAAGTGTGATACTGGTTAGATTGCCACATTCAAAAAATGCCCGATTCCCTATTGTTGTTACATGCTTTGGAATGATAATCTCCGTGATCCAACGGCACTCAGAAAACGCCTCATCTCCAATCATCGTCACATTGTCTGGAATGACCACTTTTTTATCTCTTCCGATATATTTTATCAAAACTTCATCACAAATGATAAAATCCCTCACGGTTCTTCTCTCCTTCGCAAAAAATACCACATAGAAACAGTGTACACCACAGTGAGCTGGTGTTCACCTGCCTTGTTTCCAGTATAACATTCCATTCAGTATGTATAATAAAAGGCGTTCAGATTGTGACATCCTTGAAATGCCCCCTTGCCAATTTTGTGTATATGGTTGGGAATATGGATGCCTGTCAAACTGCTGCATCCAGAAAACGCACCCTGCCCTATGGAAGTCACACTGTCTGGAAGGGTGACACTGGTTAAACTGCTACACTCTGCAAAGGTATCATCCCCAATCCATGACACACCGTCTGGAATGGTAATCTGTTCCAGACTGCTGCACTCTGAAAACACCCTGGTTCCAATCCATGTTACACTGTCTGGGATGGCAATCCATTTGAGACTGGTACAACCAGAAAACGCACCCGTTCTGATGGATGTTACACTGTTTGGAATGGTGACATGTTCCAGACTGCTGCACTCACCGAACACCCAAACCTCCAGCCGTGGCACACCCTCTGGAATGGTGATACATTCCAGACTGCTGCAACCCAAAAACGCCCTTTCTCCAATGGCGGTGACACTATTTGGGATGGTCATGTGTTTCAGGCTGCTACAACCGGAAAACGCACTATTTCCTATAGAGCGCACACTCTCTGGAATGGTGATCTGTTCCAGACTGCTGCAACCATAAAATAGCTCATCTGCTATCATCCCCACATCGTCTGGGAGGGTTAGCTCAGTTAGACTGGTACACCATGTAAATACACCATGTCCCATAGAAGCCATACCATTGGGGATGGTAATATGGTCCAAACTGGTACACATAGAAAACGCTTCCTCTCCTATGGAGAGAACACTATCTGGAATGGTAATGTGTTTCAGTTCAATACACCCAAGAAATGCCTGACGTCCAATGGATGTAACGCTGTTCGGGAGGGTAACGCTAGTCAGGCTGGTACACCTAGAAAACGCTTCCTCTCCTATGGAGAGGACACTGTCTGGAATGGTGATATGCATCAGTCCAATGCACCCAAAAAATGCCTGACGCCCAATGGATGTGACATGGTTCGGGATGGTAACGCTGGTCAGGCTGGTACACTCAAAAAACGCCCGCTCCCCAATGGCAGTGACATGGTCCGGTATGACCAGTTCTGTAACATCTTCCCCACAGTATTCCTTCAAAACCCCTTGCTCAATGGTCCACTCGCTCATCGTTCCCCGCTCCTTCCAAAGAAACATACCATATAGGATACAGTGTATACCATAATAGGGGAATTTGCAATCGTCTGCCCACCGTCATGAATACAGATTCTGCTGGATTTGGGGTAAACCCAGTAAACCACCCCATTCTTCACAAATTATTTATGTTTTATTCGCAGTTTTGTGATAAACCAATGAGAATCTATGGTAAGATATAGGTGGATTTAGAAATCCAGTTTGTTTTCCCTTTCTTTTGCAGACAGGCTCCCCAACCTGTTTGCACTGTTCCTGGCACTTGGTCTCAGGGAGACCAACAAAAACCAGAACACAACACGACCTTAGGTCGTCCTACAACTGCCGTTTCGTCCGGGCAATGGCTTGCACGTTCCGGCAGACCACTTACCCCCATTTGTCTTTCCCAAAGGCAAGTGGATTCCATATACTCTCTCATTTTCTCTTTCGCACAACACCCCTTCTGCATAAGCAGAAGGGGTGTTGTGTGTTTTGTGTAAAATAAAATCGGTATCAGGTATCCAGTTCACAGTAATATAGTGTATTGCTGTCGGTATCGTACAATCCAACCGTAAAATTAAAGGAATGTCGCTCCAGAAGTTCCGTTCCCTTGTCTGTATGGCGGTCAATCAGCCGGTAATAGCCATTTTGTATGTTTGGCACCAGTGGATTTCCATCCCTGTCTTCCAAAAATGGACCCATCTTGCCGTTTTCTGTTTCTGTACCATACACCAATGTCTGTACTGTCTCATCCAGAGGAAATGCACCCCAATCTGTATTGGCTTCTATTGCCTCCAAAACGGTAGTATCCTCAAATTGAAGCACGATACAAGAAGTTCCATCTCCATTGCCACTGTGGGTATCATAAACGGAAACTTCCCTGCCCTTTGATCCATCCAGCCCTAACCCTTTGGAAACGGTATCCTGTGGGCTGTTGGAACCACACCCTGCCAAAGTACACAGGGAACCCAAAAGAACCAAAAGCATGACCAACCCTTTTTTCACGGTATCCTCCTCACCTGTATCCATCTCCCTATAAAAACAGCACCAAAACAGAGGTCATAATCCCGCAGACACAGATGGCAATGGAGCTCATAGCTCCCTGTACAGAACCAATTTCCATGGCTTTGGTGGTGCCAAGGGCGTGGCTGGAGGCTCCGATTGCCAGTCCCTCTGCCACTGGCTCTGTGATGTGAAACAATTTCGCAAACAGTGGGGCAAACATAGCTCCGCACACACCAGCCACAATGACACCAGCGGCTGCAATACCCTGTATGCCCCCTCGGCTCTCTGCAATCCCAAGGGCAATGGCAGTGGTGACACTTTTGGGAATCAGGGAGGCAGTCAATGCCTCATCCAGCCCAAACAGCTTGCACAGCAGGTACACACTGGCAATACTGGTGATGCTACCCACAAGGCATCCTGTCACCACTGGCACAAAATATTCCTGCAACACGGTTCTCTGCCGGTAGATATTCAGGGCTAAAATGGCAGTGACCGGTCCCAGCATCAGTTGGATCATTTCCCCACCTGCCTCGTAGCACTCCAAAGGGATGTGGAACAGGTTCATCCCAATTAAAATCAGCACAGAGGCGATCACCAGGGGATTGCACAACACCAATCCAGTTTTTTTCTGTACTTTCACCCCTACGCACCACGACACAATGGAAGTAGCTAAGCCAAAAAAAGGGGAATAGAGCATGGCATGAATCATCCTTTTTTCCTCCGTTTCATCCAAATCATGCACCCCTGTACTGTCCATGCTGTGACCAGATACACCAGGGGAGTGGTGACACCTGCCACCACCAGCAGGGCAACTGCCTGCTGTTTCATCAGCTCCGCATATTCCAAAGTACCAACAAATGGTGGGATAAAGAAAAATGCCATATTCACCATCATTAATTCGGTTGCCTTTTGCAGATAGCGCTCCTTCACCACACCAGTGAGCAACAGCACCATCAGCAATACCATGGCAATCACACTGGCAGGGAACGCCACAGGCAGCAGGGCTGCAATCCCCTCCCCCACCAGACACACACCAAAGATCAGGGCTAATTCACCCATGACATTCATATCTGAACTTCCTCCTTTGCAAATAAAAAATGCACCAGCATTACACTGGTGCATGGGGATAATACATCAGTCCCAGATGGCGGTTGCAAAATAGTCCTCAGGTGTCTCTGCACGGCGGATGAGACGTGTGGAGCCGTCCTCACACAACAGCACCTCCGCAGAGCGCAGACGCCCGTTATACTGGTAGCCCATTGCATGACCATGGGCTCCTGTGTCGTGGATGACCAGCAAATCCCCAATCTCCACTTCTGGCAACATGCGGTCAATGGCGAATTTATCACTGTTCTCACACAGGGAGCCAGTCACATCATATTTGTGGTCACAGGGCTGGTCCTCTTTGCCCATCACAGTAATGTGGTGGTATGCCCCATAAATGGCAGGACGCATCAAGTTAGAGGCGCAGGCATCTACACCCACATACTCCTTATAGGTATGCTTCTGATGCAGCACTTTTGTGACCAGATGACCGTAGGGAGCCAACATAAAGCGACCCAGCTCGGTGCAGATTGCCACATCATCCATTCCGGCAGGTACCAGAATTTCCTCGTATGCCTTTCGGACACCTTCGCCAATCACTGCAATGTCGTTGGCTGGCTGCTCTGGGCGGTAGGGAACACCCACACCACCGGACAGGTTGATAAAGGTGATATGTGCACCGGTCTCCTCCTTCAGCTCCACAGCCAGTTGGAACAGAATCCGTGCCAGTGCTGGGTAGTAGTCGTTGGACAGGGTATTGGAAGCCAAAAAGGCGTGAATCCCAAATTCCTCTGCACCCAACTCCTTCAGACGGGTGTAAGCCTCTGCAATCTGGGGACGGGTCATGCCGTATTTTGCATCCCCTGGGTTGTCCATGACCTGAAAGCCCTCTTTGCTCTCTCCCAGCTGGAACACACCACCGGGGTTGAACCGGCAGGAAATCTTTTTGGGGATATAACCCAGTGTCTTGTGTAAAAACTCCACATGGGTCAGGTCATCCAGATTGATGGTGGCTCCCAGCTTGGCTGCCATTTCAAATTCCTCTGCTGGTGTATCATTAGAGGAAAACATAATCTCATCACCAGAGAAGCCACAGCGTTCTGACATCATCAATTCACAGGCAGAGGAACAATCTACGCCACAGCCCTCCTCTTTGAGAATTTTCAAAATTTGAGGGTTTGGAGTTGCCTTGACTGCAAAATATTCAGTATATCCCTTGTTCCATGCAAAGGCGGCTTTCAGTGCTCTTGCATTTTCACGGATACCCTTCTCGTCATAGAGATGGAAGGGAGTTGGATAGGTTTCTGTGATGGTTTGAAGCTGTTCTAAGGTAACAAAAGGCTTCTTCACGTTGTATCGCTCCTTTTCGCTTGGTGGTTTTTTCGCCATAATATCCATAGTTTATCCAGTTTTCCCTTCAAAGTCAACACACACAACGCACAAGGCTTTCTAAAATCACAGATGAATTTTGATGATTTTGAAAAAATCACAAAATCTTCTTGCACTTTTCTGGGGTATCTGGTACAATAAGCCGAATGTTTGGGCGGGAGCCTGTCTAAACTTGTATATGGATCTGGTTCTCCCATCCAAAGACAATCACCAGCGTGATTGTCTTTTTTCGCGAAAGAGTATTGGAAAGGGGTTTTCTGTGTATGAATGAAAACAAAGGCATTTATGATGCCAGAAGTTTGGGTACTTCCAAAATGATGATTTTGGGTATCCAGCACATGTTTGCCATGTTTGGTGCCACGGTACTGGTTCCCACACTGACAGGATTGTCTGTGTCTGCCACACTGTTATTTGCAGGGCTTGGCACACTGCTGTTTCATTTTCTCACCAAAAAGATGGTGCCCGCATTTCTTGGCTCCTCCTTTGCCTTCATCGGTGGCTACCAAGCCATTGCCCCTATGATTGCCGATGGAGATGGTACCCTTACTGCCAACACACAGCTATTACCCTATGCCTGTTTTGGTGTGGCTCTTGCTGGTCTTTTATATGTGGTTCTCTCTGCCCTTTTTAAAGTATTTGGCACCAAAAAAGTCATGCGGTTTTTTCCTCCCATTGTAACCGGTCCCATCATCATCTGTATTGGGTTGACCCTCTCCTCCTCTGCCATTACCAGTTGCCGTGCCAACTGGTTCATTGCACTGGTTGCCATTGGTATTGTGGTGGGCTGCAACATCTGGGGCAGAGGCATGATCAAAATCATTCCCATTCTTCTGGGTGTGGTGGGTTCCTATGCTGTGGCTGCCCTGTGCCACATGGCTGGTATGAACACCATGGACCCAGTAAAATTGCAGGAGCTTGCCAATGCCCCTTGGATTGGTCTGCCCTTTGCCTATGAAAATACCCTGTTTGGGCTGTTCAGCCGCCCTGATTTAGACCGTGGACTGCTGCTCACCTCTGCTGTTACCATTATGCCCCTTGCCCTTGCCACTATGGTAGAGCATATTGGAGATATGTGTGCCATTTCCTCCACCTGTGAACGCAACTATCTGGAAAATCCGGGTTTCCACCGCACACTGCTGGGAGATGGTCTTGCCACCTCTCTTGCCTCCCTCTTTGGCGCACCTGCCAACACAACCTACGGCGAAAATACAGGCGTTCTGGCCCTCTCCAAAGTCTATGACCCCCGTGTGATTCGCATTGCCGCCTGTCTTGCCATTGTGTTTTCCTTCTCCCCAAAATTTGCGGCTCTGGTGGGTGCCATGCCCACAGCCACCATGGGCGGTGTGTCTATGGTACTGTATGGCATGATTTCCGCCGTTGGTGTGCGCAATGTGGTGGAAAATCAGGTCAATTTTTCCAACAGTCGCAATGTGATTATTGCTGCCCTCATTATGGTGCTTGCCATTGGGGTCAACTACTCCGGTCCCGTCAGTTTTCAGGTTGGCACTGCTACCATCAGCCTGTCTGGTCTGGCTGTGTCTGCCATTGTGGGCATTGCCCTCAATGCCATCCTGCCTGGACAGGACTATGAGTTTGGCACAGATTCTCAGGGTGACACCTCTGTCAACTTCAAAGTGTAAGAATTGTCATTTCCTAAGATTCTGTGAAGATGCCATATTCCTGCTTGCAGATTTCTTTAAAATAAGGTAAAATAGAGACACCACACGGGATACCCGTATTTAAAGGAGGCAACTATCATGGGATTTTTTGATAATTTGAAGGAAACTGCCGATACCCTGAAGGAAAAGGCAACTGACCTTGCCCAGAGTGGTGTGGCTACCTCCAAACGCCTTGCAGAAATTGCAAAGCTGAAAACTGCCAACATGGCAGAGGAGGACACCATCAAAAAGGCATACATTGAACTGGGTAAGCTGTACTATGCAGAGCATGGTGCCACCCCTGAGGGTGCCTATGCTGCCGCCTGTGAGAAGATTACCGCTTCCAAGGCGACCATTGAAGCCAACAACGACCGCATTTCTGAGCTGAAATCTGCCGCTGAGGCTGCCGGTGAAGTGGTGGCAGAAGTGACCCCCAGTTCTGTGGAAGATGTGGCTGCCAATGAAGCAACTGAGGCTGACATCGAGCCAGAAGAAAAGAAATAACCTACTTTCTTTTGAAAAAAGAAAGTAGGCAAAGAAAATTTCAAGAGGGCTCTCAGGCAACGCTTTCTTTGCTGTTTCTTTCAGCCACTTTCCCCCTGTGTTCTTAGATAGCAAAGTGTTGTTCTATTGAATGATGTCGGTGGTGGCTACACTCAAAGTTCTTTTTGCTTCCTTTTTCTTTCAAGAAAAAGGAAGTAGGCAAAGAAAATTTTAGGAGGGCTCTGAGGATACTCTTTTGAAAAGGAACCAATGCTCCACTCTGTAAGAGCATTTTTGAAAGTCTTTTAGGGTAGTTTTTCACTATG
>CALWON010000019.1 GCA_944383165.1 uncultured Oscillospiraceae bacterium
TTGGCAGCGGGAGAAGGATTCGAACCCTCACAAACAGAGTCAGAGTCTGTCGTGCTACCCTTACACAATCCCGCTATGTCGGCTTGTCTGGAAGCGTTTTGTCCACAAAGGACAGGTGCTATTATATCCGCTTCTACAGAAATTGTCAACCTGTTTTTTCTTATTTTTTGATAAAACATTCTTTTTTCAATTTTAAGAAAATACATGCCCAGTTTTTGTAGATTTTTTTGTTAGAATCAACTATAATATACTTTGCTTTTTATTTTCCATCAGAAAGGAATTTCCTATGAATACACTATCTTGGAAACATCAGCTTCTTGTTGGGTTTACATTGTTCTCCATGTTTTTTGGAGCTGGGAATTTAATTTTTCCTCCCCAACTGGGTGCAGCCGCAGGGAGCCATACTTGGTATGCTATGGCAGGTCTAAGCCTCAGTGCCATTTTGCTTCCCATTTTAGGAGTCATTGCTGTGGTACGGTATGGCAGTCTGGATGCCCTAGCCAGCCAAGTCCACCCCACCTTTTCTAGGGTATTTACCATCCTGATCTATCTCTCCATTGGTCCATGTCTTGCCATCCCCCGCACAGCCAGCACTTCTTTTGAAATGGCAATCCCCCCTTTCCTCCCTTCTGGGACCCCTACCACCTGGATTCAGTTGGGATATTCCCTTGTCTTTTTCTTGTTGGCATTTCTCATTGCATTGAACCCAGAGCGGCTCACCAGCTATCTTGGGCGCATTTTATGTCCTATCCTTCTGGTTTTAATCTGTGTTGTCTTTTTTGGTAGCCTCATCCATCCACTGGCTTCCTACGCCGACCCACAGCCCCCCTATGATCTCGCCCCTGTCATACAGGGGTTCCTTACCGGCTATCAAACGATGGATGCCATTGCAGCCTTGAATTTTGGCGCTGTTATTGTACTGAATTTACAGGCATTGGGGGTTCATGACACAAAATCCATTTTGTCTGCCGTAATCAAAGCTGGTTTGGTTGCCTGCCTTCTCTTTCTTCTCTCCTACTCTATGTTGGCCCATATTGGCGCCGTTTCCGGTTCTGCCTTTCTTGAAGTTTCCAATGGTGCCACCATCCTCACCAGGCTTATACAGCAAATTTTTGGATACTTTGGCTCTATCCTTTTGGCACTGATTTTTATGATTGCCTGTTTCAACACCTGTGTAGGGCTGATTAGCTGTTGCAGCACCTATTTCCATAAACTACTCCCCGCCCTGTCCTACCGTGTCTGGGCATTTCTATTTGCCTTCCTCAGTATGGCTATCTCCAATGCAGGGCTGACTCAAATCATGTCTTTTTCTGTACCTGTCCTGAACATCCTCTATCCCCCAGCCATTGTTTTGATTCTTCTATCCTTTCTTCCCCGCTCCCTGTCTTCCCATAGGGGCATCTATGTGGGCTCTATCAGTTTTACCTGCCTCTTTAGCATCCTCTATACAGTACAGGACCTTCTCTCCCTTGCGCAATTCACCCCAGAACATCCCATGAACCACTTCACCCTTCTGTTCCATCGGTTCTTAAACACAATCCCTCTGTCCAATCTGGGGCTTGGATGGGTACTTCCTGCCCTTATTGGTGCACTGGTTGGGCTTGCAATTTCTCTAATTCTATCTGATTTGCATCCAAGGGGATGAAAAAGGTAAGTATCCCTTCCTGTCCTTGTATGAATACCCTCTGTGGTATGTAAAATTCCAGCCCCCGGTCTGTCCAGGCAAACCGGTCCATATGGCATAATTTACAAAACTGCTGTTGTGTCATCTCTGGCAGATGGCTGCCCTCCCTCTGCCCCATTTCCTGGAACTGCTCATACAACCTCTGTTTCAGGTACTTCTTCCCATTTTTTTCGTTCAGAAACTCCCACGGCAGAGCTGGGGTGCCACTGGGCAGATGCCACACATCCCCATATTTGATCCATCTGCATTGTGTCTTGCCCCACTGTTCCCGTACCTCAGTCACAAGGGAGAGTATTGCCTCGCTTTGGTAGGTCACAGTCTGTGTCAATTCCACATTCCATGGTAAAAACGCCCTCCCCTGTTCCTTACAAGTTGCAAATGCAATCCCACTTCTCCAGTATAGTTCCCCATCCCATCTCTTTTGCCATTGACGGATGACCCTTTGATAGTAATCATTTAATTTGTGTACTGGAAACCCTGTCCCTTTGATACTGGGCAATACCCACCTCTTTTCTAGCACAACTTGATCCTGTAACTGGTTACACTGCTTACATGGGGAAAATTTGATCTGATATCGGTTCTGTTTTCCCTCTTTTTTCATGCCATATCACCTCTCTAAGATACCCTATGTAAAATCAAAGAAAAAGGTGTCTTGTCTGTTTACTTTCGTATGTTAACATGGTAAAATGTAAAAGTGATCAACTTTGAAAGGAGTCATCCCATGTCAAAATTTTATGAAAAGCCCCCAAGTGATTTGCTCTACTATGCGATGCTGGAGCTTCAGGATGTGGATGAATGCCGAAAATTTCTTCAGGATCTCTGTACAGTATCTGAACTGAAGGCAATGGAACAACGAATGGAAGTTGCCATGTTGCTGGATCAGGGGCTGATATATAGTGAAATCTTGGAAAAAACCGGGGCATCCAGTGCCACAATCAGCCGTGTTAACCGCTGTTTGCTCTATGGTGCCAATGGATACCGCACCATTATTCCACGACTGAAGGAGAAACTATCATGACCAGTTATGGCTTTCTGGCTGGCTGCTATGACCAATTTACCACCGATGTGAATTATCCCAAATGGGCTGACTATATTGAATCCCACTTTCAAAAAATGGGACTCCCCGGAACCACCGTTTTGGATTTGGCCTGTGGTACTGGCTCTCTGACGTGGGAACTTGCCCAGCGGGGCTATGATATGATTGGTGTAGACCTGTCCCCAGACATGCTGGCTGAGGCAATGGAAAAACAGCGTCCTATTGATGGTCCCGCCCCTGTTTTTCTGTGTCAGTCTATGGATCAATTAGACTTATATGGGACCATTGACGCCTGTGTGTGCTGTCTGGACAGCATGAACTATGTACTGGAACCGAAAAAATTACAAAAAGCCATAGAGCGCGTGTATCTCTTTCTCATGCCCGGTGGTGTCTTCCTGTTTGACATCAACTCTCCCTACAAACTGGAGCATTTAGATGGTCAAATTTTTCTGGATGAAACGGAAGATGCCTACTGTGTCTGGCGTGCAGAATACTCCAAACGCAGCCGCATTTGTTCCTACTTCATGGATATCTTTCAGCTTGATGAGGAAACTGGTCTGTGGGAGCGTGAAAATGAATTACATCAAGAGCGAGCCTATACGCCGGAAGATTTGACCGCCATGCTCAAACAGGCTGGTTTTCAGGACATCAAACAATATGGCAACCTGAAATGGCGTGCCCCAAAGCTGGAGGAAGACCGGATTTTCTTTGTTGCACGGAAAAATCCAAATATGACAACTCAATTATAAGGAGAATTTCATTCATGCAAGACCAACTTGTAAGAGCTATGACAGCAGATGGTCAGATTAAAGCAGTGGCTGTCACCGGACGTGACCTGGTAGAAAGAGCACGCACCATCCATACCCTACTCCCTGTGGCAACTGCCGCCTTGGGGCGCACTTTGCTTGCCAGCTCCATGATGGGGGATATGTTAAAATCCGACCAGGCATCCCTGACCTTGCAGTTAAAAGGAGGGGGACCACTAGGCACTGTTTTGGCTGTATCCGATTCCCAAGGCAATGTGAGAGGCTATGTACAAAACCCCCATGTGGCTTTGATGGAGAAGGAACGGGGCAAACTGGATGTTGGCAGTGCGGTGGGAACTGATGGAAGCCTGACGGTCATCAAAGATTTGGGTATGAAAGAACCATATGTGGGCACCATTGGGCTGTTTTCCGGTGAAATTGCGGATGATATTGCCATGTACTTTGTAGAAAGTGAGCAAATTCCAACCGCTTGCGCCCTTGGTGTACTCATTGGAACAGATCAGTCTGTCACCGCCGCAGGCGGTTACCTGATTCAGCTTCTCCCCGGTGCGGATGAATCTATGATTTCCAAAGTGGAAGCTGGGATTCACCGTGTGGGTTCTGTCAGCCCCGCTCTGGAACGTGGGCTGGATGCTGAGGGACTTCTGCGTGAAGTACTTTCTGACTTTGAACTGGAAATTTTGGAGACTCATCCCATCTCTTACCGCTGTTATTGCAGTGAGGAACGTGTTACCCGTGCCCTCATCAGCATGGGAAAAGAAGAACTGGCTTCCATGATTGCAGAGCAGGGAGAAGCAGAGTTGACCTGTCAATTTTGTGATAAAGTTTACCACTACACCAAAGAGCAACTGGAGGCACTGCTACACTCCATGTCATAACCACTAGAATCAAGCTGCCTGAGATTGTACTTTCATTTACAATTTCAGGCAGTTTCCCTATTTGCCTTTGATCTGTAATGAATTTAAGAAAAAAACTTCACAAACTATTCTACATGACCAGATGGATTCCAATTTAAACCCTTATTTTTTGTGTAGATACTACAAGAAAATCATGACAAAATTGTTCATTAGATGGAATTTATTTTCATGCTTGTAGGAATTTGAAGGATTTTGAAGTCCGACTTGTAGAATAAAGTGACAACTGATGTGGAAGGGCATCAAAAAACAAAAGAAAAAGGAGAGAGTAAATCATGCAAATTGCACTGAATATGTATCAGACTGCAGCCATTGCCATGCTCCTGTTCGTCTTGGGACGTGCATTGACCACCAGGATCGAATTTCTGAGAAAATGCTGCATTCCTGCCCCTGTGGTAGGCGGTCTGATCTTCGCCATTGTCCACTTGTTCTTGTACATGGGCGGTATTGTTGAGTTCAGCTTTGACTCCAATGTAAAGGACTTCTTTATGACCCTGTTCTTCACCAGCGTCGGTTACACTGCCTGCTTCCGTCTGCTGAAGAAGGGTGGCAAAAAGGTGATCACCTTCCTGATCGTTACCATCGTCATGGTCTGCTTGCAGAATGTTCTCAGCAGTGTCCTGGCTGGTGTGTTTGGCTGGGATATGCGTCTGGGTCTGTGTACTGGTTCTATTCCCATGGTTGGCGGTCATGGTACTGCCGGTTCCTACGGTCCTATGATGGAAAACGATCTGGGCATTGCTGGTGCTAACGTGCTGGCCATTGCCGCTGCAACCTACGGTCTGGTAGCTGGTTCCCTCATGGGTGGTCCTACCGCTCGCAGCATCATCAACAAGTATGGGCTTCACTCTGAGGAGACAGAAGCAACTATCATGGAAGTGAGTGATGAGACTGAGGCACAGAAGGCAAAGGCAAACGATGTCAGTGTAGAGTCTTTCACCAATGCTGTGATCCTGCTGATTGTGGCCTCTGGTCTGGGTACTCTGTTGACCCTGTGGCTGAACAACATTCAGATCAACATCGGTAACTTCTCCTTCAAGTTCACCTTCCCCACCTACATTGGTGCTATGCTGATCGCCGCTGTGATTCGTAATTTCTGTGATGCAAAGCACATCATCCTGCCCGGTAAAGCTCTGGACATCTGGGGCAACGTCTCCCTGTCCATCTTCCTTGCCATTGCTCTGATGAGCGTGTGCCTGTGGCAGCTTGCCGATCTGGCTGTTCCTATGGTTGTTATGCTGGCTGCTCAGACTGTCCTCATGTTCTTCTTCGCCCGTTTCGTGGTGTTCAACATCATGGGTCGAGACTACGAGGCTGCTGTTATGACCTCCGCTTTCTGTGGCTTCGGCATGGGTGCTACCCCCAACGCTATGGCAAACATGCAGGCTCTGACCAAGCACTTTGGTCCTGCCCCTCAGGCATACTTTGTTGTGCCCCTGGTTGGCTCCCTGTTCATTGACTTCTTCAATGGTCTGATTATTACAGGTTTCATCAACATCCTGCCTATGTTTGGTTAATCCCTTCGCCTGGAATCTCTCATAGATTCCAGGCTTTTTATTCCTGAGACAAAAAACAGAACACAGAGGATGGGACGATTGTACCCATGCTCTGTGTTCTGTTTTTCTCAATCTACTACATTTCAATCATACAACTTGGCACTCAACCACTTGACAGGATCAAACACAGGGGCAATCCAGCTTTCAGAGGAAATGGGGATCTGTGTTGGAAACAATGCCATCAACTCCTCTATGCTGGCATTTTTCAGGTAGTGATACAATGAAGTCAAAATCTCATTTGTACTCTGGTGCTCCTGTATATAGATTATATTATCCACTTGCTGGTATGGGATCTCAAACTGTTTTAAAAAATCTGTCACTGGTACATAGAGTTCTCCTTGGTACCATAACTCTGTATGTTTTCTTGGATAGGGAACCCCGTCCACCACTGGCAGCAGATAGGGGTGTAATTCGACTCGTTGGTTCTCCGAAAACAGCAACACACCACCATCCGACCGGACCCCTGCCGCAATTCCAACACTACGGGCCAACATAACACATGGGGCATACCACTGATGATCCAGCCATAAGAGTTGCCCTGAAATTGGGGTGGAGGTATTTTGGAGAAAATCAGTCTGTGGTGGTACTTGCCGTGCCAGATATTCCTCATAGGTCAATCCCTGTTCCTCACAGGTCTGGGCAATTTCTACCCCCACATACCGATAGTGCCACGGCTCAAACTGATACCCTGTAATACGCTCTTTCCCCTCTGGATAGCGGAGAATAAAGCCATACTTCCAGCTATTTTCTCTCAACCATCGGTATGTATCGGTATTCTGAAAATTGCTGTAGAAATCGGCTGTGTTAATATCCACACTCAATCCAGTCTGATGCTCTGAATAACCTGGCCTTGCGGAATAGCTCTCTGCAAGTTCTAGCCCATCGGTTGCCACATAGGTCTGATACAGCCGCTTTTGTGTCTGGTAGGAGCGATAGGCAGACACACTGTAGAGGCGAAATCCATCTTGACTGGCTGCTTCTGCCATCTTGACAAATGCCTCATAGGCAACCGGCTGCATTTTCGCATTGGGTACTGTGGTATAGGCAGCATCCATTTTGACCAGTTCCGGCTCGAACTCTGCCCCCAGCGCAGAATACTTGTTTACTAAAACCGTCAAGCTATTGGGGTTCTCCGCCATCACGGTCTGTTCATAAAAGGGTAAATCTAAATTTGCATTGACCCATGTTACAATTTCTTCCGCGGTCCACTCTGGTGTCTGCTCCCACTGCTGGATATAGCGTTCCAGTAACTCAGATTTTCCATAGGGCAACTGCAAGAAAGACAACCATACAGGTGGGGCTGTGTTTTGCACAAGTGAGCCCCATTGTTTCTCACTTAACTGTAGATGCAACCTGGTTGCCTCCTGTTGCTGGACTCCCCACTGTTCCAACTGTTCCAACTGCTGGATCTCCTGCCGGATTTGCTCATGTTCAGGATAGAGGATCACATCTTCCTGTATGGGCTGCGCTGCCACACCAAAAGAACAACATGCAGCGCACAACACGGCTGCAATCCCTTTGATGACGATTTTATGTTTCATAGTTTTCTTGCTCCTCTGTATCATCCTCACACAGAATTTATTCCTGTGCGACCTTTTGTATAAACCAGTCAAACAGTCCTTTACAGGGGGAATTTCCCATTCGTTCCGGGTGAAACTGCACACCCAATACGGGCAAATCCCGTCCCTGAACTGCCTCTATACTGCCATCTTTTGCCCAAGCAATCACCCTAAGTTCATCACTGACCGTCTCCAAAATCTGATGATGTGCACTGTTGACTGTATTCTGTGCGCCAAAAAACTGGGACAGCACCCCATCTTTGGAACATGATATGGAATGAAACACATCCTGTTTTCCTTGATGGAGCTGCCATCTCTCTTTGGGTAGATGCTGTAAAATGGTTCCACCCAATACCACATTTAACATCTGCATTCCTCTGCAAATGCCCAGAATGGGTCTGTTTCTTTGGAGATAGTAGTCAATGAGCTTCCATTCAGCCCAATCCCGCAGTGCGTCTGGTGGATAAGAACCTTTGCTGACCTGCCCATAAAAACAGGGGTCAATATCTCCCCCACCACAAAGCAAAAGCCCCTGACAATCTGCCACAGGTTCAGGGGCATATCCCATGATGGGAACTCCTCCACTTTGTAAGATTGCATTGGGATAGGTTGTACTTCCACCCTTTGGGCATGACACTTGAACATAAGGACAACTCACTCATATTCACCTCTCAACCAGTTCTGTTTTACTCCTATGCGTTCAAATGGATAGAGGTGTATACTAAGCATACATTTTTTTCCCTGCAAATACAAGAGAAATTTGCACAAAAAAGCACACACAACATAAATTGTGTGTGCTTTTTTTTATTCAAGTTCTGTTTGCATACTGCGTTCTGCACGACCTTTTTTCCGATAATAGGAGGGTGTCTCCCCAATGGTGCGTTTGAATGCTTTGGAAAAGGTCAACGGGTCTGGATAGCCACAGGAATGTGCCACTTCCGCCACAGACAGCTCGCCAGCCTGTAAGAGCTGCAATGCCCGCTCCATGCGGTAGCGCATCAAAAACTGCTGTGGGGAACATTGCATCGTTGCCTGAAATACAGTGGTCAAGTAACTTCGGTTCAATCCCACATATTTTGCCAGTTTTGCAACGGTCAAATCCTCCTGATAGTGGTTATAGATATATTCTACCGCAAGTTCTACATAGTCAGAGGCTGCTTCCCGGTTTTTTCTGCCCCCTGTTCCATTTGACATGGCAATCCGCCCCAGAAAACGATACAACTCCCCCAAAAGCAACAGTTCATGCCCACGTCCCACTGTGTCATAGTGCATCATTTCCTGTACACAGTGCTCCAGTAGACCTGTACTTGTACACCGGAACACCGGTCTTGCCTGCGAAAGCCCACAAACCTCCAAATACTCTTCTGCTTGGCTTCCAGAAAACCCCACCCAGATCAGGCTCCAAGGGTGCTCTGTGTCTGCCTGGTAGTAGGCCACTTCATTGGGTAAGACCAGAAACCCTTCCCCTGCCTGGATATCATACCGCTGTCCCTGTGTGCGGTATTCACCCCTGCCGGAAATGCAAAAATAGAGCAGATGGTTCTCTCTCACCACAGGTCCCATTGCATCCCCTGGTGCACAAGCCCGTTTGCCACAAAACAGGAAAGATAATGCTGAATGTTCTCTTTGTGTCTGTGTTGCCCATGCTTTCATCTTCTTGCACCTCCCGATTCTACCATATGGCAATACCACACTTTGTTCCTGTTACAACCAACATTATATCATATATATTTTAAATTTACCATCTATATCAATAAATTTTTATAATATTAAATTGCATTTTTATCTATTTTCACCATTCACGATACGGGAAATTCCCCATATGGGTTTTGTGATGATATGGTAATCCCAATGTTCTCCAACACCAAATCCCCTCCATCTGGACCATAAAACCACACATCTATGGTATCACTGTCTGTGTGCCCCATCTCCCTTGCCCAACATTGCAATGTTTTCTTCACACTGTCCAAAATCATTTGGTCCAGTTGATAGGCATCATAGACAAAAAATTCTTCTTTCTGTTCTAGTGGTGGACCGGAAAAAAGGGAGGATTCAGATGAAAAGGTCACTCGAATTCCATTCTCATCCAATTCGATGGGGGTACTTACATCCAAATTCCAATCGGTCAAGCTTGCCATTGCCTTCAAAACTGCTTTGGCAGGGATGTCTGTTGGGTCCTCACTGCCATGATAGGCGGCAGGATATTCTATAAATGTGTCACCTGTCCCAATATAGAGTGTCACATCTGATATTCTTTTCTCCTCTGCGCTCTGGGTTTCCTGTCCTGCTTCTGCCTGTTCTGTAAGCGGTTCTGTACTGCGTTCCACAGAACCCTCACTGGCTGTTGTGTGCATACGGCAAGCAGAACTAATTAGCAGACAAACCGCAACACAACTTGCCAGAAAAACACGTTTTCCAGTCATCCAAATCCCTCCTTTCTGATAGAAAAATCAAAGAAACTACACTTTAATCTTATTTTATGTCACATATTTTTTTTCGTCAATCAATCCAACAAAAACTTTTCAAACTGTTTTCATTTTGTTCATAATTGAAAAACCGTCTCCCAATGGGAGACGGTTTTCATCGGTCACTCATCATCCAGATTTCTTCCTGAAAAATCAGCTCATCCAAATCTTTGGCTGGCTGCTGGGATTCTTCCTGCTGCCCATACCTCAGTTCTTTTTCTTCCATATCAATTCCTCCTCATTGGATTGCGGTACAGTCTAGTATATGCAATGGAGGGGGAAAAATGTGTTGAACCTTGCAGCAGAAAAAAAATTTTATTACGGTTTACAGATACCACAGGCAGAATAGCCCTGTTCGATCAAATCTTCCCTTGTGGTGGTCACATCAGAGCGATTGGCTTCACTGATGGAAGCCGCCCCAGAACAGCTTGGCAAATGGAACTTCTTAGAATTTGTGTTCAAAACATAGCTTTGTACTTCAGATGTTGATCCTTCCGAGGCGGTTCCCTCTGAGGGCTGTGAGGTGCTCTCCTGCCAGCTCTCTCCCGTGGCGTAGTCTATGGTAACACCAGGCTGATTATTATAGCAATAGATGTTAAAACAAATGCCCTCACCCTGATCTTCTACTGAGTAGGCCTCCATCTGTACCCCATTTGCCACCAGGTTTTCCCCCTCATAAATTGGGGTCACTCGATACATCACATGATTTTCTGTCTCTTTGATGTAATCTGCCACCATATTTTCAAAGGGCAGCATTCCCTCTACATTTAAGTACCGAGTTCCTGTAATCAGATTTTCTTTGTTAGCATTTTCCCCTGTCAACTGAAATCCAATGAGATGACAGCGGTTATAGAGATATTTTCCGTCCACAAAATCATATTTCACAGACTGCCAGCCCGTTGGCTTCACCTCACTGATGGAATCTCGGTCCTCTGTTGGCATTAAATCCAGCCCTATATTGGCATATGCCACAGTACAACGCCCCAACTCATCCAGTGGTTCATAGACTTCATAGGACTCTGTTGTTAAAGTCCCTGTTTCAAAATCCGGCTGGTTGTTGTTCAATATCACATAGGGTTCCCCGGAAAAAGCAGGAATGTCCTGCAAGGAAACCACCTGACTGACAGAACCATTGCTATTTTGTGCTGTGGTGTCCAGAACCAATGCAGAACAGGAGGACAACAACAAACAAAGGGTCAGTCCAAGCCCCAACAATATCTCTTTTTTACGCTTCACGTTGATACACCTCTTTGGTTATTTTTTCATGGGAATATCCACAAAATTCTTCTTCCTGTGTCTGAATCCACCCATCTGGTGGAAGCTTGATGGAGTGAGTGGATGGATAGTGCCGATTCCAACGGTAGACAATCAGTTGGGAAGCCCGCTCCAGATAGGGCTGTGGAGTCTGTCGTTCCAAAAAACACACATCTTCCTCCCCCAGTACATCCAAAAAGTCATCTGCTACTTCTATCAATGCCCCCTCTGGCTCTGTAAATTGCCCTTTGGAGTAGTGATCCATAAATAATCTTTTGGTTTGACACAAGGCAAGTATATCCTTTCGTACATAGCGATCCTGACTTTGGCGGCGACCTGCAAAGCACAACCCTCCCCGGTCATCGACACACAGAATCACAGTCATGTTTTCCACCCCTTTCTTGTACATTTGTTTGAATATCATACCATATTTTTCTGGTATTGACAAGGGTATTGAACACGCTTTCCAAAAAAGAATCGGACAGAATCTAGATTCTGTCCGATCAATACCAGTTATTTTTTCTTATTGTGTTTGCTGAACAGGTCTTTGAAAAAACCTTCACTTGGCACCTTTTCACCCATTGCCTCTGCAAAGACACGCAACGCCTCTTTCTGGGCACTGCTCAAAGAGGTGGGGACCTGCACTCGAATGGTCACATACTGGTCGCCACGTCCTCTGCCACGCAGTTCAGGAATTCCTTTTCCCTTTAGACGGAATGTGGTTCCAGTCTGGGTTCCAGCAGGCAGAGTATACTTCACCTTTCCATCAATGGTTGGAATCTCCAACTCTGCCCCCATAGCTACCTGATAGAAGGTCACAGGCTGCTCATACAGCACAGTAGTACCATCACGCTGGAACTGTGGATGGGGCTTCACATGGACCCCCACCAACAAATCTCCAGCTGGTCCTCCATTCTTGCCTGCATTTCCCTGCCCACGCAGAGAAACCGCCTGACCATCATCAATACCAGCAGGGATCGTCACAGTAATTCTCTTGGTTTTCTTCACACTGCCAGCACCATTACAGGCTTTACATGGGGTATGGATAATCTTACCTGTACCACGGCAGCGAGAACAGGTGGTGGTGCTTGCCATCACACCCAAAGGCGTTCTCTGCTGCACACGCACAGTACCAGAACCATGACAGTCTGGGCAGGTATCCGCAGTGGTGCCAGGCTCACAGCCAGAACCCTGACAGGCATCACATGGCTCTGTGCGGTTCAGGTTAATTTCCTTTTCACAGCCAAATGCTGCTTCCTCAAATGTAATATTCAGGTTGGCTCGCAGTGTCTCACCCTTTTGTGGTCCATTGCGTCTGCTGCTGCCACCGCCAAAGCCACCAAAACCGCCACCAAAGAAGGAACCAAAAATATCACCCAAATCAATGTCGCCCATATCGAAGCCGCCAAAGCCGCTTCCACCGCCGCCATAGCTGGGGTCTACCCCTGCATGACCAAACTGGTCATACCTAGCCCTCTTGTCTTTATCAGACAAAATACTGTAGGCCTCATTGACCTCCTTAAAATTTGCTTCCGCTGCCTTATCGCCTGGGTTTACATCGGGGTGATATTTTTTTGCCAATTTGCGGTAGGCTTTCTTAATTTCATCGTCAGAGGCTCCCTTGCTTACACCTAGAACCTCATAATAATCTCGTTTCTGTTCTGCCATACTCGTCACCTCTCTTGTCACGGGCATTTCTTTCCATTGTCTGAACGCCCCGAGTGGGACGGATGGTTCCCATCCGCCCCACTTGTATCCATATGATGTTGCAGTATTCCAACACCATTACTTGTTGTCATCTACAACCTCGTAGTCAGCGTCTACCACATCGGGACCAGCATTTCCACCGGTTGCCTGACCGCCGCCGAAGTTGGCACCGCCCATATCAGGACCGCCAGCCTGAGCACCGCCCTGATGCTGATACAACTTCTCGCTGACTGCATAGAATGCCTTAGTCAGCTCCTCAGTGGCGTTCTTGATTGCCTCAGTATCGCTGCCCTTCATGGTCTCTTTCAGCTTGCCCAGTGCGGACTCCACATTGCTGCGGTCTGTGGCATCCAGCTTGTCACCCATATCCTCCAGAGTCTTTTCTGTCTGGAATACCATCTGGTCAGCCTGGTTGCGCACATCGGCAGCCTCACGCTGTTTCTTATCCTCAGCAGCGAACTGCTCAGCCTCACGCACAGCCTTGTCAATGTCATCCTTGGACATGTTGGTGGAAGAAGTGATAGTGATGTGCTGCTCCTTGCCAGTGCCCATATCCTTTGCAGATACATTTACGATACCGTTGGCATCAATATCAAAGGTCACTTCAATCTGAGGCACACCACGGCGTGCAGGGGCAATGCCATCCAGATTGAACCGTCCCAGTGTCTTATTGTACTGAGCCATCTCACGCTCACCCTGGAGCACATGCACCTCAACAGAAGTCTGGTTGTCAGCCGCAGTGGTGAACACCTGGCTCTTTTTCACAGGAATGGTGGTGTTACGCTCAATCAGCTTGGTCATCACGCCGCCCATAGTCTCCAGACCCAGAGACAGGGGAGTCACGTCCAGCAACAGCAGGTCCTTCACGTCGCCGGTGAACACGCCGCCCTGAAGGGCTGCACCCAGTGCCACACACTCATCGGGGTTGATACCCTTAAAGCCCTCTTTGCCGGTGAGCTTCTTGACCATATCCTGTACTGCGGGAATACGGCTGGAACCACCTACCATCAGTACCTTGGAAATGTCATTGCCAGTCAGACCAGCATCGCTCATAGCCTGCTTCACAGGACCGCTGGTAGCCTCTACCAGATGGGCAGTCAGCTCATTGAACTTTGCACGGCTCAAGGTCAGGTCAAGGTGCTTAGGACCAGTTGCATCTGCGGTGATATAGGGCAGGTTGATATTGGTGGAAGTCACGCCGGACAGCTCAATCTTTGCCTTCTCTGCGGCTTCTTTCAGACGCTGCATGGCAACCTTGTCCCCAGTCAGGTCAATGCCCTCTGTCTTTTTGAACTCAGCAGCCATCCAGTCCATGATGCACTTATCAAAGTCATCACCGCCCAGACGGTTGTTACCAGCAGTAGCCAGAACCTCAATCACACCATCATCAATATCCAAAATGGATACATCGAAGGTACCGCCGCCCAGGTCATACACCATAACCTTCTGGGCAGTCTCCTTATCTACACCGTAGGCCAAAGCTGCGGCAGTAGGCTCATTGATAATACGCTTGACTTCAAGACCTGCAATCTTACCTGCATCCTTGGTTGCCTGACGCTGGGAGTCAGTAAAGTAAGCAGGTACTGTGATGACTGCCTCAGTAACAGGCTGACCCAGATATGCCTCTGCATCTGCCTTCAGCTTCTGAAGAATCATAGCACTGATTTCCTGGGGTGTGTACTTCTTATCATCAATGGTTACTTTGTAATCTGTACCCATCTCACGCTTGATGGAAATAATGGTGCGGTCTGGGTTGGTAATGGCCTGACGCTTTGCCACCTGACCTACCATACGCTCGCCATCTTTGGAAAATGCAACCACAGAAGGGGTGGTACGGTTGCCTTCAGCATTGGCGATGACCACAGCATCGCCGCCCTCCATGACAGCAACACAGGAGTTTGTAGTACCTAAATCAATACCAATAATCTTAGACATAATCTATATTCCTCCATTTATATCAAACTATATTGTTAACAAGATGAAATCAATATGGATGCAAGGTAAAAAACCAGTGACAGAATAAACAGGTATCCTGACAGGATGAATAAACCACGGCTTGCCCATGTTCCCTGCAAGAATCGGTTCAGTACAGACCGTTTACAACCCATATTTTTGTGCTCCTTTTGACTCTGTGCTAGTTTGCTACCTTAACCATTGCAAATCGAATGACCTTGTCTCCCAGACGGAAGCCAGCCTGAAACACTTCAGCCACGGTATTCTCCCCAAAATTTTCATCTTCCACATGCATCACTGCGTTGTGCAAGGTGGGGTCAAAGGGCTGTCCCAGTGCCTCAATCTCGGTGATTCCCAGCTTTTCCAGCACGGTTTTCAACTGGTTCATGGTCATTTCTACGCCCTTTTTATAGGCCTCATCTGTGGTTTCCTGCTTCAGTGCACGTTCTAAGTTGTCATACACAGGCAAAAATGCAATCACCGCCTCTGACTTTGCATCATTCCAGATGGACTCTTTTTCTTTTGCGGTGCGGCGGCGGTAGTTTTCATATTCGGCCGCCAGGCGCAGAAAACGGTCATCCTGCTGTGGTGTTGTCTCCTTTTCTGCCTCTGCCTGCTGCTCTGCTTCTGCCTCCTCTGGCTTCTGAGTTTCCACTGTTTCCTCGGCTGTCTCAGTTGCCTGTTGGGTTTCCTGCTCCAGAATCTCCTCTGGCTGATTCTCTATTTTACTCATGAACTAAAGCTCCTCCTATTCCTCATCTTCTCCAGGTGGAAGCTCTCCCTTTCCAAACATACGTGTCAAGCTGTCAGCAAAGTAGGAGAGGCGTGCGGTTACTTTTGCATAATCCATACGGGTTGGACCAACCACACCAATGACACCACGCATATTATCTCCAATATCATAGCTTGCCATGACCACACTGGTATCTTTCAATGCCTCGTTTACATTTTCAGGACCGATGAGAATATTCATATTCTGGTCGGCTGACAGTGTGACTGGCAACTTGGCTCCTTCCTGTCCATCTGACAGATAGTTCATCAGGGGCTTAGCCTTGTCTAAACTGTGATACTCTGGATGTTCCAGCAAATGGGTAATTCCTGCTGTGTGTACCGTCTGACCGCTCTGCTCTTTCAGGACCTCCATAGCAAACTGAACCACAAGGGAAATCAACTGAAATGCACCTGGGGCAGAACGGGTTTCCATCTGGTCCAAAGACTGCTCCATCTCCTCCAGTGTAAGCCCCACAAAAGAGCTGTTGAGCACAGTGGACAGTAGTTGGAGCTGTGTATCTGAGAGCTGGTCTGGCATGCGTATCAATTTGTTTTTTACAATGCTGTTGTCTGTCATGACAACCGCAATAAACGCATTTTCCTCCACCATCAGCAAATCAAAGCGTCTTACTGTAATTCGCTTTTTGGGGGCTGCCATGGTAAAAACTGGGTAATCGCTGATCTGTGAGAGCACCTTTCCTGCTCGGTCAATCACACGGTCCAGTTCTTCCATTTTTAAATTCAGTGCCTCATTGATGCGCTGTGTCTCCTGCATGGTCAACTGGTGTTCTCCCATCAGCTCATTTACATAGAGACGATAGCCTACAGGGGATGGCACACGACCTGCCGAAGTATGGGGTTGTTCCAAATATCCCAACTCTGTCAAGTCTGCCATTTCATTGCGAATGGTTGCAGTAGAGATATCAAGATTTGCCTGTTGTGCCACTGCTTTGGAACCCACAGGCTCAGCCGTTGCAATGTAAATTTCTACAATGGCACGCAGAATTTTCTTTTTTCGATTGGTCAGCTCCATCCGCTCTCACCTGCAATCTCTTTTTGCTTTTCTTTAGCACTCCATATCCCTGAGTGCTAAAGATACTGTACCACCTGACCCCGAGATTGTCAATAGTTAGTTTATGAATTTATTTTAAACAAAGAATTACAAAAAAATACGCTATGCCTTTGCAGAGTATAGAACATGGTGCTAATTAGAATCATATCAATGTCAGACTAATTTCGCAGTGTGCATTGTACTTTCTCAAATACTCAAACCCCTCTATTTTTTGTTGGAAACAATACTATAAAAAGAAATAATTTTATAGAATTGGAAATGCTATTGATTTTTATTTTAGTTTCATGTATAATTATGTCGTTTGGGGTTTTTATCTCAATGTATAGCTTCATCTTATTATAGTCATAAATCAATTTGGTTTTATATCACACTATATGCCCTGTTCGATTGCCTCAGACACAGTTGGGGCTGTCTTTTTTATTTGAAAATAAAAAGACACCTTTTCTCACTGTACAGGTGAATGTTATAGCAAAGAATCTGAAGTTGTCTTTTTATTTCTATATTTATTTTTATACAGACTTATAGAAAGGAAGGAATTGGACAAATTATGATTTCTGGAAGTATAGGAAAAAAGAAAGAATTTCGATTAGGTGTCAGTGGAAAAATGATTCTCAATGTTGCAGTCCCCATTGCTGCAATTCTTCTTATTTTGGCTATTGTTGTTACAACTATTGTTGTGAACACAGTCTGGGGACTGAAAAATAAAGATATGACCAATCAAATGAAAACCGTTTCCACCCAAATTACACAATACTTTGAGCCTTTTTTTACAAGCCAACAATTTGTGATGGAATATGACTCTATTCAACAGCTTTTTCAAGAGATGGAGCAGTCTCCTGCAACCTACCGTTTTGAAAATTCTGCAATCTATCCACAGGCTGTTCGGGATTTACAGTATGTTAACACCATAGGCGGTGATGCTGTACAAGGTGTGTGGATTGGTGGCATCAAAAACAATGAAGTCATTCAATCAGATGGCTACATCACAGATTCCTCTTTTGAGATTACAGAGAGAACTTGGTACCAGTCTCTCCAGACGGACACAGGGGATGGTTCTCTGTCTCCCGCCTATGAGGATGCTGCCAGTGGTGATATTGTGGTAACTCTTACCAGACCATACTACAACCAATCTGGTGAAATGATTGGTGTAGTGGGGATTGACCTCTCTATGGATCTTTTGATGGACTATTTAAGCCAGATCTCTATTGGCGAAAGTGGCTATATCACAGTGTATGATTCCAATCAAAACCTCATCTATCATCCAGATAGCTCTGTACTGATGACGAATCTTAAGGATATCCCCTACTCTGCAAATATGAAAGAGCTGTTGGACCAACAACAAACCAGTGAAATTGTAAAATATCAAAGAGGAGATTCCACCTACTATGGCGGCACCTTATACATTGATTCCTTCCGCTGGTCTGTGCTGGCTTGTATGCCAAATAGCGAATATATGCGTGAAACCACCATTATCTTTCTGATCTTGGTTGTCGGTTTCTCCCTGTGTATTCTCGTTACTTCTCTGGTCTGCCTGATCCGGACCCGTGCCCTTGTAAAACCACTCAAGAAAATTGGGAAAATTGCTGGGGAATTTGCAAAAGGGAATTTGGATTCCAGCATTATCCGAAACACCAACGATGAAATCGGTGACCTGGAAGAAATCTTTGCGGAAACCCAAGTGAATTTGAAAGCCATTATATCCGATATTGCCTCCGTACTCCACGAAATTTCCAATAAGAACCTCACTGTCAAAACATCCACTACCTATCAGGGCGATTTTATCCAAATTCAAGACTCTTTACAGGGTATCATTACCTCCATGAACCATACCATGAATCAAGTGCGCATTGCAGCAGACCAGGTAGACGCTGGTTCCAATCAAGTTTCTGTTGGTGCACAGGCATTGGCTCAGGGTGCAAGTGAGCAAGCCAGCTATGTAGAGGAGCTTTCCACCACAGTACAGACCATTTCTGATAAAGTAAACCACACCGCTGAACGTGCCGAATTTGCCCACAAACAGACCATGGCTACCAAAGATAGCCTGGACCGGAGCAGTCAAAAAATGAAGGCTTTGATTGTAGCCATGAACCAGATCAAAGAGACTTCTTGGCAAATTCAAGGCATTATCAAAACTATTGATGATATTGCCTATCAGACCAATATTTTGGCTTTGAATGCTGCCATAGAGGCCGCACGGGCTGGTGAGGCTGGAAAGGGTTTTGCTGTGGTAGCAGATGAAGTACGCAATCTGGCCGGAAAATCAGCTGAGGCATCCAAAACCACTCAGGAGCTGATTGAAGCCTCCATTCAGGCGGTGGAAAAAGGCAATGAAATGGTATCAGCCACTGCAAAGGAACTTTCCGAGACCGCAACAGATGCAACCATTGTTGTGACTTCCATTACAGAAATTGCACAAGATTCTATGGAAGAGGCTAAGTCTGTAGCAGATGTGACCACAGGTCTGGGGCAGATTTCTGATGTGGTACAGACCAATGCAGCCACAGCAGAGGAAAGTGCTGCTTCCAGTGAGGAGTTGTCTAGTCAGGCAAGTATCCTACGAAATCTTATCAATGAATTTCAGTTTGCAGATCATTTTGTCAAGTTCGACAGCAATGAGCCACCACGCCATTATGAGGAAACAATGGAAACTCCCTTACTGTCTGCAACCTAATGGAATCCACAGTTTTCCCAGTTTAAAAATCTTTGTCAATGACACAAAAAACCAGTAGGAAGTGACTTCCTACTGGTTTTTCTTCTTATATAGGCTTTGTTTTCTCTTACTTCAGGTTGAAGAAAGCCTTCATGCCGGGGTACTGAGCCACATCACCCAGTTCCTCCTCAATGCGCAGAAGCTGATTGTACTTTGCCACACGGTCGGTACGGCTGGGAGCACCAGTCTTAATCTGACCAGCGTTGAGAGCCACTGCAATGTCAGCAATGGTAGCATCCTCAGTCTCACCAGAGCGGTGGGAAACAATGGCAGTGTAGCCAGCACGATTTGCCATCTGGATGGCATCAAAGGTCTCAGTCAGAGTACCAATCTGGTTTACCTTAATGAGGATAGCGTTGGCAACCTGCTTCTCAATACCAGTGGACAGACGCTCCACATTGGTTACAAACAGGTCATCGCCTACCAGCTGTACACGGTCGCCAATGGCCTTGGTCAGCATAGCCCAGCCTTCCCAGTCGGTCTCAGCCATGCCATCTTCCAGAGAGATGATGGGATAGTTGTCAGCGAACTTCTTCCACATATTCACCAACTGCTGCTGAGTCATCTTCTTGCCGGACTTAGGCTGAATATAGCACTTCTCCTCCTCGTTCCACCACTCGGAAGAAGCAGCGTCAATGGCAATCATGAAGTCCTCACCGGGCTTGTAGCCAGCCTTCTCGATAGCCTCAACGATAACCTTCAGAGCGTCCTCATCCTTCTTCAGGTTGGGAGCATAGCCGCCCTCATCGCCAACACCAGCGGCAGGAGTTCCATTCTCCTTCAGAACAGTCTTCAGGGTGTGGAACACCTCAGCGCAGCGGCGCAGAGCCTCACGGAAAGAAGGAGCAGAGATGGGCATAACCATGAACTCCTGAATTTCCACGTTGTTGGTTGCATGTGCGCCACCGTTGAGAATGTTCATCATGGGAACAGGAAGCTGCTTTGCATTCACACCACCGATATAGTTGTAAAGAGAAACGCCCAGAGCCTCGGCAGCAGCCTTTGCACAAGCCATAGAAGCACCCAGAATGGCATTGGCACCCAGTCTGGTCTTGTTGGGAGTGCCATCCAGCTCAATGAGTGTTTTGTCAATGGCAACCTGATCCAGAGCATTCATGCCAATCAGAGCCTCAGAAATTTCAGTATTGACGTTCTTCACTGCGTTCTCTACGCCCTTGCCCATGTAACGGCTCTTGTCACCGTCACGCAGCTCACAGGCCTCATAGATACCGGTAGATGCACCGGAGGGAACAGCAGCACGACCCATGACATAACGCTCACCGTTATCAACAACAACCTCTACTTCTACAGTAGGATTGCCACGGCTGTCCAAAATCTCACGGCCTACTACGTCAACAATCTCAATCATCTGCTTCATGGGGAAAATCTCCTTTCATTCGTTCAGAGATGGCTTCAGAAACCTGAAACCTATATTTTACCGGCAAGCACCGGAGGGGAAACAATTTTATTTCAATCTTGGAACATCTGACAAGAGAGTTTGTCTCTTTCTATCTCAAAACTCTCTCCCAACCTCTATTAGTTGAGGATGAGGGTCTGTCCATCCATTTCAGCAGGCTTCTCAAGCCCCATCAAATCCAGCATGGTGGGGGCAATGTCGGCAAGGCGTCCATCACGCAGCTGTACATTGGCACCCACAATACAGAAGGGAACCAGATTGGTGGTATGGGCAGTAAAGGGGCTGCCATCTTTGTCCACCATACGCTCTGCATTGCCGTGGTCGGCTGTTATGAGAGACACACCGCCCATACGGGAAGTGGCTTCCACCACACGACCCACACATTCATCTACCACACTGACAGCCTTACAGGCAGCTTCATAAACACCAGTGTGACCCACCATGTCACAGTTGGCAAAGTTGAGGATGATGACATCATAGGCACCACTCTCAATTCGCTTCACTGCCTCCTCAGTCACCTGATAGGCAGACATCTCAGGCTGTAAATCATAGGTTGCCACCTTGGGAGATGGAATCAACACACGGTCCTCACCTGGGAACACCTGCTCCACACCGCCATTGAAGAAGAAGGTTACATGGGCATATTTCTCTGTCTCTGCAATACGCAGTTGAGTCAGACCCAATTTAGAGATATACTCTCCAAAAATATTTTCCAGTTTTCTTCTTGGATATGCCACGGTCACATTGGGCAGGGTGCTGTCATACTCTGTGGTGCAGATATAGGTCACAGGGATAAAGCCAGTTTTGCGGTTTACCTCATTGAAATCTTCATCCACAAAGCAGCGGGAAATCTCCCGTGCACGGTCAGGGCGGAAATTGAAGAAGATAATGGAGTCATGCTCATGCAGGTGCCCATCTTTAGAGCAGACCACAGGCTCCACAAACTCATCTGTCACACCTGCATCATAGGACTTCTGAACTGCCTGAGCAGCATCTGCCTCAAAAGGTGCCTCACCACAGGCAATGGCGTCATAAGCACGCTGTACACGGTCCCAACGCTTGTCTCGGTCCATTGCATAGTAGCGACCCATCACTGTGGCAATCTCACCTACACCCAGCTCATTGATTTTATTCTGAAGCTGCTCGACATAGCTTTTACCGGAACTGGGTGGCACATCACGTCCATCCAGGAAGCAGTGTACATAGACCTTCTGAATGCCCTGTTCCTTTGCCATTTTCAAAAGAGCAAAGAGGTGGGTAATATGGCTGTGAACACCACCATCTGATAAAAGACCCATCAGATGCAGAGAGGAACCCCACTCACGGCAGTTATCCATTGCCTCCAGATAGGCAGGATTTTTGAAAAATGCACCATTTTCAATCTCACGGCTGATATTGGGCAAATCCTGAAAAACCACACGACCGGCACCCATATTGGTGTGCCCTACTTCGCTGTTTCCCATCTGCCCGTCAGGCAGTCCTACATCCAGTCCAGAGGCGGACAGTTTGCAGTTGGGGCAATCACGGAACATGCGGTCCAGATTTGGGGTTTCTGCATTGGCAACAGCATTTCCCGCATCAGGAGCTGTCAGACCAAAGCCATCCATAATAATTAAAGTTGTTGGTGTTTTCATAGTGTTTGTTTTCTCCTTGTAAGGGTATCAGGGGAGGGAACTGTGGTTCACTCCTGATTCCTGTACCAAACAGACTAAATTAGTCCTGATTTGCTGCGTTGATAATCTGCACAAAGTCAGCAGGCTTCAGGGAAGCACCGCCGATGAGACCACCATCCACATCAGGCTGAGCCAGCAGCTCTGCTGCATTCTTGGCATTCATGGAACCACCATACTGGATGGTCACAGAGCGGGCCACATGGGCACCATACAGCTTGCGAATGACAGCACGAATTGCCTGACAGACTTCACCAGCCTGCTCTGCTGTGGCAGTCTTGCCAGTACCGATGGCCCACAGAGGCTCATAAGCAATGACCACATGGCGCATCTTGTCAGCAGGCACACCAGCCAGAGCACACTTGACCTGATAGGCAATCAGCTCCATAGTCACACCCAGCTCACGCTGCTCCAGGCTCTCACCTACACAGACAATGGGATAGAGACCAGCATTGATGGCAGCATGTACCTTCTTATTCACTGTGAAATCCGTCTCATTGTAGTACTCACGACGCTCAGAGTGACCAATGATGACATATTTGGCACCTGCCTCTTTGATCATCTCAGCGGTAATTTCTCCGGTGTAGGCACCGCTGTTCTCATAGTGGCAGGTCTCTGCGCCGATGGCAATGTGGCAGTCTTTGAACATACGCACAGCAGAGGTGATATTCACAGCGGGTACACACAGCACCACATTGCACCACTTGCCACGGGGCATAATGGGCTTAATCTCCTCCACAAAGTTCTTCATCTGAGACAAAGTGTTATTCATCTTCCAGTTGCCGGCAATGATAGTTTTGCGATAACGTCGGTTCATGATTATCTCTCCCTATTTCTTTAAAAAATGCAATGAGTCAGTATTCTCTTTTCTGTCATGGCAAAGGGGGTATCCACAAGATACCCCCTTCTTATGACAGCCAAGAGGAGATTCTATTCTTACTTATCCAGCAGGCAAGCCACGCCGGGCAGCTCCTTGCCTTCCAGGAACTCCAGAGAAGCACCGCCGCCAGTGGAGATATGGGTCATCTTATCTGCAAAGCCCAACTGAGCCACAGCAGCAGCAGAGTCACCACCACCTACAATGGTAATGGCATTGGTCTCTGCCAGAGCCTTGGCTACAGCACGGGTGCCCTCTGCAAAGTTGGCAAATTCAAACACGCCCATAGGACCATTCCAAATGACAGTACCTGCATCCTTCACAGCCTCAGCATACAGAGCAATAGTCTTAGGTCCAATATCCATCCCCATCATGTTTTCAGGAATATCAATTCCATCCACCAGATGAGCTTCTGCATCGGGAGAGAACTCAGTGGCAGCCATGCCGTCCACAGGCAGCAGCATTTTTACGCCCTTCTCCTCTGCCTTCTTCATCATCTGACCGGCATACTCAATCCAATCTTCCTCCAGCAGGGACTTTCCAACATTGGCACCCTGAGCCTTGAAGAAGGTGTAGCACATACCGCCACCAATGATAATGGTATCTGCAATCTCCAGCAGGTTGTTGATGACGCCAATCTTGGAAGAAACCTTGGAACCACCCAAAATGGCAACCAGAGGACGCTTAGGGTTGGCAAGAGCACCACCCATGATTTCCAGCTCCTTCTGAATCAGGAAGCCAGACACAGCGGGCAGGTAGTCTGCCACACCAGCAGTGGAGGCATGGGCACGGTGTACTGCACCAAAGGCGTCAGACACATAGACCTCTGCAAGAGCAGCCATTTTCTTGGCAAGCTCAGGGTCATTTTTTGTCTCACCTGGCTCAAAGCGGGTGTTCTCCAGCAGCATAATCTGACCGGGCTGTAGAGCAGCAGCCTTTGCAGTTGCATCTTCCCCTACCACATCAGAAGCCATAATGACTTCCTTACCCAGCAGCTCAGAGAGACGGACTGCAACAGGGGCAAGAGACAGTTCAGGCTTTACTTCACCCTTGGGCTTACCCAGATGGGAGCAGGCAATCACCGCTGCACCCTGCTCCAGCAGATACTGGATGGTAGGCAGAGCAGCACGGATGCGCTTATCATCGGTAATTGCATGGGTTGCCTTGTCCTGGGGTACGTTGAAGTCACAGCGCAGAAGAACCTTCTTTCCTGCTACATCAATGTCCTTGACAGTCTTCTTGTTGTAATTCATAGTACATTTGCTCCTCTCTTATCAATCAAACACTCAATAAACTATATTGGATGTATTGTGTATTTGAAAACCGCCGTTTTTCATTGGAAAAACCAGCGAGCCTTCTCCCATTTCTAGTTCTGTGCCATTTCCCCTACTCCAGATAAACCCGGAAATCCCTGTTGGCGCAACGCCTCATAGGTCAGAATCGCCACAGAGTTGGCCAGATTCAAGCTGCGTGCATCTTCCCGCATGGGAATACGGATACAGTGCTCATAATGTGCCATACGGAATGTCTCTGGCAAACCTGCTGTCTCTTTCCCAAACACTAAATAACAGTCATCCTGAAAAACCGCCTGTGTATAGTCCCTTGGTGCCTTGGTTGTAGCAAGCCACATGACAATATCCGGGTGTTTTTCCAGAAAATCATCTAAACTGGGATAAGTCACAATCTCTACCATATGCCAGTAATCCAGCCCTGCCCTGCGCACTGCCTTCTCACTGATATCAAATCCCAGTGGTTCAATGAGATGCAGGCGGCTTCCTGTAGCAGCACAAGTCCTAGCAATGTTCCCACAGTTTTGTGGGATTTCTGGCTCCACCAATACAATGTTTAGCAAATGACTCACCCCTCATACATCGACTTACATTGTAGTCGAAATCGGCTGGAAATTCAACTGTAAAATGCGTAAAAGATTATAAAAAAATAAATATTTATTGTAAATTACAGGGTAGCATCTAATATTTGTGCAAATAAGAAATTAAATTTTATGATTATACAGTATATTCTGTCAATCTGCCTAAGTAAATTTCGTATTTTTTTGTCTTTCCTTTCGTTCGCCATGGTTCTCTCTGAGATTTCTCAAAATTTTTCGTTGTTTTGTGCAAAAAAAATTCCCATTTACCCCCTCGTCAGTTTTGCAACTTTATGCTATGATGGAATTATCATTTCATTTGCTTGATGTAGAAAGGACTGTTATTATGAAACTCATTTGGAATGGGCATTCCTGCTATACCATTGAGACCGAGAGCGGGAATGTGGTATTCGACCCATATGAGGACAACTATGTTCCTGGTCTTGCCCCGCTCCAGTTACAGGCGGACTGCGTTTATTGCAGCCACCAGCACCCAGACCATGGAGCCAGCCAGAAAGTGACCCTCACAGGAGCCCCATGTCATGTTACAGTGGAGACCATTGACACCTTCCATGACCCAGAGCAGGGAGCACTCCGCGGCACAAACACCATCCATATCTTATCTGCTGAGGGAATGCGGGTTGCCCACTTAGGCGACTTGGGCTGCACCTTAACACCGGAGCAAAAAGAAAAACTACAGGGGCTAGATGCATTGCTCATTCCAGTAGGTGGCTTTTACACCATTGATGCCCATGAGGCAAAAGCGTTGGTGGATGAATTGAAGCCCCGTGTGGTGATTCCCATGCACTATCGGGGGGATGGATTTGGTTTTGATGTGATTGATGAAGTGCGTACTTTTACCTCTCTTTGTGACCATGTGGTTTACGCCCCAGAAAACTACTTGGAATTGACTTCTGAAACACCAGAACAAATTTGTGTTCTGACCCTATCCCAGTTCAGCCGGAGGTGAGTGGGATGTCTCGCATGAAACGAAACCTTCTCTCCTGCTGTGTGTTGTTTGGTATGGTCTGCTCCCTGTTGACCACTGCCTTTGCAGTGGCAGCTCCCAATGATTTGCGGCGGCATTGGAGCAGTGAAATTGTATACACAATGATGAATCAGGGTATTGTTACTGGTTATTCTGACGGTACCTTTCGCCCTGATCAGGCAGTCTCCAGACAGGAAGCTGCTGCACTGCTCTTTGCCACTTTGAAAGGGATACAATCTATGGAACCAGTGGAGAGCACCCCCTCTCAGGATATTCCTGTGCGCTCACAGGACACCCCTACCCAAGAACAGGAATCCCCCTCTGTCTCCCCTGTTCCTGCCCAACCTATTTTCTATACTGATTTGGAACAGAGCTGGGCAAAGGAGCAGATTCAGGCATTGGGTCAGCTTGGGATTGGATTGCAGGACGGCAGTGGCTGTTTCTACCCGGAACAAGTTTTGACAAGGGCAGAAGGAGCCATTCTGATAGAACAGGTCTTGCAGCAGAATCCCACCTATTCCCTTACTACAGATACATCTCTGCAAACAGTGGCATTTTCTGATATTGCATCCCACCCTGCCCAGTCCTCTATTACGTTTGTCTCATCCCTTGGGTTTATGGCTGGAATGGGAGATGGCACCTTTGCCCCAGATGCTTCCCTTACCAGAGCACAGTGGACCACCATTCTGTTTCGGTTGTCTGGCTGTTCTCTGATGACACCAGTGGAATTTGCCCCTCTCCCCACCAAAACAGTCATTGATGTTCCATACATCAGTCAGGTTTATCCTGTGGGTGCATGGGTAGGCTGTGAAGCCACCTCTCTGTTGATGGGCTTGAAAGGGAAAGGGTATGCACAAGATGTGTCATTGACAGAATTTCTGGACCGTATGCCAAAAACAGAGAGTAACCCAGCAAAGGGATTTGTAGGCTCCCCTTATGTTCCAAACGATAACCTGCGGACCACCATCTACCCCGCTCCTCTGGCTGCCTATGGCTCTCAATATGGAAAAGTGGTTGACTTTTCTGGAAAATCGGTAGAGGAGCTGCGTGAGGAAGTTCTGTTGGGAAATCCTGTGGTCATCTATGTCACACTATATTGGAGAAATCCAATCTATGACTATTATCAGATTGAAGGAGAGACACAACTCCTTCTCGCCAACAACCATGCCCTTCTGGTCTGTGGCTATGACCAGACAACCAATCAATACTACATTGCAGATCCTTACAATATTGATGACCGCTACCACGACTACTACTACTGGATTGATGGTTCCACTTTGGAGCCGCTTTACATGGTGCGTCAACATGCTGTGGCAGTGGAATAACTCCAGCCCCGAATCTCACTGGATTCGGGGCTTTTCAAAGTAATTTTTCGTGATACACAAAAGAGGTGCACAACATGATTCGTATTTCCAATCTGTCCCTTCCTATTGGAGGGAATGAACTGCAACTGAAAAAAAAGGCTGCCCAGCTTCTGTCTGTACACCCCAATCAGCTTAACGAAATGCACATTGTACGCCAGTCTATTGATGCCCGTAAAAAACAGATGGTGCGCTATGTGTATACCGTTGAAGTATCTGTTCCACAGGAGGAAAACCTGGTTTCCAGATGCCACTCTCCCCACATTACACTGGTACAGCACCAGCCCTACCAATTTCCCATTGTGAAGCGCACATGTTCCTCTATGCCTGTCATTGTGGGAATGGGTCCTGCTGGATTGTTTGCTGCCCTGTATCTGGCACGCAATGGGATTCCCTGTGTTGTGCTGGAACGGGGACAGCCCGTAGAGGAGCGCACCAGACAGGTAGAGACATTCTGGCGCACTGGTATTTTAAATGAAGCATCCAACGTCCAATTTGGAGAAGGTGGAGCAGGTACATTTTCCGATGGAAAATTGACCACCGGCACCCATGACCCCCGTATTTCTGCTGTCATGGAGACACTGGTTGAGGCAGGTGCCCCAAAAGATATTTTATGGTCACACAAACCCCATATTGGGACAGATATTTTGCGTGAAGTGGTCAAAACCATCCGCAAAGAACTCATCCAGTTGGGATGTGACATTCGTTTCTCTCATCAACTGGTTGGGCTGCATCAAACAGAAGACCATCTCCACAGCATAGAGGTTGAGAGCAGTGAGGGACGGTATCACCTGTTATGCGACACTTTGGTTCTGGCTCTTGGGCACTCTGCCCGTGATACCTTCCGTATGTTGGCACAGACTGGACTTCCCATGGAGCAGAAGCCATTTGCCATTGGTGTACGCATTGAACAGGAACAGGCTGCCATTTCCCAAGCCCAATATGGTGATGTTTGGTCAAAGCTTCCCCCATCTGACTATAAACTTGCCTGTCATTTACCCAATGGACATTCTGCCTTTACCTTCTGTGTATGCCCCGGAGGGGAAGTGGTGGCTGCTGCATCCACACAAGGTCAACTGGTCACCAATGGTATGAGTTACCGTGCCAGAGATGGCAAAAACATCAATGGTGGATTTCTGGTTGGTGTGGGTCCAGAGGACTTTTCCGGCACTGACCCACTGGCTGGTGTCCGTTTTCAGGAACAGTGGGAACAGGCTGCATTCCAACTGGGTGGCGGTCAATTCCATGCCCCTGCTCAGTTGGTGGGAGATTTTCTCCAAAACCTCCCTTCCGAAGGTCCCAGAACCATTCACCCCACTTACCGTCCCGGTGTAACCTGGTGCAATTTGGAGCACTGTCTGCCTGTCTCTGTCTCCCAGACACTGCGGGACGCACTGCCTATTCTGGACCGCAAATTGAAAGGATTTGCCCATCCAGATGGGGTTTTAACCGGCATTGAAACCCGTTCCTCCTCCCCTGTGCGCATCACACGGGATGAGACCTTCCAATCTGCTTTGCGTGGTGTCTACCCCTGTGGAGAAGGTGCTGGCTATGCTGGCGGCATTGTCTCCGCTGCGGTGGACGGCATCCGGGTTGCCGAGGCAATCGCCAAACAGCTTTGACCTATGCCAACAGCCACCGCAGCATCAGCAACAACCCAAACCCCGGTACCCCCAATAAGCCCAAAATCACCGCATTGACCAGATTGACCCCCAATGTAATGCCGACCCATTTTCCAATCTGATTAAACAGAAGCAGTACCACAAATCCTATGGTGGAACGGCAGAGTAATTTACACAGCAATCCTATGGGTTTATGAAACAGTGCAAGCCCTGTCAGCCCCAACAAAATCATGGCTGCTGTGGGTGTGGACATCATACTCATATACCACGCTCCAGTTCTTTGATACGGCGAAACAGATAATCATAGCGGGATTGTAATGACTTAATTTCAAACACATAGGATTCCACTAAATCCTGGTCGCTGACCAGATTAAAACCACTATAAGCCTGTTGCAACTGAGCCCTTGTGCGAGACAGAGAGGAAATCAGTTCCTGTTTCTCCTGCTGTCTCTGGCTGTCCTCCCTCACACGAGAAGAAAAAAGATGAGTTCCCATACAAGGTGCCTCCTAACCATCTTGTAGACCTTTGGTATAGCTTATGTCTAGTTTGGACAAATATGCCAGAATGCAAACCACTCAAGAGGGAAAAATTCTGCCCTATCTAGGGTCCCTACTCATACATACAAAAACCCCACAAGATGTGATGGACATTTCACATCTTGTGGGGTTTTCCACTTGTGCTTTTTCTGTTAGGAATACCAACTGGAACTTCCCTATTGCAGTTACAATGTCAATGCATTGGTCAAAATCACTGCCATCTCTGCACGGGTGGTATTGGCACTGGGATTGAGTTTATTCTGATCATCACCAGAAATCATTCCATACTCGATCATTAATGCCATCGCATTTTTGGCATAGTCTGCAACTGCCCAGCCATCTGCATACCAACTCAGCAAATTGGTATTTCCAGTTCCAAAACTCCAGCCATCCACTTGCATGGTCTTTTGTAAAATCAACATGGCATCCTGTCTGGAAATGGGGTCGTTTGGATGGAACCCATTGTCTGCAAATCCACTGATAATTCCCATTGCTTTGGCTGCTGTAATGGCTTTTGCATAATAACTATTTGTAGATACATCCCAGAAGCCTTCTCCGGTATACTCAGGTAAATCAAAGGCCTGATAGAGCATCAGCACAAAATCTCCTCTGCTCACAGACTGGGAAGGACCATACTTTCCATTTCCTACTCCGGTGACCACACCATTTTCATACAGAAAATCTACCGCACCTACTGCCCAACTATGCCCGCTCATATCGCTGAAGTATTTGGAATAACTACCAGGCTGCACAGCAATTTGAATGCTTCCAGTGTACTGGTAGCCCTGTGTATCCATGCCAGTGTAGGTGAGATTCACTGTTCCACTATAACCCACTTTGGGTACAAAAGTCACCTGTTCAATACTTGGCTGTCCAGATGGATAATAGGCGGTTGTACTGCGTACCTCTGTGGCATTTTGGAAGGAACCATCATACTGTACAAACAGCCGTCCCTGAGAGCGGTCTGGCAAATCAAATTTGACATAGCTCAAACTGCCAAGTTGACGGTCGTTACAGGCATTTTGGAAATCCCTTGTCTGGAAGTTCACTGCACTGCCATTGGAACTGTAGTAAATCACAGATGCTTTGGCTGGCTCCTGCACAGTCATTTGAATGGTGTCACGGAAGGACTTTCCATTCATATCCCATGCTGTGAAAGAGATGGTAAAGGTCCCTGTATAGCTGCGATTTGGTACAAAGGTCACACGGTCCAAATAGGGGCTGGATGTGCGGTAGTAGCTTTTGGACTCTGATACCCCAGTACCCAGATTGGCGTTATCCTTGTAATCATAGTAGAGTGTACCCTTTGATGCATCTGGCAGGTCAAACCGTACATAGTTCAGCCGCTTCCCTGTCTCGTTCTGACACAGGGTATCAAAACTCTCATCATCAAAGGTAACCACTCCGGTTGCCTTCACAGTGTAAGCCAAATCCACATTACTGCCGTCTACTGTAATCACAACTGTGCCATAGAAGGTACGCTCGTTGGTGCTCTTTCCTGTAATTGGAATAGATACTGTCCCTGTGTACCCCTGTGCTGGTACAAAGGAGATGTTGTCAATGTAGGGGGCGTTGTTGCGGTAATACTGTCTAGCCGCCGTCACTTCACTGGTGTAACTGCCGTTGTTATAACTGTAGTAGAGCCGTCCTTGGGTGGATTTTGGCAGCGTAAATTTTACATAGTCCAATGGGCTTCCTGTGAGCTGCCGACACAGGTCATTGAAATCATCCACCTTGAATCTCAAATCCTGATTTCTGGATACTGTGTAGCTAATATCCCCATTGGCAGACTGCCCCACAATAATTTCTACTACGCCAGTGAATCGGTTGCCCTTAATATCCCAGCCGGCAAATTGTACCGTTGCAGTTCCTGCATAGTTGCTGTTTGCCACAAATGTGACCCGTCTCAGATAGGGTGTCCCATTGGCATAGTAACTTCTCCCTGCGGTCACAAGGCTTGCATAGCTGCTGCTGCCAGAATAGTCATAGTATAATGTGCCTTCTGTTTCTGGAGGCAAAGTGAACTGTACATAGTCCAGTGCATACCCAGTCATGCTCTTAGAAAAGTCATCAAAGTCGCTGTCACTAAAGGTAATTTTGCCGCCCTGTGCAATGGTATAATTCAAATCCCCTCTGCCAGTGGCAGCAGATACATTGACAGTAATACGACCATAGAAAGACTCACCATTCACATTATATCCCGTATAGGGAATGGTCACAGTACCGGTATACCCTGCATTGGGCAAAAAGTATACGCTTCCCAGTGCTGGTGTACCTGAGTATTTGTACTCTTTGGAGGAGTCCACCTTACTGCCCATGTTACTTTCGGAGATATAACCATAGTACAGGGTACCACGGGAACTATCTGGCAAGGAGAGAATCACATAACTCAGCTCTCTGCCTGTTTTCCGGCGGCAGACCAGATTAAAATCCTCTTTCTGGAACTGAATCACCTTTTCTGATACCGTGGCGTAGGTTACATCCTCCTGAGCTGATACTGTCACCTCAATGGTTCCTTGGAAAAAGGATTGGTCCGACGCATAGCCGGTATATTGAATCACCGCTGTACCACCAAAATCACTTTTGGGTACAAAGGTCAAGTCAGACAGGGAATTTTGTGCCTGCCCTGGGGATACATAGTACCGTTCCCCATTGCCTACACCAGAACCAGTGTCGCTGTCTGAATAGTACCGGTAGTAGAGGGTCCCCTGTGAGGTAGGCACATTCAAGCTGCTGATATAGCTCAAAGGCTTTTCCAACACATCCTGGCATTCTGTTTGGATCTGCCCCATAATAGTGGAAAATTTCAGGGGAGCTCCTGCTTGCGCGCTGGTAAGGATTGGGTCTGCCACTTTCCGTGTGACTGTAATCTGACAGCTATCAGAATAGTTTGCCCCTACCACCTTTGCGGTGACAGTGGCAGTACCCACTGCAAGGGCATAGGCATAACCCCCAGTGACACGCACCACACTGCTTCCGTTCTGGTCAACAGACCACTGTATATTGTCCTTGAGGTTGTTCCCGTACAGGGTATATTTGAGGGTCTTATTGTCCCCTTCCCGCATGGTAATCTCTTTTTCTTCCAGCACAATACCCCGTACAATCACCACAATACTGTCCTGCAAAGAACCAGAAGTGGCTGTAATGGTGGCTTTGCCGGGCTGGGTACCTGCTGTAATTTTACCGGTTGTTGCATCCACTGCCACAATCCCTGAGTCAGAGGTTGCCCAAGTTACTGTCTGGTCTGATGTCTCCGGTGTCACATGGGCAGACAAGGTCATGCTGGCACTTTTCTCCAGCTCCACTTCCTCGCCCTGGTCAATGATGACACTGGCGGTGTCAGCTGGCTGAACTGTTACAGTAATACTGGCTTTCTTCCCATTGACTGTTACAACCAAGGTAACTGGGTCTGTCTGGGTGGTCTCTGGTATACCAACCGCAGTTACTGTAACATGAAGTGGGTCATTTGCATATGGGGTGACGGTTATAATTTGGTTTCCTGGATTGTCCTCTGTTGTCCAAGACACATCACTGGAAGTCAGTGTGCCTGGGACACCATTCAACCACTCCACACCTGCATAGACTTCAACCGTTTCTCCCACTTTCATGTTCACATCTCTGGTAATCAGATATACACTGGTGACATTTCCAACCCCTACACTCCTCTGGGTTATTGCAAGTTGGCTCACTGCTGAACCAATCCCCTGTGCCATCACCGCTGGAATGAGAGACAGAAGCATGGCAACAGCCACCAACAGGGAACAAATTCGTTTTCTCGCTTTCATCGTATCCCTCCTTTTGGAGATTGCTGGTCTGTACAAAGGGGGCAG
>CALWON010000020.1 GCA_944383165.1 uncultured Oscillospiraceae bacterium
CGTATTTTATGTTCTGCCAGTGAAGATGTGGGACTTGCCTACCCACAGGCGGTACCAATCGTCAAAGCCTGTGTGGATAGTGCGTTGCAGTTGGGCTTGCCAGAAGCCCGCCTTCCACTGGCACAGGCGGTGATTTTGCTTGCCACAGCACCCAAGTCTAATACGGTGTATGAGGCAATCAATCAGGCGATGCAAGATGTGAAGGCAGGAAAGGGAGGAGAAATCCCCAGAGAACTGCAAAATGTCCATGCAGATTCTGCCGGAATGGAGCGGGAGCAGGGCTATCTCTATCCTCATAACTATCCAAAACATTGGGTGAAGCAGCAATATTTGCCCAATGATTTACAGGGGCGTACCTACTACCGATATGGGGATAATAAAGTAGAGCAGGCAGCCAGACAATATTGGGAACCAATCAAAGGAGAGAGGAGGGAAACATAGCATGAAAATACAGGTCAATGATGTGTTGAAACTGAAAAAAAATCATCCCTGTGGCAGTCAGGAGTGGCTGGTGCTGCGTGTTGGGATGGATTTCAAAATACGTTGTCAGGGCTGCGGTCATGAGGTGATGTTGCCCAGAAGCAAAGTGGAAAAAAATATCCGAAAAGTGCTGCGGGATGGGCAGCCTGTGGAAGTTTAGCGCACCAGAAAGGAAGGAATCGAATGCGATACGACAGTGATTTATTGTACCGTCCACCAGGGGAGTGGAAAAGCTACCTTTTACAGTGTACCATTGGTTGTTCCCACAACAAGTGTACATTCTGCACCATGTATAAGACGAAAAACTTCAGAATTCGTCCTGTGAAGGAAATTTTGGAAGACATTGATATGGCACGAGATTACTATGGACCAGGGCTTCAAAGGGTTTTTCTGATGGATGGTGATGCCCTGATTATGAAAACTCAGGATTTGATTGCCATTTTGAATAAACTGTATGAGACATTTCCAGCATTGGAAAAAGTGACCACCTATGCCGGACCTAAAAATGTGCTGGCAAAAACCCCAGAGGAATTGAAAGAAATTCGTGCAGCAGGGCTGAACCGCACCTATTTGGGTGTGGAAAGCGGAAGCGATGCAGTATTGAAAGCTATCTGTAAAGGGGTGACAGCAGCACAGATGCTGGAGGCAGGGCAAAAACTGGTGGCAGCCGGTTTTGACCTGTGGGCAATTATCATTATGGGACTGACAGGGCAGGATGGAGACTGGGAGGAACACATCCACTCCACTGCCAACATCATCAACCAGATGAAACCCCGCCACCTGTCTGCTATGACCTTTGCCCCTGCAAAAGGGACACCTATGGGGGATGATGTACTGGCAGGGCGGTTCCGGGTGTGTACACCAGATCAGATTTTGGAAGAATGCCGCCTGTTGCTGGAGGAGCTGGACGTTGACCCACTCCATTTTACCAGCAATCACGCCTCAAACTATTTGCCCTTGAAAGGTGGACTGCCAGAGGACAAAGAAAAATTCCTGCACATGCTGGATGAGGCATTGGCAGGAAAAATCCGCCTAAGAAAAACATTGAACCGTGGAATCTAAGCAAAAAACAGATGCAACTGCTTGTGGTTGCATCTGTTTTGTTGTATGCTAGGGTTAGTATCAAATGATGACTTGACAGACAGGGAGGAATTGACATGGGACAGGAGAAGAAACACTGCCAACAATGTGGTCGGGAAATCTATTTTGATGGAATTTGTGTTTCCTGTCGGGCAGAAAATGAACGAAATCGGTTTTTGGCTCTATCAGAAGAAGAAATGAATCAGGCAGTCCAACAGATTTGTAGAGAAATTGCAGAGACAGGGAAGTTAGACCATGAGAGGGAACTCTGCTCTAAATTGATTCAATATCGGGATATCAATACCGCAGAAATTGCAAAACAGGCATTCTCAAAAGGCGTGTATCATCCATGGGAACTCTATAAAGATGCGCCTGACGATGTGATTGACCAGATGATTGCTCTGTTGATGGAGGATGATGTGGAAGTTCGTCTGGTAAACAATCTATTGCTGTGTCTCTCCATTCATGGTGGGCAAAAGGTATTCCAGACCTTTTTGGAGTGGGAAAGAAATCCTAGAAAATGGAGTGAAAAAATATGTGTAGCTCCGTCTGAATATGCTTTTTATGGTGGGTGGAGCTATGATAGACAAGGGAATTGGATGAAAACCATGTTTGATACATGTTATCCTATGGTAAAGGGGACTTTGGAACAAAAAAAGAAAAGCCCTGTGAAAATTGGAAGCAGAACGGGAGAGAAATGCAAACGATGTGGCTGTGAACTGGCGTACCTTATGGAAATCGACGGCAGAGACCAGCGGCTGTCCTTTCTGGGATTGGATGGTGTGGTCAAAGTGAAAGGCTGCCCAAATTGTGTTGCCTGGGATGGGGGAGATTTTTGCAGGTATCAGTTGGATGGCAGCAGTGAACTGGTGCCAGAAGGCGATGGCTTCACCACAGAAGATTACTTAGGTGAGGAAGGGATTGAGGAGCTGTCATCCAATACCTATTGTTTGGGAGAGACTCCAGTTTCTCTGAGGTATGCAACCGACTGGGAAGGCGGTTCCTCCGTTGGTGGGTTTGCCTTCTGGATTCAAGACTATGCAGCAACCTACTGCCCAGACTGTGGGAGACCTATGCAGTATTTGGCACAAATCCAATGGGATACTGTTCTGGATGGCATGGAAGGAAATGCCTATCTTCAAATTTGTAAAGACTGCCAGATTGTCACAATGCTTCATCAGCAGACATGATGGAACAGAGAACTCCAGCAAGAAGGGAGCCCCCTCTTGCTGGAGTTCATCTTATCATAGTTCTTATTTTACGTTTTGTTTGCCATTGTGTAAATTGCAAGGATTTCATTATGCCCTAACACACGGAAGGAACCAATAGTACGAGTGCCATAATAAGTACAACGAGTAGCAAGTTCTTCTAATATATCATCTGGTAATTTTCCACAGGGCAGTTGAGGAATGGAAACAGGCATATGGAGAGAGGAGAAAAACGCCTCTGTGGTGTCAATGGCTTCTGTGGCAATCTGTACAGCGGTTTTTCCAGTGCCATCAATGCCCCAGACTTTTGTACCAAACTGGGCGAATCGCTCTGGGTTGGTGTCCATAGTGAACCGTGCCCAACTGCTCCAGATGGAGGAGAGAGCTGCACCATGTGCCACATCATATTTTGCACTCAGTTCATGGCTCAGCTGATGGGGTGCAAAATCAGTCTGATTTCCTAACCCAGTGAGACCGTTGTGAGATACACTGCCTGCCCACATCAATTCACTCATGGCATGAGGTTCTGCTCGATTTTCTATGGCAATTTTACCATTTGTAATCACTGTGCGCAACAGCCCTTCCGCAATTTCATCGGTAAGCTGATTGGTGCAGATGGGGTTAAAATATCGGTCCATGGTATGCATCATCATATCTACAATACCACAGGCAATCTGGAAGGGGGGAAGGGTGTAGGTGAGAGCAGGATTTAAAATGGCAAAGCGGGGACGATGGAGTGGAGAATTTAAGCCTCGCTTGACCATTGTAGTGTCATTGGTCAGAACAGCGGAATCACTGCTCTCGCTGCCAGCAGCCGGAATAGTTAGAACAACGCCCACCGGCAAAGCCTGTGTGAGAGGGCGTTGTCTGCTCCAGTAATCCCACAGGGGATAATCTGGTGTGGGGGAACCATCTGCAATGGCTTTTGCGCAGTCAATCACACTGCCGCCACCCACTGCCAACAGGAAATCTGCTTTAAATTTGACAGATTGCTCCACTCCCTTTTGGGCAAAGGACAAAGTGGGGTTGGGATGGACACCACCCAGTAGTTCATAGGCAAGCCCAGAATCCTGTAATGACTGGGTGACACGGTCAATTAGACCACTTTTTTTGGCACTATCACCGCCGTATACCACAAGGACACGGGAGCCGCCATAGGCTTTCACCAGTTCACCACAGCGCTGTTCGGTGCATTCCCCAAAAATAATGTGGGTTGGCATAAGGAATTCAAAGGATTGCATGAAAAAACCTCCTTAAAAATTAGTCTAGCTGGTCGGTTATCTCCCCAAAATAAGCTTTGGCACCTGGGTGTAATGGGATAGGCAGTTGATTACACACAAAATCCAGCTCCTGCATACTGTCTAGGGCAGGATGCAGAGTGGCAAGTTCGTCCCTGCTTTCCCATAACGTTTTGGCGATTTGGTAAGCTAGTTCGTCAGGCATAGAGGCATCTACACACAGAAGGCACTTAACACCAAATGTTGACACAGTGGCAGTTTGCCCTGTATAGGTATTGGAAGGAATGGTTGTGGCATAGTAGAATGGATTTTCACGTAAAATCTGATCCAGTTCCTGCTGTGTATAGGTGAGAAGTTGGCAGGGGAGCTGTTCAGATAAGGAGTTGAGGCTTTGGATTGGGACACCAGAAAAACCATGCACAGCAGCCAGAGAGCCGTTTTTTACATTTTCTGCACCTAGCCCAAGGCTACAGTTGACAGGAATTACCCCCTGTTGTTCAAGATGCAAGGTGTCCAGTGCCACACGGGCAGACAATTCTGTGGTAGATTCCTGAGGACCTACCCCCACTGTTGCATTAGTGAGCTGGTGGACGAAAGTAATATTCAACGATTTGGGTGCCATCCAGTTGGAAACACTGGGATACACCGCTGCAATGGCTCTCAGTGTTTCCACAGGCTTTGTAAATTCATCCGTGCCATGAAGTGCAGCATAGGCGACATCACCAGAAACCAGACCCAAATCAATTTCGCCAGAGGAAAGGGCTTCCACATTCATGGTTGAGCCGGTGGAGGCACTGATATTTACTTTAATACTGCCATGTTGTTCTGTAATGGTGTCAGCAATGGCACTTCCAACAGGGTACATGGTGCCACCGCTGTCTGCTGTGCCAATCGTTAATATGGTTAGAGGTTCAGCAGAACGATCTTGATGAAGATTGGTACAAGCAGACAGTAGAAAAACAACAAGAGCAAAAAGAAAGAATTTCCAATTCTGCAAAACAGGCTCCGCCTTTCCTTTGGAAGGGTTTCTCAATCAATATCCATACTATATCACAAAATGCCATCGCTTTACAAGAGAAAACGACCCTCTGAACCAAAGGCACAGAGGGTCATTTTCAAAGAGGAGATTATTTAAAGAGGCTACCAAACGCAGAGAGGAAAACAGGATTATAAATATCATCAATAATGACCGCAAAAGCAGGATAAAATACCCATGCTACATGGTGATAACCGTACTGGTCCATCACAGCTTTTTCATTTGCTACAGCGTTTGGACCGGAGCCACAACCCCAACCACAGTTACCAGCAGCCATGACAGCAGCACCATAGTCACGACCAAACAGATTATAGGAAACGAAAATGGCAAAGAGAGCCATCAAAATTGCCTGAGCCACCAGAATAATGCCCATCTGCCCAGCCACAGACATGAGAGCGGTAATATCAATGGTCATCAGAACAAGAGCCAGATAGAGTTCCAAGAACATATGCTCAATGGCGTCCACTTCAGGGGTATGGAATTCAATATGGAATGCCTCCATAATGTTGCGACCAATGGCACCAGCAAAGAGGCAGCCAATGAATTTAGGCATTTCAATCTGGGGAATGTTGTCCAAAATACAATAGATAGGCATACCAAAAGCAGCCAGCAGAAGCAAAGTAGCAAAGGTGGATACCATACGACTGTTGCTCAGTGTGGGAGCAGTGCCCACACGCTCAGATTCTGGCTTGTCATTGGGGTCGGATTTCAGGTTGTGGCGGGTGATGAGGTAGGCAGCCACTGGACCACCAATGAGAGAACCCATAATGTTACCGAGGGTACCAGCAGTGACACCCACAGTTGTGGCATTGGCAACACCCCATTCCTCAAAGATGGCACCAAAGGCAGAGGCAGTGCCCACGCCACCAGACATGGCAGAGGAGGAACACTGAAGGGCAAGCAGGGGATGCATACCCACCAACTGACCGATGGCAACACCCATCAGATTTTGCAGAGTAATGAGCAGACAGGCGGCAAAAGCCACTTTGATTGCTAGCTTACCACCAGCCTGACGAAGCATTTTGGCACTAAATCCAAAGCCCACGCACAGGAAGAACAGATTCTGGCATAAGTCCTGAATGGTGGATACATCAAATTTGATTGCCAGAATTCCACTGCCCTTTACAAGGGCAATGATCAGGGAGAGCAAAAGCCCAGAGACAACAGGGGCAGGGATGGCAAATTTTTGTAGTGCTTTACTGCGGCGCACAATGGCATGACCCAGAAAAATCACAATGGCAGCAAAGCCGAGACTGGTGAGGTACTCAAATTTGAAGGAACTCACAGCTCCATCTGTGCCTGGGGTAAATGTGCCAAAGTAGGCAACAATCTCTTGTAGAGATGGCATAGAAAGACCTCCTTATTTTCTCTTTGTGTGTCACAACTTCCACACATTTTCTATGGAAAAGTATAAAAAACAGGAGGTAGAAAAGCAATTTTTTGTAGTTAAATAAATATCTTTTGTAAGTAAAGTAAATTTATGGTGCAAAGGGAGCAGCATAACAGTAGCGAATAGATGGGCGACCCCCTGTCTGGTAATCAATGGAACTGGTTAACTCTCCATTTTCCAGCATAAAATTCACATAGCGGCGAATGGTAATGCGGGATAGATGCACCTGTTCTGCAATTTGTTCGCTGGTAAAATGAGTTTGTGCATGGCTTTGCAAAAAAGAACGAACAAGCTGCAAGGTGGCTTCATTCATCCCTTTATGAATCGGAGGGGAACAGGGAGATGGTGTGCGCGGTTGGAGCAACTGATCAATGTCCTGTTGTGCCAGTTCGATTGGAGCGGTATTCATTAGTTGCTTTTTTGTAAGAAATCGCTCCAATGCCTGTTGAAAACGTGGATATTCAAATGGTTTGACCAGATAGTCCAGAACGCCACGAGAAAACAGATTGTGTACAATTGCTCTGTCATTGGCAGAGGTGACCATAATAATGGGGATGCTTTTTCCCATCTGATGAAGTTTGTCTACAAATTCCAGACCATCCATGGTGGGGGTGTAGTAGTCCAAAATAATTAAGTCGGCTGAGTGATGCTCTAAGAAAGTCAGGGCCTGTGTACCACTTTTGAATAGGTGAGACACCCGAAAATGGGTATTACGCTCTACATACTGCCGGTCAATGGCGGCAACCATAGGGTCATCTTCAATAATCATGACCTGATATGTCATAATGTTATGCCTCCTTTGTAAAGGTAATCGTGAAACAGGTACCAGCCCCTGTTTCTGTCAGCAGGTCGATTGTGCCATTGTATTTGGTGACAAGCTGTTCCACAAGGCACAGCCCCAGACCACGGTTTTCCCCCTTAGAGGAAATGCCCTGTTGGAAGATGTGTGGTTGTAAGGTTTCTGGAATTCCACTGCCTGTATCTTCACATACAATGACATTACAGTCAGAACGACAATAGATTCCTAAATGGATTTCTTTTATTTCGGTAGGGTGCAAGTCCAATTCTTCAATGGCATTTTCTAAAAGATTTCCAACGATGGTAACAAAGTCTGATTCGTTCAATAACAAATCCCCATCCATACAACAGCTATCTGGTGTAACGGTCAAACGAATGCCAAGTTCAGCGGCATGCATCATTTTACCAATGATGAGGGCACAGAGCGCAGAGACACGAATACAGTTGGCAGTTTCCCGGATTGCCTGGCTGGAGATCAGGCTGGTGTTCATAATAAATGTAATGGCTTTTTGCGTCTCACCTGTCTGTAAGTAACCCAAAATGATGTGGAGCTTATTCATAAACTCATGGTTGAAAAAACGCAGGGTATCCAACATATTTTTGGTGCCGGAAAGTTCGTCTGAGAGTTTGCGCATCTCCGTTTTGTCGTGAAAGATGGTCAAAACACCACTGCATGTCCCAGAGGGGTGGGTATAAATGGGAATTTCTGTGGTAAGAACAGAGTGGTCATGGATGACACAGGAGTGGTTGTGGATGGCTTTGCCACTGGCTGCCACCTGTATACAGGTACTGTCAGGAAAAGTATCTTTCAGAGAAGATTCCTGAAGCTGCTGGGCTTGCTGCCCCAACAGATGGCAAGCGGCAGAGTTGGCAAAGAGAATCTCTCCCTGCGAATTGGTGGCAACAATACCATCTTCCATTGCATTGAGTACAGTTCCCTGTCTGCGGTATAAATCCAATAGTTCCAAGGGATGATACCCCTGTAAAGAGCGGCGCAGCAAAGCCACAATACCACGGGATAACATCAGTGCAACAAGGAAGGAAACACACAGAAGCAGAAAAAAATAGAGCAATAATCCACGGATGTGAGCAAAAATACCAGATGTAAATGTGGAAGTCATCACATATCCAATCACTTGCCCACCTGAATCTGTAACTGCGTGAAAGGCACGGCGTTGCATCCCCTGTGTTCCATAACCTGTGGTGATATAGGGTTCACTGCCCTGTAAAATGGCGGTTTCCTCTCCATCTACCAGAGAATCTCCGCTTGCATGGCGGCTGGTATGATAAAATCGCAAATTGTCCCGATTACAAATGAGAATGACGTTTAAATCTGTAAATTCTTCACTGAGCGCGTCCATTTGTGCAGAGACCTCCGGATCTGGATACCCCACCTTTAGCATCGTCTGTACAGAAGATAATCTGGAGATATAGGCAGCACTGCTTTTGATGAGATCATCCACGGTGCGGAATTGGCGGGAGATGTCAAAATATAAAGCAGTCCCAGTGGTCAATAGCAACAGGATGGTAGAGAATAGCACAAAACTGAAAAACAATTTGGATTCCAAAGACAGACGGTGCAAAAACGGAAACACACAATCACATCCCCTTTGAAAAGTTCTTCTGCATTATACCCAATGACCCATAAAAAGGCAAGAAAAAGGGATTTGATGGCGTTTGTATTTTGAAAAATAAAAATAAGTCAAAATTGGAATCCAAACATTCTCATTTATGATTTTTCTGATGCTTGATATACTAGGAGAGGATGGAATTTTCAAAAAAACAGGTAGGGAGGAATCAATGTGAATCAGAGATGGATTGCAGGTGTGGGAGCTTGTGTGGTAGCGTTGACTTTGACAGCCTGTACCAGTGGAGAGCCAGACACAAAAGCAATGGATGAAAAAGTGACAGAAGAAAAGATGACCCAGAAAGTAAAGATGCCTGAGAGGTTCCAGATGGATGGAAAATATATTGCCGATGGAAATGGGCGGGTGATGGACTCCAACACCAAACTGACACAGTGGGAGCAGATGACCCGCACCATGCAGGAGAGCTGGCAGGATTGGATGGATGAGGCAGAACGGGCAATGGAGCAGCAAAGAAGCTGATTGACAAATGGCGAACTTTGGTGTAGAATACAGAACCGACAATGGGGAGCCTGAGAGACAGGCTGAGAAACGGATGTGGTTCCGTGACCCTTATACCTGATCTGGATCATGCCAGCGTAGGAAAATAGCCGTCCACTGACAGAGAGGAATTGTGCACACTTAGCGAAGGTATGATTTGGCTAAGGTGCACAATTTTTTTGTAAAGGATGATGGAATATGGTAGCAAGTGTGGCAATTCAGGTCCTCCCAAAGGCAGAAAATGATGAAGAACTAGTGCGAATTGTAGATGAGGTGATTGACTACATCAAAAGCACAGGGCTCCACTATTATGTAGGACCCTTTGAGACAACCATTGAGGGGGACAGCTACGATGAGCTGATGGACATTGTAAAGCAATGCCAGCATATTGCCATTCAGGCAGGGGCACCAAAGGTTTCTGCCTATATCAAAGTGGTGTATGAGCCAGAGGGGGAAATCTTAACCATTGACCAGAAAGTTACAAAACATCACACAGTCTAAAGGACCAGCAGCACTGACCATTCTCCTGTTATTGGTGGGGTGGCAGTTGGTGGCAATGAGTGGTCTTGTACCAGGTTATTTGTTGCCTTCTCCAGTGCAGGTGCTCCATGCCTTCTGTCAGGATTGGAATACATTGTGGTCCCATTTACTTGTGACATTGCAGGAGGCACTGCTTGGACTGGTGGTAGGGGTCAGTGTGGGGTTTGTGTTTGCTATGGTCATGGATGCTTGGGAGGGGTTATATCGGGCATGTTATCCCCTTTTGATTATTTCACAGACCATTCCAACGGTAGCCATTGCGCCACTGTTGGTGCTTTGGTTTGGCTATGACATGACACCAAAGGTGATTTTGGTGGTATTGGTTACTTTTTTCCCAGTGACCGTGGGACTTTTGGAGGGATTTCGGGCAACGGACAGAGATGCAGTGGCTCTGTTTCGTTCTATGGGAGCGAAGCGGTGGCAAATCTTTTGTTATCTCAAAGTACCTTCTGCCTTGCCTCAGTTTTTTTCCGGTCTGCGGATTGCAGCCGCCTATTCTGTGGTAGGAGCTGTCATCAGTGAGTGGCTTGGAGGATTTTCCGGTCTCGGTGTGTATATGACACGGGTGAAGAGTGCCTTTGCCTTTGAAAAAATGTTTGCAGTGATTTTCTTGATTTCTGCCCTGTCCCTGCTTCTGATGGCACTGGTGGGACTGTGGGAGAAAAAAATGATGCCCTACCGATACATACAGAAAGATGAGAAAAAGGAGATTGAAAAACATGAATCGTAGAACCATTGCGCTGTTATTAGGACTGTCTATGACAGCAGGGCTTACAGGTTGCAGCAGTCAAACAACATCTGGCAGCAGTCAGAGTACAAATGGAAGCAGTCAGAGCACTGGCAGTGCTCAGGTACAGGAGTTAGAACCCATTACATTTGTACTGGATTGGACACCAAACACCAACCATACCGGGGTCTATGTGGCAATGGATCAGGGATACTTTGAAGAAGCTGGTTTTGATGTGCAAGTGGTACAGCCACCAGAGGATGGTGCAGAGGTACTGGTGGCATCAGGAAATGCACAGTTCGGCGTGTCCTTCCAGGATTATATTGCACCTGCTCTGGTGGGGGAGAACCCACTGCCCATTACTGCGGTGGCAGCCATTATTCAACACAATACATCTGGTATTATTTCTCGCAAAGGTGAGGGAATGGATACCCCCAAGGGGTTAGAGGGACATAAGTATGCCACATGGGATTTAGATGTGGAGAAAGCAACCATCCGTCAGGTTATGGAAAAAGATGGTGGTGATTTCTCAAAGGTGGAACTGATTCCCTCCACTGTTACAGATGAAGTATCTGCCCTTGAAAGCAAAGCAGTGGATGCCATCTGGATTTACTATGGCTGGGCAGGTGTGGCATGTGAGCTGGCAGGGCTGGAGACAGATTATTTTGCATTTGCCGATATTGACCCAGTGTTTGATTTCTACACCCCTGTGATTATTTCCAATGAGACCTATTTAGAGGAGAACCCAGAGCGTGCAAAGGCATTTCTGGAGGCACTGTCCAAAGGGTATGAGTATGCAGTTGAAAATCCCACAGAGGCTGCGGATATTTTAATGGAAGCTGTACCAGAGTTGAAAGACAGTTCCGATTTGGTGTATGCAAGTCAGGAATATCTGGCAAACGAATACATTGCCGATGCCAGTCGCTGGGGTGAATTTGATGCAGAGCGTTGGAGTGCCTTCTACTCATGGCTCAATGACAACCAACTGCTTGCAGGGACTGTGGACCCCAATGCAGGCTACACCAATGACTATTTACCGGCGGTGTAATGTATGGAGAGACTGGAGATTTCCAAAGTCAGTGTCTCTTTTGGAACCCGACAGATTTTACAGGATGTATCATTGACATTGAAGGAGGGAGAGCTTGTCTCCCTCCTTGGTATCAGTGGCAGTGGAAAGACCACCTTATTTAATGTGATTGCAGGGCTGCTGAAACCAGATACAGGAAGTGTATATTTGGATGGAGAAGATATCACTGCCATTCCAGGACAGGTCAGTTATATGCTGCAAAAGGACTTGCTGTTGCCATTCCATACTGTAGAGGACAATGTGGCGTTGCCTCTGATTTTAAAAGGGGTGCCAAAGAAGAAAGCAAGAGCGGAAGCGGTTTCCCATTTTCGGGAGTTTGGACTGGAAGGGACAGAAAAGCTGTGGGCAAATCAGTTGTCTGGTGGTATGCGCCAGCGGGCAGCCCTTTTGCGAACATACCTGTTTTCCAGTCGTGTTGCCCTGTTAGATGAGCCATTTTCTGCATTGGATGCCTTAACCAAACGCAGTGTACACCAGTGGTATTTACAGGTTATGGAGCAGATTAAGCTATCCACTTTGTTTATTACCCATGATATGGATGAAGCCATATTACTATCAGATCGTATTTATGTACTGACTGGGCAGCCTGGTCAAATTTTACATGAGCTTGTGATTGACCAACCACACCCACGCACAGAAGCGTTTGCAGTGACAGAGCAATTTCTCAACTATAAAAAACAGATATTAGTGTACTTGAAAGAGGGGCAGTGAAAAAACACTGCCCCTCTTTTTCGATAGAAAATCCCTGTGATGGAATCCACCACAGGGATTTTGCTTGAACTTATTTTCTTGTGGAAGACTTTTCAGCGTCAATGTGCTTCTGGTTAATGCTTCTCCAGAGAGCAACGTCAACACCCTTCCAGCCCAGCTTGTCAGGATTGTAGTAGGGGTCCTTACCAGCCTTCATTTGAGCACAGTAATCATTGTAGAGAGCAACACACTTGGGGAACAGAGCAATCACAACGATCATGTTGACGAAGGTAATGCTGCCAAGAGCCAGGTCGGACAAGTCCCAAGCTATGGATGCCTCAACGATACCAAAGAAGAAAATGAGAACAGGCATACCAAACTGAAGGATACGGGTGATAACCTTACGGATGCCAGCTTGATCAGGTCTCTGGAACAGATAGGTAGAAGCGGTTTCTGCTTCATAGTAGTAGCTGATGAGGCAGGTGAAGGAGAACAGGAACAGCATAATGGCAATGAACAACTCAGCGAATCCACCCATGATGGTACGAGCAGCATACTGCACAAACAGAACACCACCACCCTGACCAGCAGCAGCCATAGCAGCCAGTTCAGGAGCACCGGAACCAACATAACCAAAACCAGTGTTGAAGCAGTCAGTCATGAGGATCAACAGACCAGAACAGGTGCAGATAATTACAGTGTCCAGCCATACGCCAGCGGCATTTGCAAGACCAACTTTGACAGGGTGGCTGGTTTCAGCAGCGGCAGCAGTAGGAGTGGACTCACCCATACCAGAAGCAGAGGAGAAGGTACCTCTCTTAAAGCCCTGCTGAATGGCAATACCAATACCACCACCGATCATGGCTTCCTGACCAAAGGCATTCTTAATGACCATAGAAATCATAGCGGGAATCTCAGCGGCATTTAGAATGACGACAGCGATAGTAACCAGAATGTAAACAGCACACATAAAGGGGACAATGGCAGAAGCAACAGCAGAGATACGCTTGATGCCACCCAGAACAGTGACAAGCATCACAACTGCAACAACTGCAGCAATGGCAATCATAGGAATACCAGTGGCAGCGTTGAAAGCCTCACAGATGGTGTAGGTAGCAGCAGCTGGCATAAATGCACCAATACCAATCAGAGAGATGGCAGCCAAAAAACCACCATAGGCTTTCCAGCCCAAACCACGCTCTGCACAGTAGTAACCACCACCACGGTACTCACCATCTACACGGATTTTGTAGAGAGAACCCAGTGTAGTCTCAGCAAAACATACGGCAGAGTTGGTCATACCGGCACAGATCATCCAAAAGAGAGCACCAGGACCACCGGAATAGATGGCAACCGCAACACCTGCTACGTTACCAGTACCAACACGCATGGCCATTGTGGTACAGAAGGATGCAAAGGAGGATACACCGGACTCAGAGTCACTGGAATCGAGGATACGTTTCCACATATCTACGAAACGCACGAACTGGAACCCTCTGAGAGCCAAGGTGAAACATACACCAGAGCCAATGATGACCACCAGCATGGGTAGACCCCATAAGAAACCGTTGGCAGTACCAATCAAGTTCGCTAACATAAAGTATTTCCCCTCTCTTGTCATATATTCCGTTCGCAAGTCAAGCGGTGTAGGATTGCAAGAAAAATTGCATTCCAGTCTGCATAAAAAAACATTTTTCACGGAGGAGTGCATCTGAAAATATGGCACACACTCCCTGTTGTAACTTCCTTCCCCCCTGTTTGGATTTGCCAGGCATTCCCTCCTTTTGCAGACAGAATGCACAATCAACTTTTGGTTGAAATTGCAATTGCCAGCAAATTAGTGAAAAATATTTTTTCTCGCACCGCTTTGACTGTCGAATTAGAATTCCTTACCTGATTCGCCTATATGCGTGAAAATTAGACTGAAGTATGAATTCATATGCATTTTAACAATTCGTTTACAATTTGTCAAGGCATAATCTTGCAAAAAAATTTAATACACTAAATGACTAGAGAACTACAATGGAAGAATTGGTTTGAATTTCACCAGAATCAAGAATTTTTAGATAGATTACGCCAGACTTTAACGAACAAAAAATTTCTTTTGAAGCTAGAATGCAGTCTGGAAAACACTCTTTTTCCTCTGGTGAGACTTCAAAAGAGACACCATGACAGGACAGAATATCTCCTGCTTGGAGACTGGAAAAATCCAACCCATCTATTACTATGTTCGCCTTGAACTTTTTAAAACACAGACCTGTGTTGGGATGAGTATGAACCCAGTTCCATGCTTTAGAATCCACAGCAGTGACCTGTTTTGGACCACCCTTAGCAAAGCGGTCCCCCTGAATTCCAATATTTTTTATACAAATTGCACAACTTGATTCTATACCAGGTTGCCCTTTTTCGGGAAATAAAAAAATCTGTTTGATGATTCCTGATGCCATCGTTTTTACACCTCATCTACATAGAGGATGGTACCGGTTTGCTCTAAACCATAGCCACCCAATGCCTGTACTTTCTTGCGAAATGCATCACTTTTGAGCACGGACAGGAAATGCTGTACCTGCTCCAGCTCCAGATATTCTACTGGTAAAGCAAAGTCGTATTCCTCATTTCCCACCGGAATAAAATCCAGTCCCAAAGCGTTTGCGGCAGAGAGAATACCCATACCGGCATCTGCACTGCCACCCTGAATGGCAGCAGCCACTGCCATATGGGTGGCAGCTTCTCTCTGGTAGCCCTGAATCTGGCCAGGGGAGATTTTTTCCTGTTTCAAAAGATAATCCAATAAAACACGGGTACCAGCACCACGCTGGCGGTTGATATACTGTACTCTGGTTAGGTCAGGAATACCCTGGATGTGCAAGGGATTCCCTTTTTGTACTAAAATACCCTGTACACGGTTGACCCCTTTGATCAGTGCCATAGGGCGATGGAACAATTTTTTGAGATATGCAATATTATACACACCTGTTTCCTCATCCAGAAGATGGGTAGGGGCAATGTGCGCCTCGCCACGTTTCAGTGCCATTAAACCGCCCATACTGCCCAGATGGGTGCTAGATAGAAAATTCTGAGGGAATAGGGTGGGCATCAGGTCAGAAATGACGTCAAGGATTAAATCATGGCTGCCAATGGCAACAACAGTGTGGTCAATTTCCTGTAAATCACGATAGAGCGCTACTTGAACCGGTTCCCCAGCCTCAATGCCCTCACAGTTTTGAGGGATTACGCAGAAGCCATCTGCACGCACCAGGCTCATGGCAGCACCTGCACCGCGGGCAAGGGGAGAAGCAACCAACTTATCCTCCACCTTTCCCACCTTCACACGCACATATTCCCGATGTTTCAGGGAGGAGACCAGACGTTTGGATAAAACGGCTTCAACTTGGTTGACTGCACAACTTGTCTCACCGGTGAGGAGCTGTAAAACGGGAATTACAAAATTTTCAAAATTAATATAGGCAGAGACAGGGTAGCCAGGTAAACCAATAACCGGTTTGTTGTTGACAATGGCTAGAATCACTGGTTTTCCGGGTTTGATGGCAACACCATGGATGAGAACCTCACCCAATTCCCGTAAAATATGTACGGTATAATCCTCTGTGCCTGCACTGGAACCAGCATTGACAATCACCATGTCAAAAGTTTCTACCGCTTTGGCAATGGCAGTTTTCAAAGCTTCATAGTCATCTGCAATAGGTGAAAAGCGTGTAGGAATGCCAGAGTGTTCCTGCACCATAGCCTGAAACATGCGGGAGTTGGATTCAATGATATCCCCCTCCTTTGGCTCCTGCTCCGGTTCAATGATTTCTGTCCCTGTGGGGAAAATGGCAACTGTGGGCTGTTTTAGAACAGAAATGTGAGTGATACCACCAGACAGTAAAACACCAATGTCAATGGGACGAATTTTGTGGAATGAAGGGAGCAGCATTTCTCCGGCGACAATATCCTCTCCAATGGGACGGACGTGCTGCCAGGGGGCGGCTGGTGCCATAATAGATACAGTACCATCTTCCAATTCGGTTAAATCTTCAGCCATAATCACAGCATCATAGGGTGGCTTAATGGGGTCGCCCGTGTCCACCACCAGAAAATCCTGTTGTGGATGTAAGATAACAGGTGCGCCCTCTCGTGCGCCTTTGGTGGTGTCACTGCATACAGCAATGCCATCCATCGCAGCGGCATTGTAGAGAGGAGAGCAATATTTTGCAAAAACGGCGTGGTGGGTGATACGGTGGAGACTGTCTGCCACTGGAATTTCTTCCACCTGTGGTTTTAGGACGGATTTGAGCGCAGAGAGATAGCGGTTTTGTGCTTCATCAACAGGGGTATTACTGAGATATAAATTTCTTTTTTTCATATTCATACACCAAACAGGTGGACTTCCACCCATGCTCCTTTTTGTAAACCTTCTTGATTGCGGTCCAGCATCACATAGCCGTCTGCATCTACAAGAGTATTGATGAGACCAGATTTCCCAAATATGGGAGTGACTTCATATTGATGTTCCTGCCCCAGTTGTAGTTTGACTGGAATCAGTGTGGTTTTTCCTGGTGCACCAGGAATATTGGTGGTGGTAAAACCCCAAAAAGACTTGGCAGGTGGCTGATGGGTATACTCTTTCCATAACCATACCAAAAGAGATTGAAATACCATTAAGGAGGCCACCGGATGACCGGGCAGTCCCACCATAATGGTTTTAGAACGTTCGTCAAAGGCAAGAATGGTGGGTTTTCCTGGTTTTAAACTAAGCCCATGTGTCATGACACCATGATCACACACCTCATCCATGATTTGGCAGGTTAAATCTGCCTTTCCCTGACTGCTGCCACCCGAAGTGAGTACAAAATCAGACTCTTCTTTGGCGTGTTCCAGTTCCTGACGCAACAGCTCGGCATGGTCAGGGATGGTCTGGTGGGAAGTGACTTGGAACTGACATTGGGAAGCCAGCGCATTGAGTGCCCATGTATTCACATCCCGCACCTGTGCAGACTCCAGTGTATCCGAGGGGTGTACCAGTTCATCACCAGTGGACAAGATGGAGATGCGCCACGGGCGGTAGACAGGGACGGACCAAATTCCAGCAGCAGCCAACACGCCCACCTGCGCTGTTTTCAGTATGGTGCCTTTGGTAAGTAGCACAGTGTTGATTTTGGCATCTTCACCCACCAACACAATGGAACTCCCTTCTGCCACAGATTGATAGACTGCAATTTCTCCATCATGGAATTGTTCAGTATATTCCACCATGACCATAGCAGTTGCACCACTAGGAATCATGCCACCGGTGGGGACATAGGCGCATTCACCAGAAACGATGGTTTTGGTTGGCTGTTTTCCAATGTGAATTTCTTCCACCACGGTGAGAAAGGTAGGAATACTTTCACTGGCTCCCTGTGTATCAGAGGCAATCACTGCATAACCATCTACAGTGGAGCGGCGAAAGTGTGGAATGTTGTCCTGTGCCACCACATCTGTGGCAAGCACACGATGGACAGCCCTGTCCAACGTAACAGATTCTGTGGGACAGGGGAGAGTTTTGACACAGGAAATCAGTTTTTCCCGTGCCTCCTCCAGAGTGTCAACGGTTAACAAATTCATAGTTTACATCCGTCCTTTGAAAGAAACTTCTGTGTTTGAAAGGTACTGTATGACAGATGGGTGAGTAGGATGATAGAGCATTTGCTCTGGTGTGCCACTTTGTAAAAGCTGCCCACCCTCCATAAAATGGACCTGGTCACATAATTTGCTAATATGTACAAGCTGGTGGCTGATGGTCATCCATGTAATGGGGTGTTTGCTCTGTTCCTCCAACATAATGGATTCAAAGAGGTGGACACTATCAGGATCTAAGTTGGACAGTGTCTCATCTACAATCACCAGTTTGGGTTGGAAAATCAGGGCACGAATAAAGGACAGCTTTTGCTGTTCTCCACTACTGAGAGACAGGGCATATTGTGTTTGTTTGTGTTGCAGACCGGCTTTTTCCAACCAGTATTCTACCACATCTTTCTGAGGCTGAATGTGGCGAATTTTTAAGGGATAGATGAGGTTTTGGTAGACACTGGTGTGGAGAAGATAGGGTTTCTGTCCAGTCATGGTGATGTCCTGCTGAGTCAATCCCTCATAATCAATGGTCCCACTATCTGGCGACAGAATCCCAATAATGAGTTTTGCCAAAGTTGTTTTGCCACTGCCATTGCCACCAATGATACCGTGAATTTTCCCAGTTTCAAACGTGGCAGAAGGGATATGAAGGCAGAATTCTCCTTGCTGACGTTTTAGGTCAGTAATTTTCATCTTCTGTCACCTCTTTTCTCAGTGTATCCGCTACAGTTTGTACTACAAATGCCATAAGCATCAAAATAATCCCCAAAAAGACGCCTTCATAGTAATCTCCAGCCCCTTTGAGGGTGGAGATGGCAGTTGTCATGGTGCGGGTACTGTTTTTAATGTTGCCGCCTACCAGAAAAACAGCCCCTACTTCGCTGATGCTGCGACCATAACCAGAGACAATAGAAAAATAAATTTCATTTTTGATTTCCTGCAAAATCAGCAAGTTGGTTTGCCATGGATTTGCTCCCATAGTATGGGCAAAGGCACGGATTTTTGGAGCCTGCCGCACCAGATAAGTATACACCATGCCGCAGATAATAGGGGTGATGATTAAAACTTGCGCAAATACCATACCTTGAATGGTAAAGACCCATCCCAAAAACCCAAGAGGTCCCCTTTTGCGCAACAACATATAGCTCAAAAGACCAATGACCACAGGGGGAGCTCCCATCAAGGTGCGGTTGATGCGAATCACCAGTTTTTTTAGTGGGAACTGGCTGCGCTCTAACAGGATAGCAAGGGACACACCCAGAATAGAGGCAATCAGGGTGGAAAAGAATGACATAATTAAGGTCACCCGGATGGAGTCTAACATACCAATGGTGCCAAAAAACTCAGAAAAAAATCCGTTATTCAAAAAAAGCCCTCCTGCCGCTATGAAAAATCAGCCTACCTGATACTTCAGGTAGGCTGTGCATAACATAATAGGTCTGATTATTTTGCGTTGGGGAAGAACAGGGGCTCACCATACTGGTCCACACCATACTCGCCAATCACAGTCTGAATTTCATCAGAGCAAATCCAATCAATGAATGCGTTGGCACCATCCAGATTGGTGTCAGGGTACTTTTCAGCACTGACCGCAATGACACCATACTGGTTCAGCAGGTTGGCATCGCCCTCACATACAATTGCCATGTTGGGGAAGTCTGCCTGCTTTGCAAGCCAGGTACCACGGTCTGTCAGGCAATAACCGCCCATCTCATCTGCCATAACCAGTGTGTCAGCCATACCGGCACCAGCAGAGACATAGTTGGGGTTGGCTTCATAGTCCTCCACACCGATGGCAGACCAAACACCCAGTTCCTTGGTGTGAGTACCAGAGTTGTCACCACGGGAGACAAAGGTCAGCTCCTCGTTTTTAATCTGGGAGAACACAGCGTTGATGTCGTTGGAGTAGGCAACAGGACCATCCTTAGGACCAACAATTACAAAGTCATTGTACATGACCTCAAAACGCTCTACACCATAGCCATCGTTCACAAATGCCTCTTCTTTTTCTTTGGCGTGGACAAGGATGACATCTACTTCACCATCCATACCCTTTTGAATGGCATCGCCTGTACCCACAGCAGTCCACTGAAGTTCATAGCCAGTGTCCTCCTGGAAGAGAGGAGCCAGATAGTCCAGAAGCCCAGTGTCATCTGTGCTGGTGGTGGTTGCCATCATAACAATGGGATCTTCGACCGCTGCCTGGTTGCTCTGGGTGGTGGAACTGGAGCTGACAGAGCTGGAAGTGGTGTTAGATGAAGATGTGCTGCTCTGAGAGGATGTAGTGCCAGAACTGGAACAGGATGCCAGGGAGCATACCATCAAAGCGGCAAGAGATGCAGTGAGTAGCTTTTTCATTTTGTGTTTTCCTCCTAACAATCAATTCAATGGGAGCGATGAAAAGGAAAAACAACAAAACAGACAGGCAATCAAATTCCAGGTTTTATGTATAGCCCGCATAAAGCTGTGTGTTCCTTTCCAAAAGGGAGGCGCATTCATTTCTAAATACACCCTTTGAGAGTAGAAATGCAACTTTTTCCAGTTGACCCTATCCTCGACGGAGTAAATTCCATGCATATTTTTTCATGGTGCAGAATACCATAACAAACATATGGTTAGGAAAATACCCTCGAAACCACAAGTTTCACCATACTGGCTGAAACTCCTGTGGATTATACCACGGTCTATATACAATGTCAATACAGATAAAAGATAGAATCTGAATTTGTGCATAGTGACATTTTTCATTTTATGGATTGCAAAATGGATGAGGATGTAGTAGAATACAAACAGAAACTAGAACGCAGTCTAATCTACAGTCTAATTTCAAAAATACAGGGGGGAAGAAGGGGATACCTGTGGAGACACCATTGGTATTTAATATCCAGAAGTATTCCATTCACGACGGTGACGGGATACGCACCAGCATTTTCTTCAAGGGCTGCCCGCTGAAGTGTGCATGGTGTCACAATCCAGAAAGTCAGCACTATCAGGTAGAGCTGATGTTTTATGACAGCCGCTGTACTGGGTGTGGTTCCTGCGTCAGCCACTGCAAGAAGGGAGCCATTTCCATTGAGGGAGGAAAGGCTGTTACCAACCGGGCATTATGCAATGCTTGTGGAGATTGCACAGATTGGTGCTTCCAAAGCGCCAGAGAAGTGGCAGGAAAGACCTATACAGTGGACCAACTGGTGAAAGAAGCGGAGAAAGACCGCATGTTTTATGAGAACTCAGGTGGAGGCATTACGCTGTCTGGTGGAGAGGTCATGGTACAAGACATGGACTACATCGAGGCTGTGTGCAAGAAGCTGTATGATAAGGGCTACAGTGTGGACATTGACACCTGTGGTTATGCCCCATATGAAAATTTCAAACGCATTCTTCCCTATGTGGACACATTCCTCTATGACATAAAGGCAATGCAAGATGAGGTACATCAAAAATTCATCGGAACCAGTAATCAGCTGATTTTAGAGAACCTCATTAAGCTCAATGAGGATGGAGCCAAAATCAACATCCGCATTCCTGTGATTACAGGAGTCAATGCCACAGAGGAATTCATGATAGATGTGATTTCTTTCTTAAAGGAACACAATATCAGTGTCAAGCAAGTCAATTTGCTCCCATATCATAATACAGGGATGCACAAGTACAAGAAGCTGGATCGAGGCTACGATGAAGAGGCACTGCTGGGAGTTCCTTCCGCAGAGCAGATGGAGCAGTTTAAGGCACTTTTTGTGGAACATGGTTATCAAAATACAAAAATAGGAGGGTAAATTGTTATGGCACAGGTTTTTGATCCCGTCAAGGAACGTGGTATGAATGACCGCATCAAGAGACTGAGAAAAGAGAGCATGACCACCCAGCCCCACATTTATATGGAGCGTGCAGTTCTGGAAACTGAGGCTTACAAGATGTATGAGGGCACTGTTTCTGCACCTGAGTTGCGTGCTCTGGTGCTCAAGCACTTTTTCACCAATAAGACCATTGAAATTGGTCCCGATGAGCTGATTGTAGGTGAAAAGGGCGATGGACCCCAGTCTGCTCCCACCTTCCCTGAGTTGTGCTGCCATACCTTACAGGATATGCACAACATGAACGACCGCAAGATTGTAAACTTTACTGTCACAGAGGAAGATCTGAAAATTCAGGAGGAGATGATTATCCCCTTCTGGGAGAAGCGTTCCATGCGCAAAAAGATTCTGGACAGTATGACAGATGAGTGGAAGCAGGCATATGCTGCCGGTATTTTCACCGAGTTTATGGAGCAGCGTGGACCTGGTCATACCGTAGGTTCCAGCAAGGCCTATGAGAAGGGCTATCTGGACTATAAGGCTGACATTCAGGCAGCTCTGGATAAGCTGGATTATCTCAACGACCCTGAAGCCATTGATAAGAGAAATCAGCTCAACGCCATGAGCATCTGCTGTGATGCTATTATGATTTTGGGTGAGCGTTATGCAAAGCTGGCCCGTGAGATGGCAGAGAAGGAGACCAATGAGAAGCGTAAGGCAGAGCTGTTGCAGATTGCTGCCAACTGTGAGGTAGTTCCTGCCCACAAGCCTCAGACCTTCTATCAGGCAGTACAGGCATACTGGTTCACCCATCTGGCTGTTACTACTGAGCTGAACCCCTGGGATGCTTACTCTCCTGGTCACTTCGATCAGCATCTGGGTCCCTTCTATGAGAGAGACACTGCTGCTGGCATTCTGACCCGTGATCAGGCTCTGGAAATCATGGAGTGCCTATGGGTGAAGTTCAACAACCAGCCTGCACCTCCCAAGGTGGGCATTACGCTGAAGGAAAGCTCCACTTACACTGACTTTGCCAACATTAACACCGGCGGTGTTACCCCTGAGGGTGAAGATGGCGTCAATGAGGTGTCCTACATCATTCTGGACTGCATGGATGAAATGCGTCTGGTACAGCCCAACTCCAACGTGCAGATTAGCCGCAAGAATCCTCAGAAGTTCTTAAAGAGAGCTTGTGAGATTGCCCGTCAGGGTTGGGGACAGCCTGCCTTCTATAACACTGAGGCCATTATTCAGGAGCTGCTCAATGCTGGTAAGACCATTGAAGATGCCCGTCGTGGCGGCTGCTCCGGTTGTGTGGAGACTGGTGCCTTTGGTAACGAGGCTTATATCCTTCAGGGTTACTTCAACCTGCCCAAGATTTTTGAGTTGACACTGTTCAACGGTGTAGACCAGATGACTGGGGAGCAGTTGGGTCTCCAGACTGGTAATGCAGAGGACTTCGAGACCTTCGAGCAGCTGTGGGATGCCTTTGCAAAGCAGGTCAAGCACTTTGTTGACATCAAGGTGAGAGGCTCTAATGTGATTGAGGGTCTGTTTGCCCGCTATATGCCTGTGCCCTTCCTGTCCATCCTGACCAACGACTGTATTGCACGTGGTAAGGACTACAACGCAGGTGGCGCACGTTACAATGTAAACTACATTCAGGGCGTGGGTATTGGTACCATCACTGACAGCTTGGCTGCAGTGAAGTACAATGTATTTGACAACAAGAAGTTTACCATGAAGGAACTGCTGCAAGCCATGAAGGATAACTTTGTGGGTCATGAGGCAATTCTGAATCTGGTGAAGAACAAGACACCAAAGTATGGTAACGATGATGACTACGCAGATGATCTGATGAAGAAGGTATTCTACCTCTATCAAGAGGAAGTCACTGGTCGTCCCAACATGAAGGGTGGTACCTATCGTGTGGATATGCTGCCTACTACCTGCCATGTCTATTTCGGTAGCGTCATGATTGCTTCCCCCAATGGTCGTCTGGCTAACAAGCCTGTGTCTGAGGGCATCTCCCCAGAAAAGGGCGCAGATATCAATGGACCTACTGCCGTTATTAAGTCCTGTGCAAAGATGGATCACCTCAAGACTGGTGGTACTCTGCTGAACCAGAAGTTCACACCAGAAGTGCTGGCTGGTGAGGCTGGACTGGACCATCTGGCTGATTATGTTCGTTCCTACTTCAACATGGATGGTCACCATATCCAGTTCAACGTGGTCAACAAGGACCTGTTGATTGATGCTCAGAACAATCCAGAGGAGTATCGTGACCTGATTGTCCGTGTGGCAGGCTACAGTGACTACTTCCGCAACCTGGATCGTCCTCTACAGGATGAAATCATCGAAAGAACAGAGCAGAATTTCTAAAGATAACATCCTGATAGCAATGGGGCTGGTGACAAACACCAGCCCCACGTTTTTTATAGACTACAGTCTAATCTCAGGTTGACAAGCTCAAAATAGGCGTGTTATACTACTTTACAGGGGGGTATGATGGTGTATTTGTGGTAAAGTCATAAGAGGATGAATACACTGTCATACACAAACGAAATACTCAATATGAACGAGGGGGAAGTTATATTGAAACGCTTAATAAAAGATGAATCCAAGTGTATTGGCTGTCGTTCCTGTGAGGAGGCATGTTCCAAGGCTTACTACAAGGTAGCCGACCGGGACAAGTCCTGCATCAAAATCAATGAGAAGGCTGAGGGCGGATTTGAAATTAAAATCTGTACCCAGTGTGGTATCTGTGGTCAGGTATGCAACACAGGTGTCATTCAGCCCAATGCCAATGGGGTACATATGCTCAACAAAAAAGAGTGTGTGGGCTGTCTGATGTGTGTGGGCTACTGCCCAGAGCAGGTGATGGTACAGGATGACAGCCGTTCTGAACCTTCTAAGTGTACTGCCTGTGGTCTTTGTGTAAAGGCATGTCCCACAGGTGCCATTCAGATTCAGGATTGCTAAGGAGGGGAACAACATGATTCAGATGTGTGATGTGCCACGTTACAAAGATGTGGACATGGAAGAAATTAAGAAAATGCAGGCAGCCCATGTGCTGCTCAACAAGGTGGAGTATGAGCCCAAGCAGATTAAAAAGGGCTATACAGACAAGCTGTTGACCATTGATGTGACCGATGCCTCCATCAAAATTTCTGACATTCCTGCTGAGGTAAAAGAGAAGTTTGTTGGCGGTAAGGGCTACTGCCTGCGTTATCTCTGGGATGCCACCAATCCAAATACCAAGTGGGATTCCCCCGAAAATGAAATTGTCATGTCCTCTGGTCCCATTGCTGGTATTACCCAGTATGCAGGTACTGGTAAAATGCTGGTTGCCACCATTTCTCCCCTGACTGGAATTCCCATTGATTCCAATGTAGGTGGCTTCTTTGGACCCTATCTGAAGTTTTCCGGCTTTGATGCACTGGAACTGAAAGGACAGGCAGAGGAAGATGTGATTATTGTCATTGACGGCAATAAGGGCACCATTGAAATTGACAAAGCCCCTCTGGAGCATCTGGATGCCCACCTGATTGGTGAGGAACTGACTGCCATGTATGCCGATGACGAGAACGACCGGAAGCATGTGGCTGTGGTGTGTGCAGGTTCTGCTGCTGACCACTGCGACTTGTCTATGCTGAACTTTACCTTCTATGACCCCAGACGTGGCACGGTCCGTCTGAAGCAGGCAGGACGTGGCGGTATTGGTCGTGTGTTCCGCCACAAGAAGGTAAAGGCCATTGTGTGTAAGTATCAGGGCATTAAAAATGACCTGAACCATGTCCATGATATCTCTATTATCAACAAAACCGGTGTGAAATACCACCGTGAAATGGCAACACAGGACCCCAAGCAGAACAACATGAGAAAAATTGGCACAGCCAATACCATGAAGATTCTCAATGATTATGACATTCTGCCCACACACAACTTTAAGTTTGGTGGTACTCCAAACATCCATGAGATGGAGCCAAAGGTCTTTATTGAGCAGTGGCTCACTCAGGGAGCGGCAGACGGCTGCTGGTATGGCTGCTCCATGGCATGTGCCAAAGCGGCTGACCATTTCAAGCTGAAAACTGGACCTTATGCAGGGAATTGTGTCGTGGTAGACGGTCCAGAATATGAAACTGCGGCTGGTGTTGGTCCAAACTGCGGCATTACTACCCCACAGGTGATTCTGGAAATCAATTTCTACTGTGATACCTACGGTATTGATACCATTTCCTGGGGTACTACCGTGGCATTTTTGATGGAGTGCTATGAAAATGGCATTTTGAACAAGGAGAGAACTGGCGGTCTGGAGCTGAACTTTGGTAACTGTGATGCAGCATTGGAACTGCTGCACCTGACAGCCAAAAATGAGGGCTTTGGTAAAATTGCTGGTATGGGTACGCACAAGCAGAAGGAGTATTTTGCACAGCAGGGCTGGGGCGATATGAAGTTCATGAACGACATCGCTATGGAGCAAAAGGGTCTGGAGTATTCCGAGTATGGCTCCAAAGAGTCCCTTGCCCAGCAGGGCGGTTATGGTCTGACCAACAAGGGTCCCCAGCACGATGAGGCATGGCTGATCTTCATGGATCAGGTCAATAACCAGATTCCTACCTTTGATGATAAGGCAGAGGCATTGTACTACTACCCCAGATTCCGTACCTGGTTTGGACTGGTGGGTCTGTGTAAGCTGCCTTGGAACGATGTGGTGCCTGAGAACAACTCTCTGACAGATGAACCTGCAAAAGTACCTGAGCATGTGGACAACTACCTGGATTTGTTCTACGGTGTCACTGGTCGCCGGATTGACCGTGAGGAACTGCTGGTAATGTCTGAGCGTGTCTACAACTTCCAGCGTATTTTCAATATCCGTCTGGGCAAAGGGCTGAGAAAGCATGATGCCATTCCTTACCGCTCTGTAGGTCCTGTGACCGAGGAGGAGTACCTGTCCCGTCAGGAACGCTATGATGGGCAGTTGGTGGAGAAGGTAGGCTACACCAAAGAGCAGGTGGAGCAGATGTCCCTTCAGGAGAAAATGGCTGCTACCCGTACCTACCGCGAGGGTGAGTATGAAAAGCTCATCAATGCGGTGTATCCAAAGCGTGGCTGGACCATGAATGGTGTGCCTAAGATTGAGCATTTGAAGAAAATCGGCATGGATTTACCTGAGCTGATTGAGATTGTGGAACCACTTCAGAATGTCGAACCCTAACAAAGAGTGAGGTGAGCGCAATGATGTTAAACGACCGTCCCTATCCCGATTGGCATGAGGGACTGACCATTCAGGGGGTCATTGAACATATGAATTTCACATGGCCCAAGCTGGTAACAAAGGTCAATGGGCAACTGGTGTGGCCGGAGGACTACCCCAATGTGGTACTGGCAGAAAATGACGACCTGAAGATTCATCATTTGCTCGCTGGAGGTTAACTTGTAAAAAACAGGCTGTTACCGATGGGTAATAGCCTGTTTTTTGTAGAGAGGAGTTGTAAAGGTATATGCAGGAGCGATACCACCGCCACTATATTTTGCCTCAAGTGGGCAGAGAGGGACAGAAGAAAATTCAAAATAGTAAGGTTTTAATTGTAGGGGTAGGGGGACTGGGATGCCCAGTAGCACTGGAACTGGTGGCAGCCGGTGTGGGAACCATTGGTCTTGTGGATTTTGACGTGGTGGAGGAGAGCAATTTACAGCGGCAAATTCTGTATACAGAACAGGATGTGGGAAAACCAAAGGTAGAGGCAGCAGCCAGACATTTGAGGGAGAGAAACAGCCAGTGTAAGATTTATTGTATAAATGATAAAATATCTCCTGAGAATTGTGTACAACTCTTTGGTGAATATGATATAATAGTAGATGCAACCGATAATTTTGACACACGCTATCTCATCAGTGATACCTGCATCCAGCTCAGAAAGCCCCATGTTTATGGGGCAATTTATGAGTTCTATGGGCAAGTTGCCATTCTTGGAACAGATGGTCCCTGTTTGCGCTGTCTCAGTGACCCCGCAAAAGACCAGAGAGAAACCGTGAGTGCCCAAAAAATTGGTGTGCTGGGGGCTGTACCTGGGGTGATTGGCTCCATGCAGGCGTGTGAGGTTTTGAAGTATATTGTGGGTGCTGGGGAGAGCTTGGAAGGTACCATGGTTTTTGTCAATTTGTTGGATATGACCTTTGACCGCATTGCTCTTTCTAAAAATCCACATTGCCCCTGTTGTGGGAAAGGATGAGAGAGATGGAAGAAAAATTGACTCATTTTGATGCACATGGGAATGCCATTATGGTGGATGTATCAGAGAAGGCAGTCACTTCCCGTACGGCTGTGGCCTCTGGTGTCATTCAGGTCAACGATGCAGTGATGAAGGCGGTACTTCAGGGTACAGTGGAAAAAGGGGACGTGTTGGGGGTTGCCCGTGTGGCTGGCATTTTGGCAGCCAAACAGACACCCCATCTGATTCCCATGTGCCACCCACTTTTGATTTCCAAGTGTGCAGTAGATTTTGAAGTGAATCAGGAGAAAAATCAAATCAAAGCCATCTGCACTGTGAAAATCAGTGGGCAGACTGGTGTGGAGATGGAGGCACTGACAGGGGTGAATGTGGCACTGCTGACCATCTATGACATGTGTAAAGCCATTGACAAGCGGATGGAGCTGACAAACATCCATTTGGACTATAAAAGCGGCGGAAAAAGTGGAGAGTTTGTGCGATGAAAGACAGTTTTGGCAGAACCATAGATTATATCCGCATCTCCATTACAGACCGGTGTAATTTGCGCTGTGTGTACTGTATGCCTGAGGAGGGCGTGGAAAGTATGTCGCACAGTGAGATTTTGACGTTTGATGAATTGACCGCTCTATGCCGCTTTATGGCAAAGTATGGGCTGGAGAAAATTAAAATTACCGGTGGAGAACCGTTGGTACGCAAAGGGGTGGAGACGCTCATTGCTCAGTTAAAGGGAATTGAGGGTATCCGTAGTGTGACCATTACCACCAATGGCGTACTGTTGGAACAGTACTACCATAAGTTGGTGAATGCTGGGATTGACTGTATCACTGTCAGTTTGGATACACTGAATCCTAAGACCTTTCAATCCATCACCAGACGAAACGAGCTGGATGCAGTACTCAGAGGAATTGCCCTTGCCCAGCAGGAAAACTTGGTGAAACTGAAACTCAATACAGTACCAATGGCACCAATTCAGGAACAGGAACTGTGTCAGATTGCACGCTTTGCCCAGCACACAGACACCGATGTACGCTTTATTGAGGTGATGCCCATCGGTATGGGCTGTCAGTTTGAAGCGGTTGGGGAACAGCAGGTGCGTGAGGTGTTGGAACGTAATTTTGGCAAGTTGACCCTGTGCCCGGAAGCCCGTGGCAATGGTCCCTCTGTGTACTATTCGCTGGAAGGATTTCAGGGGAAAATTGGCTTTATCAGTGCAGTGAGTCATAAATTTTGTGACAGTTGTAACCGGGTGCGGTTGACCGCAGATGGCTACCTGAAAACCTGTCTGCAATATGATACCGGTGTGATGTTGCGTCCTTATCTAAGAGAATGGGATGAAGAAAAGCTATTTCATGCACTGCAAGATGGTATTCTGGCAAAGCCCAAAGGACACCATTTTGAATTACAGGGAGAATTTACAGACCGTGAACATCGCAAGATGTCACAGATTGGAGGATAATATGGGAAAGGTGATTGCCACCTGCATCAGTGAAATCAAAGGGGTACAAAAGCGAAATGTACATCGGGTGACTTTGATTGAAAATCATGGAATTGAAGGAGATGCCCATGCAGGCAACTGGCACAGACAGGTGAGTTTGCTGTCCTGGGACAAGATTGAGGCGTTCCGCCAGCGTGGTGCTGTGGTAGAAGACGGCGCATTTGGAGAAAATTTGGTGGTTGAGGGGATTGATTTTAAAACTTTGCCCATTGGCACACGCTTTACCTGTGGTGAGGTCGTGCTGGAAATGACCCAGATTGGAAAAGAATGTCACCACGGCTGTGCTATTTTTCAGCAGATGGGAGACTGTATCATGCCAAGAGAGGGCGTTTTTGCAAAGGTGCTCCACGGTGGCGTGATTCAAGAGGGAGATGAGCTGGAAGTGAGTTACATCCCTTTTCGTGTGGCAGTGATTACGTCCAGTGATGCAGGCTTTCGTGGGGAGCGGGAGGACAAAAGTGCCCCTGTGATTGAACAGATGGTAAAAGAGGCAGGATTTAGCGTGGTTTCCAAAGTGCTGCTTCCAGATGAGCAACAGCAGCTTGCAGACACCATGAGGGAAATTTGTGACCAAAATCAGGCTGATTTGATTTTGACCACAGGAGGAACCGGATTTTCTCCCAGAGATGTGATGCCAGAGGCAACCATGAGCATTACAGAACGACAGGTACCTGGGATTCCAGAAGCCATGCGGTATTACAGTCTGCAAATCACAGGGCGCGCTATGCTTTCACGGGCACAGGCTGGCATTCGGAAACAGACCTTGATCGTCAACCTGCCAGGCAGCCCCAAAGCGGTGGAGGAGTGTCTGGGATATATTCTGCCACACTTGACTCACGGACTGGAGATATTGACCCAAAAAGCGTCCAACTGTGCAAGAACCTAAAAAAAGATAGAGGGGGAGTACATATGGCACAAGCCAATACCACAAAAATGAAAATTACAAAGGTAGCTTGGAGGTTATTTCATGAAAAGGGCTACAATGAGACAACCATTGATGATATTGTAGCAGAATCGGGTACCTCCAAAGGCAGCTTTTATCACTACTATAACAGTAAGGACGAACTGTTGTCCTCCCTCTCTGATTTGTGTGATGCCAAATATGAGGAGACAGTCAAAACACTTGACCCAGATATGAATGCTTTCGATAAACTGTTGTTTCTCTGTTACACCGTTCATGACATGTTTGAGAAAGAAATTCCAGTGGGGTTGATTGCCTCCCTCTATTCCTCTCAGGTTGTGACAAAAGGGGATCGACATTTGCAGCACAAAGACCGGTTTTATTATAAAATCATTCGGGAAATCATTCAGGAAGGGCAGTATCGGGGAGAAATCACCGATGATCTCTCCTGTGATGAAGTGCAAAAGCTATACACCATGGCAGAGCGTGCCATCATCTATGACTACTGTATCTGTGATGGCAGCTACTCTTTGAGTGACTACACCAGAGAAGTCATGCCCCGTCTGATTTGCAGCTTGAAGAAATAACACACAAAACCATTGAGATACACATTGATTCTCAATGGTTTTTGTATAAGTTGAGAAAAAAGTCTGATACTATATGGGAAAGTTTACAGAATAGCCATGATACACACAGAACAGCGTGTTATCATACAGGGGAAGAAAGGGGCGGAAGGCGATGGCAGACAGCACACTCTATTATGGTGGTACCATCCTCACTTTGGAAGATACCCTCTATGCACAGGCGTTGCTGGAGGAGGATGGGCGTATTCGCTATGTGGGTACGATGGAGCAGGCACAACAGCTATCCAATACACAAACTAGAAAGGTGGATTTGCAGGGAAAAACCCTAATGCCAGCCTTTCTTGACCCACACAGCCATTTTATGGCATATGCCAATGCCATGCTGCAAGTGCCACTGGGGGAATGTACAACACAGGAGGAATTGTGCCAAAAGCTGGCTGATTTTGTACAGGAACAGCACATTCCAAAGGGGCAGTGGATCAAGGGGACCGGCTATGACCACAACTGTCTCCAAGAAGGTACACCACCCAAACGTGAGATGCTGGACACATATTGCCCAGAGCATCCAGTTATCATTCAGCATGCCTCTGGTCATGTAGGGGTCTATAATACCAAAGCACTGGAACAGTTGGGCATTACAGAAGCCACCCCATGCCCGGATGGGGGAGTGATGGAGGTAGATGCACAGGGGAAACTGACGGGCTATATGGAGGAAAATGCCTTTCTTGCTTTTCAGAAGAAAGTTCCAATGGATGATCCACAAAAACTGTTGGATGCTATGTTGAAAGCCCAGGAGCGGTATGCCTCTTATGGTATTACCACAGTACAAGAGGGCATGTTTATGGATGCCATGGTTCCCCTCTATCAGCAGGCAATGGAGAAAAATTTGTTGAAGCTGGATGTTGTGGCATATCAGGACCCCAGAGACTGCCAGCAAATACAGAAAGTATTTCAGGAACATGAGGGCATTTATCACAACCATCTGAAACTTGGTGGCAATAAAATATTTTTGGATGGCTCTCCACAGGGGCGCACGGCATGGCTGAGAACACCCTATGAAGGGGAAGAAAAGGAGGATTGCGGCTACCCGGTTTTAACTGACAAGCAGGTCTATGACTATATAGCACAGGCTCTGGAGCAGGGGGTTCAACTGTTGGCACACTGCAATGGGGACAGGGCAGCAGAGCAATATCTCACCGTGATGGCACAGGTGGAGCGAGATAAGGGCAAAAAACTAGAAAGACCTGTGATGGTTCATGCCCAGTTATTGGGAGAAGACCAAATGGAGGCAGTGAAGTCGCTTACTATGATTCCATCCTTTTTTATTGCCCATGTGTACCACTGGGGGGATGTGCATCTCAAAAATCTGGGCAGAGAACGGGCAAGCCATATCAGCCCAGCCGCTTCAGCCCTGAAACATGGCATTTTATTTACCTTCCATCAGGATACCCCTGTGATTGCCCCAAACATGCTGGAAACGGTGTGGTGTGCAGTCAATCGTATCACAAAAGAGGGCAAACTCTTAGGGGCAGAGGAGCGTATTCCTGTATTGGAGGCGTTGAAGGCAGTGACGATCCATGCAGCCTACCAGTATTTTGAGGAAGAAGAAAAAGGCTCTCTGAAAAGGGGAAAACAGGCTAACTTTGTGATTTTATCCCATGACCCACTGCGCGTTCCCCCCAGTATGCTCCGGGATATTCAGGTTTTGGAGACCATTCAGAGAGGGCAGACCATTTATAGACAAGAATAGAGAAAGAGAGGTTTTCCCATATGGGTACCATTTTACGGGAACAGAGGAGAAGCAGTATCATTGCTGCTGTTGTCACCATTATCATTGGTGCATTGTTGATTTTTTTACCCAATCGCTCAGTGCAGTTTTTGAGTATTTTTTCAGGGGCATCCCTGATGGTATGTGGTGTGATTTATATTGGCGGCTGGCTCACCAGACATAGACGGGAACAGTTGCAGGCGTGGTTTTTAATTCCAGGGATTATCCTGGTTGCCATTGGTCTGTGGCTCACCACCAATCCAGCTTCTGTGATTGTAATGATTCAGTATGTGTTTGCTGCGGTTCTGCTGTATCATGGTCTGATTGACTTACAGGGTGCATTTTCTCTGATGAAATGCCGCTGGAACCGCTGGTGGTTGGATTTT
>CALWON010000021.1 GCA_944383165.1 uncultured Oscillospiraceae bacterium
CGGCAAAGAGAGGTGATGGAGTTTGGCAGAGGGCGAAAAAACAGAACAAGCGACGCCGAAAAAGCGACGGGATGAACGAAAGAAAGGTAACATTTTCTTTAGTAATGATGCTGTTTCAGTGGTCGTTATGTTGGTTGGCTTTTTTGTGTTGAATCTATGTTCCCTATGGATTGTAGAAACAACCTATGGATTTTTAAAATACTGTATGGAATTGGCTCAGGCTCCTTTACAAAGTGCCTCCGGAATCAATGAGGGATTGTTTGTAGAGTTTTTGTTTGCATTTGGAAAAGCTGCCCTACCTGTGATGGCTGCTGTCGCACTTGCAGGGATTGCAGCAACGTTTGCCCAAACACAGATGCTAGTCACTGGAGAATCTTTGAAACCGAAATTTAATCGGTTAAATCCATTACAGGGTTTTAAAAATTTGTTTTCTGCCAGAAGTTTGGTGGATGCACTGAAGAACCTCTTTAAGATATCGATCCTCTTGATTCTAATTTTTCAATATGTCAAGAACTTGGTGGATATTTTTCTGAAATATCTGCATACAGATTTAACAGCGGCTTGTGCCCATCTGTTTGAAAGCTGTTTCATGCTCTCTATGCAAATCGGGGTTGCATTTACTGTGTTAGCTGGATTTGATATATTCTATCAATGGTGGCAGTATGAAAAAAACTTGAGAATGAGCAAAGAGGAAATCAAGGAAGAATACAAGCAGATGGAAGGTGACCCTAAAGTCAAGGGAAAAATCAAAGAGTTACAAAGAAAAATGGCACAGTCCCGTATGATGCAACAGGTACCTCAGGCAGATGTGGTGGTAAGAAACCCCACCCACTTTGCTGTAGCACTGAGATATAGACCAGAGATTGATGGGGCGCCTGTGGTATTGGCAAAGGGACAGGACGAACTTGCATTGCGGATTGTCCGTATAGCAGAAGAAAATAAGATAACAGTGGTGGAAAATGTGCCTTTGGCAAGGGCACTTTATGCAACAACCGAGTTGAACCAAGAAATTCCACCTGAATTATATAATGCTGTGGCAGAAGTTATGGTATACTTGTATAAAATTAATCAAACTCAAAGATGAGGGTAAGAAAGTAGGAAACAAGAGACATTATGAGACGTATATTAGATTTTATCATACCGTTGCTTGTAGTGGTTATCGTGCTGTTTCTGGTGCTCCCACTGCCCTCGCAAATGTTGGATGTTCTGATTATCATTAATATTGCAATTTCAACTATGATATTGATGATTACCATGAGCATTGGGGAGGCTCTGGAATTTTCCATCTTCCCATCGTTGCTTTTGGTTACCACCTTGTTCCGTTTGGGATTGAATGTATCCTCTACCCGCCTGATCCTTTCTGAGGGCGGCGATGCAGGTGTGGTGATTAAGGCATTTGGTACTTTGATTACCCGTGGCAATATTGTCATTGGTATTTTGATCTTTTTGATTATTGTTTTGATCCAATTTATTGTTATTACAAAGGGTGCAGAGCGTGTTTCTGAGGTAGCAGCCAGGTTTACACTGGATGCTATGCCAGGAAAACAGATGGCCATTGATGCGGATTTAAGTTCTGGTTTGATTACTGAGGCAGATGCCCGTATTAGACGACAGAAGATTCAAAAGGAAGCCGATTTCTATGGTGCTATGGATGGTGCCACGAAAATCGTAAAAGGTGATGCAGTGATGTCTTTGATTATTACTGCCATCAACTTTATTGCTGGTCTTATCATTGGTATTGTACAGGGTGGCAATGATTTGGCTACTGTGGTCAGCATTTATTCTATTGCAACCATTGGTGATGGTCTGGTTTCACAGCTTCCATCCCTGATGATTTCAACGGCTACTGGTATGATTGTAACCCGTTCTGTCTCTGATGGCAGCCTGAATACAGATGTCATCGGGCAGTTCCGGGCGCAGCCAAGGGCAATCATTGCGACAGGTGTGATCCTATTGCTCTTGGCGGTGTTTCCAGGAACTCCTACCATTCCACTTTTGTTGGTTGGTTCTGCTTTGACCATAGGTGGATATTGGTGCGAGAAGAAACTAGGGGAAGAGAAACATCAGGAAAAGATACAAGAACAACAGGAACAGCAGCCCCAACCTGAAATTCAGGCAGCCAGTGAAACCGATTTTTATAAGGATATCAATAATGTGTATTCACTCCTATCAGTTGAGCCAATTGAGATGGAGTTTGGATATAGTTTGATCCCACTTGTGGATGAGTCCAGTGGTGGAAAATTGATCAGTAGGATTGTTATTTTCCGAAGGCAGTATGCACAGGATATGGGTGTGGTCATTCCATCCATCCGATTACACGATGGGGCATCTCTTGGAACCAATGAGTATGTGATCAAAATTCGTGGTGAGGAAGTGGCCAGAGGTGAGATTTTAGTGGATTACTATCTGGCCTTGGAACCATCCAATCCAACCGGGGAGATCGATGGGATCGAAACCATTGAGCCAGCCTATGGCATTCCTTCCCGATGGATTTTGCCAGAAAATAAGGACATGGCAGAAATCTATGGATATACAGTAATTGCACCATTGACGGTTATGCTCACACACCTGACAGAGGTGATCAAAAAACACACATATGAGCTACTCACACGTTCTGAAACAGCTCAACTGGTGGATCATATCAAACAGACAGAGCCTGACCTTGTGGAAGATGCTATTAAGGTAATCAGCTATGCAAAATTGGAAAAGATTTTGAAAAATTTGCTAAAAGAGGGTATTCCAATTAAGGATCTGGCAATTATTCTGGAGACGATTGTGGATGCCAGTGCGACCATGCAGGATCTGGATATGATTACAGAACAGGTGAGGGCAGCCCTCAGCCGTACTATTACACGCCGTTTCTGTGAAAATGGTCAGTTGAGGGTGGTCACATTGGATGCAGAAATTGAAAAGAAGGTGTTGGGAGCTTTAACAAAGAATGAACATGGTGTATACTTGGCATTGAATCCAGATATTATGCAGCAAATCATAGGGCAGCTGGGTGAAATGAGAAAGAAGTTCAATGACCTTTCCCAAACACCAATTGTATTGACAAGTCAGATTATTCGGGTCTATCTAAGCCGTATGATCGCTCAATTTTATCCTGATGTGTATGTTCTGTCCTTCAATGAAATTACAAGTAATGTTCAGATACAGGCCATAGGAAATATTGTGATGCAACAGGACAAGCCCAGTTAAAAAGGTTGGGAGTGTATGAGACAAACGGGAAAGACAGCCGATTGGAAAACAGGCAGTAGTATGCAGGAGGAGCTGGGACTTCGCCCTGAGTTTTCAGAGATGGATATACAGGGCTTGTTGTTAGAATATCAGAAAAACCACAATCCTGATATTAAATGGGAATTGGTATTGCGTATGATTGGTATGGTGCGTACCATTGCTATGCAGGTGTGGGGTACTTATAACAGTTTTGCCCAGTTGGATGACATTATCAGTGAAGGGATACTGGTGCTACTGAATGCAGTCGATAAATTCGATCCAAGCAAAGAGGTCAAGTTTGAAACCTATGTATCGAAACGGTTGCGCGGTATGGTTGTAGATTTGGCGCGCAGCCAGGACTGGTTGCCCCGGCAGGTGCGTCAAAAAGCCATCCGTCTGAACCGCACCACAGAGGAGCTATCCATTGCTTTGGGGCGATCACCTACAAGCCAGGAAATGGCTGATTATATGGGGATCTCCTTGGAGGAATATGGGACCCTGCTCTCGGATACTGCAGTATCTGGATTGATTTCTTTTGAGGCACTTCTGGATTCTTGTAGCCGCGTTTCCAATGGATTGACAACCAGCGAAAAAACGGAGGAGAGACCAGAGGAGCTATATGAAGAACAGGAACTACATCAGGTTTTGAAAGATGGCATCAATGCACTGAGGGATAAGGAGAAACTGGTGTTGTCCCTCTACTATGAGAAAGAATTAAGCATGAAAGAAATTGCACAGGTTTTGAATGTAAGTGCACCACGGGTATCCCAGATCCATAGCCGTGCTATCCAAAATTTAAGGCAGCATATGAAACAGTATATACAGGGTTAATTCATAGGAAAGGCAGAGAAAGGCAAATGACCAGAGGGTTTTATAATTTGACATCCGGTATGCTTTCACAGACACGCAGGCTGGATGTAGTGGCAAACAATATGACCAATGTATCTACATCTGGCTATAAATCCGAAACGTATACAGACAGTACCTTTGGTGAGGTCCTGTTGAGCCGGGTTGGCAGTACAGACAAGGATAATCCGCAGCCAGTGGGTGAAGTGAGTTCCATGTTGGCCCCCAGCGAATTTTATATAAACCATGAGATGGGCGGGATGGAAGAAACAGGTTTGACCTTAGACTTTGCCATTAATGGGGATGGTTATTTTGCCATTCAAAGAGACGATGGTACTATTGAGTACACCAAGGCGGGTAATTTTACTCTGGATGCAGAGGGCTATCTCTGTCTCCCAGGTCAAGGACAGGTTTTAGACCGGGAGGGACAGCCCATCCAATTAACCACTGATCAGATCCGTGCGGACCAATTTGGAAGGATTACCACAGAAGCTGGTGTGGAAATGGGGCAGATCGGCGTCTACAACTTTGGTGACCAAGAGCAATTGGTGAAGGCAGAGAGTGGTCTATTCCTGCCAAATGGTCAACAGGCAAATTTAGTGGATACTCCTATCCTATGGGGATGGCAGGAGAACTCCAATGTGGATATGCTCCAAGAAATGAGCAATATGTTGACAGCCCAGAGAGTGCTGCAAAGTGGAGCCCAGGTTTTAAAGCTGTACGATGCTTTGCTGACAAAGACAACCACAGATGTGGGACGACTGTAAGATTGAGAGGCGATTGGGATGATACAGGCATTTTATAGTGGCGTGGTTGGAGCACAGCAACAGATGTTGCGTATGAATGTGCAGGCCAATAATATGGCAAATGTCAATACAGGTGGCTTCCGGGCAGAACAGGCTTCCTTTCAAACCTTGTTGTATCAGGATGTGACTGGAATCGATGGGGCACAGCTGCCAAAAGGAAGCGGGACCTTAATGGTATCTACAACTGTAGATTATTCCCATTCCTCGGTTGAAGCAACTGGGAGGAAGCAGGACTATTCCATTTTAGGGGATGGCTTCTTTGCATTGTACGAGCCAGCCACACAGCAAGTTTCCCTAACAAGGGATGGAGCCTTTACGGTCGCCCAGTTTTTAGAGATGGATGAAAATGAGCAGCCAGTGTATGTCTCTTATTTGACAGATGGGGAAGGTCGCCAGGTTTTAGGAAAGGATGGGTATCCAATCCAGGTGACAGATCCTGAGGCAGAACAGCCTGTGGGCATCTTTGAAGTCCAGTTTCAAAGTGGTTTACAGCATTTAGACAGCAGCCGCTTTATCGCAACGGAAAAAAGTGGAGCCATCTATTTAAGTGACTCGAAAGCATTACAAGGTACTTTGGAGGCATCCAATGCGGATATGGCTACAGAGATGAGCAAGGTGATTGAAGCTCAGCGAACCTATAGCTACGCCTTGAAAATGGTAACGACTGCGGATGAAGTAGAAACTACCATAAATAATTTGACAAATGGATAGGCGGGATAACAATGAAAACATTCGATGAACTCAATATTTTGGAATTGGATACTATCCGAGAAATTGGTAGTATTGGAACAGGGAATGCTGCAACTGCATTGTCCAATATGTTGGGTTGTGAAGTTCGTATTGATGTTCCAGAGGTCCGTATCATGGAGTATAATGAGGCGATTGATTGGATCGGAGGACCTGAGGCTATTACAGCTGGTGTTTTGGTTCGCATTAATGGAGAAGTTAATGGTATCATGTTGGCAGTACAGCAAATTGAGTTTGTCAATATGATTTTATCTCGTATTTTGGGAAAGGAAATTACCAACTACGATGAATTAAAGGAGTTAGAGAGTTCTGCGCTAGTAGAGGTAGGTAACATAACCATTTCCACCTTTATCAATGCTTTGTCCAGTTTGGCTGATATCACCATGCATCTGACAGTGCCAGCGTTTGCTGTGGATATGCAGGGGGCCATTTTGACGGTTCCCATGGCTGAATTTGGTGGACAATCAGATTACATTATGACCATAGGCTCGAATTTTATCTGTGATCATAGGGTAGTCCCTTACCGTTTACTGCTCTCACCTGATGTACGCTCGCTCAATTTCTTGCTTAAGAAACTAGGTGTTCTGGATGAATGATAAGATTGTTGTAGGCATTGCCGATATGAAACTAGCGCAGCGTCAGGGAATGCTCATTACGTATGCCCTTGGGTCATGTGTTGGGATTTGCCTCTATGACCCAGTGATTAAATTGGCAGGGTTGATCCATATTATGCTTCCATTGAACATGGAAACAGGACGGAAATCACCCATGAAGTATGCAGATACTGGGATACGGGAGACATTACGGCAGATGGAGCAAAAAGGCGCAAGTAGAAGCCGTATTGTTGCAAAAATCGCTGGTGGGGCAAGGATGTTTGATGTGCCAGGAAATGGGAGCCTGGGGAATATAGGACAGAGGAACATAGAAGCGGTACATATGACATTAAAAAGGGAAAATATCAAGCTTTTGCGTGAAGATGTTGGTGGAACAGTAGCAAGGACCTTGTTGTTTGATGCATCCAGCGGACAGGCATGCATCAGAAGCTATGGAAAAGCGGAAGTCATTTTTTAACTGAAGTGTATTTTGAATGGGGGAAATGCGATATGGATCACAAAAAAAGTGAGATTCTGTTGGAAACTGGTACAAATGAAATCGAAATAATGCAGTTTACGATCAATGATATCCTGTATGGGATCAATGTGGCAAAGGTGCGGGAGATCATGATGTCTGCACCAGTCCATGCAATGCCCCATTCTCATCCAGCAGTGGAGGGTATTTTCAAGCCTAGAGATATTGTAATTACTGTGATTGACTTACCCAAATATTTGAGTAGGCAGGATGGCGAAAAAGGGGAAAAAGACCTATTTATTGTAACAAACTTTAACAAGATGTACATTGCATTTCGGGTCCATACTGTGGTTGGGATTAGCCGGCTTTCCTGGCGGGATATTCAAAAGCCAGATAATACAGTTTCTGGTGGCTCCGATGGTGTGGCAACAGGGATTGCACAGTGTAATGGCGAGCTTGTGACAATTTTGGATTTTGAGAAGATTGTGGCAGAGATTGCACCGGAAACAAGCATCCAAATGTCAGAAGTGGATGCGTTAGGACCAAGAGAGCGAAACACCTGCCCTATCTGGGTGGCTGAGGATTCCATTTTACTCAGCCAGATGATCCGTACAGCATTGACCAAAGCTGGGTACACCAACCTACGGATGTTCCCCAATGGTGCAGAGCTTTGGGAGGCATTGATCCCTCTAAAAGATGACCCAGAAAAGAGAGAGAAAAATGTATCTCTAATCATCACAGACTTAGAGATGCCCCAGATGGATGGACACCGTTTGACGAAGCTAGTCAAAACAGACGACAAGTTAAAGACAATTCCTATTGTGATTTTCTCTTCCTTGATTACAGAAGAAATGAGAATCAAGGGAAAAAATATTGGTGCAGATGAGCAGCTGAGTAAGCCAGAAATCGGGCATCTCATTGGAATTGTAGACCATTTACTTGGGCGCAACGGGCAGGAGGAACATGAATGAGCAGCAAATACATTGTACGCCAGCCAATTAAAAATTTGGAAGATAAAGTGGTGGCATATGAAATTCAATATTATGGAGACAATCAATCTCTAGGGGCGGATTCTTCACCAACCAATGATTTTGCAGCAGCCGATACCATTTACAATTTCCTCACCATGAATATGGAAAAATTGCTGCGTGGGACCCTTCATTTTATGACTTTTACGACCACATTGTTGTTGAAGAAAACACCAAGGTTCTTCGATAAAGAGGAATTGGTCATTCAAATTGATGACAGTGTCATCATTCAACCGTTGGCTATGCGTATGGTGCAGCAGTATGCAAAAGAAGGTTATAAGATTGCTGTGAATGAGTTTCAGTTTGCGCCTCGTTATCTTGGAATTATGGATTCCATTGATTACATTAAACTGAACTTTAAAACAACACCTGAGATGACCCTGAAAAATGTGATTGAAATTGCCCACAGTATGAATAAACAATGTATTGCCATTGGGGTTGATACTGAGGAGCTGTACAATAGAGCACAAAAGCTACAGGTAGATTCCATGCAAGGTGTGTACGTGGCGGAAAAGCTGGCAATTCGTGCCCATAACAGTGGATACTTGCAGAGTAATTTCTTCCGTCTGATGGTAGCTGTTACAAAGGAAGAACCAGATGTAGAGGAAATTGAGCAAATTATATCTGTAGATGCAACTTTGACCTACGGTATTTTGAAAATGGCAAATTCCTGCTACTTTGCACTGAGACACTCTGTGTCCACCGTGCGCCAGGCTATTATGACAATGGGGCTGGGTGAGTTGAAGCAGTGGGTGTATTTGCTTAGTGCTAGCAATGCAGAAAATCAAATGGAAGAAGGGGCAGAGGAATTTTTGAAACTGTCCTTTATGAGAGGCAGTTTTTGCAGCAGTTTGATGAATTATGCTAAGGGCGTTCCTATCTCTAGACCAGAGGCCTATCTGATGGGTATGTTCTCTACACTGCATTACTTGATTGATGCTCCCCTTTCCGAGATTTTAGAGCAGATTCCTCTCTGTAAAGAGGCAAAAGAAGGTCTCCTGAATCATGCAGGTCCCTGTGGTCAGCTTTATGATTTGGTGTTGGCCTATGAGTGGGGAGACTGGGCTAAAATTGATGCAATGGCAGCGGCACTTAGTATCCCTACCAATTTAATTACCAGCCTGTATTTTAATTGTGTAGAAGATGTCAACCGTATCTGGAATGAGATGGCAAATCCAGAGCCAACACAGATGGGTACTTAATCTATTCACTGTTTTGGTATAATAGAGCTGTGAAGCATTTAAAAAATCAAAAATGGAATATATGATCAAATCCTGGTATCATATGGGACTTCCATATGGTACCAGGATTTTGTAGCTTATCACATTATTTTGAGAGCAGCATAGGGGTGTATACCTCTTAATATTTTGAGAATGGGTTGTCGCTATCCATCATAGAAGGGGAGTCATCAAACTCTGGTGAAAGAGAAGCGGAGGTATAGGGGTTGGAGACAGGTGCACTTTGAGGAGAGAGCTTAAATTGATTTACCATTCGCTTTAACTGTGTAGCTTGGTCTCCAAGGTCTGCGCTTGCAGCAGCACTTTGTTCAGAAGTTGCAGAGTTGGTTTGTACCACAGTAGAAATCTGGTCCATGCCAAGATGAATCTGAGCAACTGCGGTGGCCTGTGCTTGAGAGTCTGTAGAAATCTGTTCCATCAGTTGATCGCTTCTTTGGATGCTGTTTACCACACCCACCAAAAGTTCTGCAGTTTCAGTGGCAATTGCAACTCCCTTGTCCACTGCTTGTGTTGTGTTTTGAATCAATTGTGCAGTCTGCTTGCTTGCCTCAGCACTTTTTCCAGCCAAGTTCCGCACTTCATCTGCAACAACAGCGAAGCCCTTACCAGCAGTTCCTGCACGAGCGGCCTCAACAGCTGCATTCAAAGCAAGGATGTTAGTCTGGAACGCAATATCTTCAATGGTTTTAATGATAGCCCCAATTTGTTGAGAAGCAACTCGAATTTCATCCATTGCATCAGTCAGAGAGGACATCTTTTCGTTACAAGTGGAGACCTCTGCACTGGAGGTATTGATTTCGCTCATAGCATCTCCAATGCGACTGGTTGTATGTTCAATTTGTGTGGTTACATCATTGATGGTAGCTGCCAATTCCTGAATGGAAGATGCTTGCTCTGTGGAACCCTGTGCCAAAGCCTGGGCACCATTTGCCACCTGAGAGGCACTCAAATTTACCTGTTCAGCAGAATAGTCAATAGAATACAGTGTGCGGCTGAGAGAGCTGATAATTGTCTCCAGAGCAACTTTAATTTCAGAAAACTCGCCAACATATTCCAATGTAATATGTTGGTCCATGTTGCCGTGGGACATTTCAGTTAGCTTTTCACGAATATCTAAAATATAGGAACGCAATGTTTCACGGGTCTCTTTCATAGAGTGAATCAACATACCAAGTTCAGAAGAGTCAGCCTCCAAATCAGATTCTAGAGAGAGATTTCCCTTAGATAGCTCCATCATCTCATGCTGAATTTTACGAACCGGAAGAATAATTTTTGTTCGTATCACTTTGATTGCAATGAATTGAAATACAGCAGAAACAACAGCAAGTACAAACACAAAAAATTGCAGGGGTTTGGTGATCGCTTGTGATGCAGAAATTTCGTTTTGTGTACGAGACTGTAGCGTTGTCAAAAATTCATCCTTTAGACTTTGGATTTCTGCCAATGTGTTACAATAATCCTCACCATATACATACTGCATGGCTGCCCCAGTCTGTCCACGCTGGACCCACTCTATGGCACTGGTTTCAAGGGGAACTAATTCATTGGAAAGATCGGACATCTTTTGAATTATGGCAGCTTCTTCATCAGTGATGCCGCTTTCCATCATAGCAGCGATGCTTTTTTCACGATTTTGGTCTATCTCAACTTCCTGATTGTACTCATCAACGTAGATTGCAGTACCTGTTGCTGCATAGGCACGTACTTTTTCCGTAAGTAGGGAGGAAGCATCAATAAACTGTTGAGCGTAGTTGGTGAGCAGCAGTTGGTTTTTGTATCTGGTGAACCCGTGCATATAGAATAACATAATCAAGATAAAGAAGATGGATATGGCTGCCACCAGACCAATTGTAATAAAATTCAGTAACATCATCATAGTAGACTGCTTCATAGCATGCTTCATAGGATTACCTCTTTTCTCCGTTCCTTTTGACACAAACTTCCGATTAAAATGTGCGAGGGTATGACAATAAAATGAAATATTGACAGATTCAGTGTACACCCTAGTTAAAATATTGTCAAGAACATACCTAAGTCCGTGTGGAGAAAAAGAGGGGAATATAGTGTGTAGATACAAGGAATTCGCAACAAATCAAGAGAAAAAGTTATTCATAAGAGAGATTAGACAAATATCTACGCAGTAAATCCAGAGCATGGAGTGCAGTGTGTGTACGCAGGCGTTCACGAACAGGGCGATTGCCAAGAGAAAGGGGACGGACATGACAGCCATCTGGTGTGGCAATCGCAACAAAAATCGTACCCACCTCATTGCCACGGTCATCTCGGTCTGGACCAGCCACTCCTGTGGAGGAGAGGGCAATATCACACCCCAAAACACGGCGTACCCCCTCTGCCATTGCCTGTGCCACAGGGGCAGACACTGCACCATATTGCTCCAGTAGGGAAGTAGGTACACCCAGTACATTGGCTTTGACTTCATTGGTGTAGGATACAATGCCACCTTTGAACGCTTGTGACGCACCTGGCAGGTCTGTGATGAGCTTGGCAATCAGCCCACCTGTACAGCTTTCCGCAGTCCCTAAGGTTAGATGGGCAGCTTTGAGCTTTTGTAACACTACCCAGTTGAGGGAGGGGACATCCACACCATATACCAGCGCCCCAAATTGACCGGTGAGCTGTTCTAAAACAGGGGTGAGAAGGCGTTGCGCTTCTGGTTCTGTCCCCGCCTTTGCAGTGATACGCAATTCACATTCCCCCTCTTTTGCGTAGGGGGCAAGGGTGGGGTTAGACATGGTGTTCATCTGTTCCCTCAGTTGTGCTTCTACAGCAGATTCCCCAATGCCAAACAGTTTTAGGGTATGGGAGACAATGACACCCTCCGATAGGGAGTGTAAATAGGGAACAGCGCGGTATTGGAACATGGGGGTACATTCGCTGGGCGGTCCTGGCAACATCAACACATGTATACCGTCCGCTTCAAATGCACATCCTGGTGCAGAACCCCAATCATTGGTGAACACAGTACAGCCCTCTGGAAGGAGAGCCTGTTGAAGATTGTTTTCCGTCATAGGGCGGTTGGTTTTGGAGAAATAGCTACGAATGCGTTGCTCTGACTCAGCATCTGTCACCAATTTCTTTCCAAATGTTTGACAGACTACATGCTTTGTCAAATCATCACAGGTGGGACCAAGCCCACCAGTGGTGATGATAATATCTGCCCGTTTTTTTGCAATTTCCAGTGCTTCTCCCAGTCTTTGGGGGTTATCTCCTACTACGGTGTGCCAATAGACATTCAACCCCAGAGCGGTCAAGCCCTGAGAGAGCATTTGAGCATCTGTATTGACAATAGACCCAAGCAGCAATTCTGTACCAACAGAAATCAGCTCTACTTTGTGAGCCATAGAGTTCGCCTCCTCATTCATTAAACGTGAATTCGTTCGATCCCTTCTACAGCAGCCTGCACCATACCATCCACATCCAAAGCACATTCTGCCTTTTCTACTTCACTGAGCATGGGACGTAGTCTGGGGTGTCTGGGGGTAAAGACAGTGCAACAGTCCTCATAGGGGAGAATGGAAGTCTCAAATGTACCAATTTTGCGGGCAATCTGAACGATTTCCTCTTTGTCCATGCCAACACAGGGGCGCAGGATGGGGAGGTCAACTACTGCACCAGTGACCATCATAGCCTCCATGGTCTGGCTGGCAACCTGTCCCAGACATTCCCCAGTTACAAGAGCTTTTGCACCACAGCGGTTGGCCACAGCTTGTGCAATGCGCATCATAAATCGACGCATAATCACGGTAAACAGTTCTTCAGGGCAGGAACGGCGCAGCTCCTCCTGAATGGCAGTAAAGGGGACCACATGAACCGTTAAATGACCAGTGTAGGGGGTAAGGAGACGGGCAAGTTCAATCACTTTCTCTTTTGCCTCTGGAGAGGTGTATGGATAGGAGAAGAAATGCACCATTTCCAACGCAATGCCACGCTTTGCAATCATCCATGAGGAAACAGGGCTGTCAATACCACCAGAGAGCAGAGAGACAGCTCTACCGTTGATTCCCACAGGCAGTCCACCAGCGCCAGGTACAGCCTGTGCATGGACATAGGCGGCAAAGTCACGGACCTCTACATGGACAACCAATTCAGGGTGATGCACATCTACTTCCAAATTTTCATATGCCTCATGCAATTCTCCGCCTACATATTGACTCAGTTGAATGGAGGTCATAGGGAAAGACTTGTCTGCACGTTTTGTCTCCACCTTAAAGGTTTTGGCTGTACGCAGTTGGTCATCCAGAAATTCCTTGGCAGTGGCTAAAATGGCATCTTTGTCCTTTTCACAGGGACGGGCAAGGGAAATACCCACAATACCAAAAACTTTTTGCAGTGCCTCATAGGCAGCTATCACATCACAACTGTCCTCTTTTGGTTCCACATAGGTGGTAGATTGGCGAGTATATACCCGGAATTGCCCAAAGGGGTGCAAGCGACGATGGATGTTTGCCTGTAGTTTATCTTCAAAGCTGCGGCGGTTGAGCCCTTTTAGTACCATTTCTCCCAGCTTGAGCAGAATCATTTCTTTCATGGGTTTCTTTCCTTTCCAAATAATCAAAATCACAGATATTATACTGAATCTTTTTACAAATGTCCACAAAAAGTCAGCCATCTACGGAGAGATGGCTGATTCAAATTCAGGGTTTTAAATTTTGATACATACGCAATGCCATAATGAGACAGTCCTGCTGTTTGGCAGTATCATTGGGAGCAAAGCGACCATCTGGATATCCAGAGATGATCCCGTTTGTGGATACAAAGGAGACTGGGGTTACAGCCCATGGCTCAATTTGATCTGCATCAGAGAAGGGCAAGGAACTTGCAGTTACTGTGCCCCCCAATTTTTCATAGACTGCACAGAGCATGGTGGCAGCTTGCTGCCTGGTGAGCAGTGTGTTTGCACCAAACTGGGTTTTGCTGATACCCGCCGTAAATCCCATAGAGTAGGCTTTTAGAACAGCTTGATCTGATGTATCTGTGAATGGGTTGGTTGCGGGGGTTGGGATTGACTGCCCGCTCATGGCTTCATAAAGGCGTACGGTGAGGGCTGCAAATTGGGTACGGTTAATGGGGGTGCGCAAATCTTGCCCTTTCATGTGGGTAGGGATCAAGTTCATCCCAATGGCACCATTGACCAAATCCACAGCCCATTCATCCACTGGTTCCCCCGTAATGGTAATGGGGTGCAGGGAGGAGGATTGGGTACCACGCACCCAGATACCACGGTCCAACGTACCATTGGGGAAGGGAGCTGTTTCGTCTAAAGTGGAAATATGGTAGATGTGGTCTGTATCAGAGAGGGTCAGTTCCTCCTGATTGGTGGCAACAGAGGTAAGGGACCAATATCCAGAACCTTCAGAGTAAGTAAATAGTTCAATGTACAGCAGTGGACCACTCTCACTGTGGATCACTGTATCCAAAGGGAGCAAGGTTACAGAGTGTGACTCTGTTTCGGAGTAGGCAAAAGGTTCTGTACCAATGGGATCATGCGTCAGCTGGTAGGCAGCCTGGTTGCTTTGTAGTGTAGCGGCAAATGCACCTGTCAACAATGTACTACACAAAATACACAGGGAGAGCACAAAGGAACACAGTTTTTTCATGGGAAAAAAAGTCCTTTCTATGGAAATTTGAGAAAAAATGAAACTTGTAAAATGGCAGGGAGGAAGATATAATTTACTCTGCCAAAAGAGAAGACCAGAAAACAGGTCTGTCCCACTCCATTCTAGCCGATTTGATAGGCAATTACAAGCGGCAATTTCTTAATAATTTGTGAAGAGAAAAAAGAAAATGGTGGGATAAAAAGGAGGATAGGAAAAGGATGGAGTACCAGATTGTATCAATGGACCGAAGCCATATTCCACAAATTGCACAGATGGAACAGGAGTATTTTTCTGCCCCATGGAGTGAAGCCATGTTAACAGAGGCATTATTTGACCCACAGTCCAGTTTCATTGTGGCAGAATCAGAGGATGGTGGCGTGTTGGGCTATGCAGGGTTACAGGTTGTGTTGGATGAGGGGTATATCGACAACATTGCAGTGGAGCGGTCAGCACGCAGACATGGTGTTGGGGGAGAACTGTTAGATGTATTCTGCCGCTTTGCAGTGGAGCATCTGAGTTTTCTCACGTTAGAGGTGAGAGCATCCAATCAGCCAGCCATTGCACTTTATATGAAATATGGGTTTGAACAAGTGGGCAGACGAAAAAATTACTATGTGAACCCCAAAGAAGATGCCATTTTGATGACACGCTACTTTAAAGAGAGAAAGGAGGGAATGGAGTGAAGATTTTAGCCATAGAGTCCTCTTGTGATGAAACAGCAACAGCAGTGGTGGAAGATGGACGCACTGTGCTGTCGAACTGTATTGCCTCTCAGATTGACATGCACACCATATATGGTGGTGTGGTGCCAGAAATTGCATCCAGAAAACACGTGGAAGTCATCAGTGGATTGGCAGAAAAGGCTTTGCAAGATGCAAAAGTGGAAAAACAGGAGCTGGACGCCATTGCTGTGACCTATGCCCCTGGGTTGATTGGTGCAGTGCTGGTTGGAGTGAATTTTGCAAAATCAGCGGCAATGGCACTGAATCTTCCAATCATCCCAGTACACCATGTCCGTGGGCATATTGCTGCAAATTATATCACCCATCCAAATTTAGAACCTCCCTTTGTTTGTCTCTGTGTCTCTGGTGGAACTACTTTGATTGTGGATGTAAAATCCTACACAGAAATGGAAATCATGGGTGGTACAAGGGACGATGCCGCAGGGGAATGTTTTGATAAGGTGGCACGTGTGTTGGGCATTGGATATCCAGGGGGAAAGCCAATGGATGAACTGGCACAAACAGGAGATGACAGCCGTTATGAGTTACCCCGTGCCCATGTACAGGGTGCAGAACTGGATATGTCATTTTCTGGCTTGAAAACTGCAAGCCTGAACCTGATTCACAATGCACAGCAGAAGGGGGAACCACTCTGCTTGCCGGATTTGGCTGCCAGTTTCAACAGGGCAGTGAGTGAAAGTCTGGTCCCCCGTGTGATGGTAGCAGCGCAACAAAAGGGCTATGGGAAAATTGCAGTAGCAGGGGGTGTGGCAGCCAACAGCCGCATCCGCAATGATTTATTGGCAGCCTGTCAGGCAGAGGGGCAGCAACTTTTTTTACCAGAGTTGAAATACTGTGGTGACAATGCGGCTATGGTCGGTTGCCAGGGATACTATGAATACCTGGCTGGAAAACGGGGTAACGCCAGTTTGAATGCCTATGCCAACCGGGATATTGGATTGGGTTGACCCATGTTCTGTCCTGCCTCAAAAAATGAGGGGCAGGACAGAAAAAACCTTGACAAGATCATTATGGTATGTTAGAATGCTATAGAAAACAAAGTAGGAACGGTGCCACGTCCCTCACCCCAAGCCAGAGCTTACGGGTTAACATGGAACAAGAGTGTCGAGTGATCGGCACTGTTTTGATGTGACGTGGGTGCCTTCGGCAACTGCGTTTTATTTTTTATGTTTGGAGGTGCTTTCCCATCGCTAACACAGGTCATCAAATCAATGAGGAAATCCGGGACAAAGAGATTCGACTGATCTCTGACACTGGCGAGCAGCTTGGAATTATGTCCTCTCAGGAGGCACTGCGTATGGCAGAGGAGCAGAATCTGGATTTGGTAAAGATTTCACCCAATGCAGTTCCCCCCGTCTGTAAGCTGATGGATTATGGTAAGTTCCGGTTCGAGCAGACCAAGCGCGAAAAGGAAGCCCGTAAAAATCAGCGTGTTGTGGAGATTAAAGAAGTGCGTATGTCTCCCAGCATTGACGTCAATGATTTCAATGTAAAGCTGCGCAGTGCACAGAAGTTTCTGGCAGATGGAAACCGCTGCAAAGTCACCGTACGTTTCCGTGGTCGTGAGATGGCTCACACCAACATCGGTCAGGATTTGCTGATGAAGTTTGCAGAATCCTGCGGCGATATTGCCGTCATGGATAAAAGTCCTAAGCTGGAAGGGCGCCATATGTCCCTGTTTTTGTCCCCAAAGCCAGCAAAAGATGTGAAAAATAAGGAGTAAAGGAGTTTTCTGTTATGCCAAAGATTAAGACTCACAGTGGCGCAAAGAAGCGTTTTTCTCTCACCAAAACCGGCAAGGTAAAGCGTGCACACGCCAACAAGCGTCACCTGCTCAATGGTCATGGTAAGACTACCAAGCTGAAGAGAGGTCTGCGTAAGGGTGCTTATGCTGACAAGACCAATGAGGCCGCTGTTAAGCGCATGATTCTGTACAAATAAGATCCAAAGGAGGTAGAGTACAATGGCAAGAGTAAAGGGCGCAATGATGTCCCGTAAGAGAAGAAATAAAATCCTGAAGCTGGCAAAGGGCTATTGGGGTTCTAAGTCCAAGCACTTCAAGATGGCCAATCAGGCTGTTATGAAGTCTGGCGTATATGCTTATACTGGTCGTAAGCTGAAGAAGCGTGACTTCCGTCAGCTCTGGATCACCCGTATCAATGCTGCATGCAAGATGAACGGCATGAACTATTCCACCTTTATGAATGGTCTGAAGAAGGCTGGTGTAGTGATCAACCGTAAGATGCTCTCTGAGCTGGCTGTGAACAATCAGGCTGCATTTACTCAGCTCACTGAGACCGCAAAGAAGGCTCTGGCTTAATGAAGTTGAAAAGCACTTGTACAGGAATGTACAGGTGCTTTTTTCATCTCAAAAAAATCAGTTTGTCTGGTAGGCATTTTCTTGATTTAGTGCTATAATGTGGAGGATGGTAAAAAGGACTGGGACACCGATGGTTGGAGCGGGATGTATGGAACAGAAGAAAAAGTCTTTGGTACAGTGGAGAGCCACAAGAATGGAGAGAAGGTTTGTAACAGCCATCATAACCGCTGTCAGTGCCGAATTTTTTATCAACCTTTGGACGGATAATTTTCGGGTCTCTGCTTCTGTTGTGCTGTTCCCTGTATTGTTATTGACCTTGATGCGGGACTGTGCAGAGCCAGGTACGGGGGTCGTGACAGGGCTGATGGTGCTGCTGGTACGCAGTATTGTGGGTATGATGTCTGGGGTGGAGTTTTCATATACAGTCGAAATGGAGTACTCTGGGGCACTTTTTTATATTTGCTATGACATCCTGTTGTGTATACAGATACCAGATCGAAACCGAGCCCGGCTGTCCAAACTGTGGTATCAGCTCTTTTTCTGTGATATTTGTTCCAACTTGTTGGATCTTACCCTGTCCCGATGGAGCATACCAGATTTGGATGAAATGGTGACACTGGTTTTGGTTGGGGTGTTGCGATCTGCCATTGCTGTGTTGATTTTATGGGGTGTGGGATACTATAAGCGGCTTTTGCTGGCAGAGGAACATGAGAGGCGTTATCAGCGTCTGTTTTTAATGACGGCAAATTTGAAAAATGAATTATACTTCCTAAAAAAAGATGCAGAAAATATTGAAGGCATTATGTCAAGGGCCTACCGGCTCTATGAACAGCTGAGGGAACAGGGTGCCCCAGAGGAGATGTGCCAGTTGGCACTGTCCATTGCAAGGGATGTTCATGAGGTGAAAAAAGACAATTTAAGTATCATTCGTGGCATTGAAGGGGAGGTTATGAATGTCTACAATGATGAGAAGATGAGAATGTCTGATTTGTTTCATATTTTAGCAGATACCATTTACCACATCTTTCATGAGCAGAGTGGAAGAATTGTGTTAGAGTATGATTGCCAGGTGGACTTTACCACCAGTGAGCATTATAAGTTGATGTCGATTTTAAAAAATCTGGTTATGAATGCAGCAGAGGCGATTTTAGGAGAGACAGGAACAGGGACAATATGGGTCTCAGAGGAGATCACAGGGGACCAATTAAAGTTGACTGTACAGGATAATGGTCCAGGGATTTCCCCAAGAGCCATGAGAAAGCTGTTTTCTGTGGGATATTCTACAAAGTTTGATCCAGAGACAGGGAATATCAATCGAGGGATAGGGCTACCAGCCGTGGAATTTATGGTGCAGGAGATGGGAGGCTCTATCCGGGTTGTTCCAAACAACGAGGCAGCCAGAAATTGTAAAGGGGCATGTTTTGAGGTCATGATCCCTGTGCAGTCACTGGGGAAGGGGGATATATGAGGATTTACATTGTCGAAGATGATGACTCCGTAATCGGTGTTCTGGAGGATATTGTAGAGAGAAATGAATTGGGTATGGTCTGTGGGGACTGTGGCGGTGGTGTAGCAGATATTCAGCAAATCCTTTCTTTGGAACCAGATTTGGTTTTAGTGGATCTGCTAATGCCAGAAAAAGACGGAATTCAAGTGGTGCGAGAGCTGAAAGCACAGGGCTGTCAGGCGAAATTTATTATGATCTCACAGGTTAGCAGCAAAGAGATGGTAGCAAAGGCCTATCTTGCAGGTGTGGACTTTTTTATCAATAAACCCATCAATCTCATAGAAGTGCGTCAGGTGATTCGCAATGTACAGATTCAGTTGAAAAATGAGAAGGCACTGCATACCATTCAAAGTTTGTTTACTGAAAAACCCAATGCACCAATCAATGAAAAACAGCAGGAGAGAACCAAAAGACGTCTCCAAAATACACTCAGCCAACTGGGAATGGCAGGAGAAAAAGGTGCAAAAGATATTTTGGATATGTGTAATTATCTTTTGGAGCATGACCAGCAGGTGAGCCAGATTGGAATTGGAGCCCTGTGTGCAAGACTCAGTGACAGCCCAAAATCCATGGAACAGCGGGCCAGGCGGGCAGTGGAACGTGGTCTCACACATTTAGCAAGTTTGGGGCTTGAGGACTTTGGGAATGAAACATTCACTTTATATGCCTCAAGGCTATTTCCATTTCAAGAAGTACGCACAGAAATGCTGTCTTTGCAGGGAAAGGGAGCCAAAGGCAAGGCGAATTTGAAGCGTTTTCTGGATGGCATGTTAATTTTAGCACAAGAAGATTGAGAAGAAAGAGATGAGGATTGGCTCATCTCTTTTTCTTCAGAAAAGGAGTTTTACACATGATACACTTATATTGTGGAAGTGGAAAAGGAAAGACCACAGCGGCAATGGGGCTTGCGCTGCGTGCTGCCGGACGGGGAAAACCGGTGGTGATTGCTCAGTTTTTAAAAGGGGAGGACAGTGGAGAACGCCGCATTCTGGAACGATTGCCACAGGTGAACTTACTCCCACTGCCTGAGACCATTCAATTCACCTTTGCTATGTCAGAGGAGGAGAAGGAAAAAGAAAAGGTACGCTATCAATGTATGTTGAAGGAAATTGCAGATGCAGCACAAGTTTGTGAACTGCTGATTTTGGATGAAGTCTGTGCCGCAGTCAATACAGGAATGATTTCATTGCAGGCAATCTTGCAGCTTTTGGATGGGCTAACATGTGAAATTGTTATGACAGGGAGAGAACCTGCCCAGGAGTTGGAACAACGTGCAGACTATATTACCTGCATGGAGAAGGTACGCCACCCCTACGATGAAGGAATTTGTGCAAGAGAAGGAATTGAATACTAAGTGATAATATACCAAAAATATGTTATATAATTTCATAAAATATCACAAAATTGATAACATATCGAAAAAAGAAAGAAATTAAGAGAAAAAATTGTAAAAAATCACAAAAGAGAGGTTGCATTCTGTTGCTATAGATTGTATAATAGTCCAGTAGAACAGAGTCTATCTTTTATGGATACTGTACAGAAGGGCTGGTTTTAGTCCCAGGAGCCTCTGTGAATGAGTACTGTGAGAAGGAAGCATTCAAAAGGCATCATTGTTGTAGGCAACAGAAAGGAATGAAGGAAAATGGCTAAGAAATATGTGTATCTGTTCTCTGAGGGAAATGCAAATATGAGAGAGCTCTTGGGTGGCAAGGGTGCCAATCTTGCAGAGATGACCCATATTGGACTGCCCGTCCCTCAGGGATTTACCATTACCACAGAGGCATGTACCCAATATTATGAGGATGGACAGAAAATCAATGAGGAAATCCAAGCTCAGATTATGGAGTACGTGGAGAAGATGGAAGAGATCACAGGGAAGAAGTTCGGAGATTTGGAGAATCCCCTCCTGGTCTCTGTCCGTTCTGGCGCCCGTGCCTCTATGCCTGGTATGATGGATACCATTTTGAATCTTGGTCTGAATGAGGATGTTGTGCAGGTTATGGCAAAAAAGTCCAGCAACCCACGCTGGGCTTACGACTGTTACCGCCGTTTCATTCAAATGTATTCCGATGTTGTCATGGAAGTGGGCAAAAAATATTTTGAGCAGCTCATTGATGAAATGAAGGAAAAGAGAGGCATCAAAGAAGATGTGGAGCTGACTGCTGAGGATTTGAAGGAGTTGGCTGAGCAGTTCAAAGCAGAATATAAAAATAAGATTGGAGTCGATTTCCCCACCGATCCCAAGGAACAGCTTATGGGTGCCATTAAGGCTGTGTTCCGTTCTTGGGATAACCCCCGTGCCAATGTCTACCGTAGAGATAATGATATTCCATATTCCTGGGGTACTGCGGTGAATGTGCAGTCCATGGCTTTTGGTAATATGGGGGATGACTGCGGAACTGGTGTAGCATTTACCCGCAACCCAGCCACAGGGGAAAAGAAGCTGTTTGGTGAATTTTTGACCAATGCACAGGGTGAGGATGTAGTAGCTGGTGTGCGTACCCCTATGCCTATCAGCCAGATGGCAGAAAAATTCCCAGAAGCCTTTGCACAATTCCAGAATGTGTGCAGTATTCTGGAAAATCACTATCGTGATATGCAAGATATGGAGTTTACCGTTGAGAATGGAAAACTCTACATGCTACAGACCAGAAATGGTAAGAGAACCCCAGCTGCTGCTCTAAAAATTGCCTGTGATCTGGTAGATGAGGGTATGATTGATGAGAAGAAGGCGGTTTCTATGATTGAACCCCGTTCTCTAGATACCATGCTCCATCCACAATTTGATGCCAATGTGTTGAAAACAGCCCCTATGGTTGGTACAGCTCTGGCTGCTTCCCCTGGTGCTGCCTCTGGTAAAGTGGTATTCACAGCAGAAGAAGCCAAAGAGTGGGCATTACAGGGAGAAAAGGTTGTTCTGGTTCGTCTGGAGACCTCTCCTGAAGACATTGAGGGAATGAAGGCAGCCCAGGGCATTCTGACAGTGCGTGGAGGCATGACCTCTCACGCAGCTGTGGTGGCCCGTGGTATGGGTAAGTGCTGTGTCTCTGGCTGTTCTGCCATCAAGATGGATGAGGAAAATAAGCAGTTTGAACTGGGTGGAAAGGTGTTCCATGAGGGCGATTGGATTAGTCTGGACGGCTCCACCGGTCGCATTTATGATGGTGCAATCCCCACTGTGGAGGCTTCTATCAGTGGAGAATTTGCCCGTGTGATGGCTTGGTGTGACCAGTACCGCAATTTGCAGGTGCGCACCAATGCGGATACCCCAGAAGATGCAAAGCAAGCCAGGAAGTTCGGAGCAGAGGGCATTGGTCTGTGCCGGACAGAGCATATGTTCTTCAATGAAGACCGCATCCCTGCCATCCGTGAAATGATTTGTGCTGATACCAAAGAGGAGAGAGAGAAGGCACTTTCCATTTTGGAGCCAATGCAGCAGGGCGATTTTGAAGGAATTTATGAGGCAATGGAGGGCTGTTCTGTCACCATTCGCTTCTTAGATCCTCCCCTCCATGAGTTTGTGCCCACAGAGGAGGACGACATTGCAAAGCTGGCACATGATATGGGCAAGACGGTGGCAGAAATTAAAGATATTATTACCGCACTTCATGAGTTTAACCCAATGATGGGGCACCGTGGTTGCCGTCTGGCAGTGACCTATCCTGAGATTGCAGCTATGCAGACCCGCGCAGTTATGAGGGCAGCTTTGAAGGTGCGTTCTCAGCATCCAGAATGGGATATTGTACCTGAAATTATGATCCCACTGGTAGGCGAAGTGAAGGAATTTGTTTATGTAAAGAATGTTGTGACACAAACTGCGGATGAGCTGATCCAGGCAGCAGGTTCTGACATGAAGTACAAGATTGGTACCATGATCGAGATTCCTCGCGCTGCCCTCACTGCGGATGAGATTGCAAAGCAGGCAGACTTCTTCTCTTTTGGTACCAACGACCTGACCCAGCTCACCTTTGGGTTTAGCCGTGATGATGCAGGGAAATTCCTGGATGCCTACTATGATACTAAAATTTATGAGAATGACCCCTTTGCCAAACTGGATCAGAAGGGTGTAGGAAAGCTGGTGGAGATGGCAGCAAAGTTGGGACGTTCTGCCAATGAATCTTTGCATCTGGGTATCTGTGGCGAACATGGTGGAGATCCTTCCTCTGTGGAATTTTTCCACAAGGCGGGGCTAGACTATGTGTCCTGTTCCCCCTTCCGTGTGCCCATTGCCCGTCTGGCAGCAGCTCAAGCTGCTATTAAAAATCCACGATAAATTGGCTTATATGACCAAATAAATGGATACTGCTCCAAATTGTGCAAATAGTACAATTTGGGGCAGTATTTTTCCCATGAGAGGAGCATAGGTATAATCAGTTAGCCCACATTTTTAACTAGAATTGTTATATGGGGTCATGTGTTATATATGAATTTTGTCCTCTTCTATCCCATCTACAGCTTATGAATGGAGTGGAAAGAATTGACTTACTTATTGAATTGTGTTAAAATCAATCGAAAGGGTAAGGAAATCTTTGACAGAGAGGTGTGATGCGACGAGTATGAGAAATTTGAAACATACATTAGCAATGTTCATTGCTAGTGTAGTAATACTTTGTAATATAACAATAGCCCACGCGCAGAGCTCCTCGGATCATACAGTGCGTGTTGGATTCCCTATTCAAGATGGCATATCCTATGTAGATGAACATGGGGACTATGCTGGATATTTAGTAGATTATTTGGAACAGTTGTCCCTCTTTACAGATTGGGAGATTGAGTATGTTCAGGCAGAAGGGGATATGAATACACAACTATCTACCTTGCTGAATCAACTGAAACGTGGCGAAATTGACATGATGGGTACCATGAATCGGAATACAACCTTGGAAGAGAAGTTCCTTTATCCTGACTATAGCTATGGCTCTACTTATACTGTTTTGGCAGTTCGGGATGATTCCAGCTATATTTCAGAGGATTTTTCAAATTGGGATGGGATTACAGTTGCAACCTATCCGAAAATGGGGATAAGGATGGAGCTTCTGGATCAGTATGCAAAGGTCAATGGGTTTACCTATGAAGTAATAGAGTGTGCAGATGCAGACGAGATGGTGGACGCTGTTTTTTCAGGCAGGGCGGATGCCATGCTGCAAGTGGATATTTCGATCATAGATGGATTGAGATGCATTGGACGGTTTTCCCCTACCCCCTACTACTTTGCATTATCCCCTGAACGGGAAGATCTACTTCCTGAGTTGAATGCTGCCATGGAAATTGTGACAGTTTCCTATGAAAATCTACAACATGAGTTATACGAACGCTATTTTGTGGATTCCTCTGATTTTTTCCATGCATCTGAGGAGGAACTGGAATATATTCGGTCCCTGGGACCACTCCGTGTGTTGTTTTTTACTGGGAATGCACCTTTCCAATATATCCGGGATGGTCAACTGGACGGATTTGCTGTAGAATATTTTGATGATTTTGCAGAAAGTGTAGGTCTACAATACGAAAAAGTGGTGGTAGATAATCTAGATGAAGCGGTAGAATTGGTGAGGGATGGTCAGGTTGATTTGATCGCCTGTATGGCAACGGATTCTGCGCTTTCTTATGAAGCAGGGATTCGGTTATCCCTCCCCTATTTCCAGAGCTACGCTATCCGAACCTATTCTGCGGAACATCAGGGGGCAGAGGAACAGGTATTGGACTTCAGTATGAAGACCGAGGAGGCATTGGATCATGTATTGGCAGATCCAAATTACTGTGCTTGGGTAGATGGATATTCTTTGAACTATTACCTGCAAAAAGGGACTGTGTATGACCATATTGTAACAGATTGGGCAGATACAAAAGAGTTTTACTATGCAGTTGCGGTTGTCAATGATCTTCCAGGTACCAGTGAGATGGTCTCGCTTTTAAACCAGTTTTCCAGTTCGATCAGTGACAAGGAAATACAGCTTCACTTGTCTGAACACCTTCTCAGCCCCATTGAATATACACCAAAAGAGTGGATCTTGGCAAACAGGGGAGTGATAGTGGGGATTGCTACAAGTATTGTTTTCGTGATCAGTGTATTTATTTTTTATGTTTACCATAAAAAGATGGCGTATAAAACACTGGAAAGTGAAAATAAACTGCTTCATCTTTCCATCCATGATGAGCTGACAGGTGCATACAACCGTACTTATTTTTGCAAACTCATGGAAAAGAGGATTGCAAACTGTGAGCCAGGCGCACTGGTTGCTTTGAATATCCACAATTTTAAGTATATCAATGATACCTATGGTACCAATCGGGCAGACCAGCTTCTCTGCAAAATGAAAGATATCCTGGCAGCTAATCTGACAGAACATGAGCTGCTGTGCCGCCCCTCAGCGGACTGCTTCTATCTTGTCATTTCAGAGTACTTGCCGGAAGAAGTCAGCCATCGGATGGAAGAGATCCAGACACAGTTAAAGGATATGGCACAGGAATTGCTGGATGGGTATCGTATGTCCATCTATTGTGGTGCAGTTTCGTCTGCTACCTCTCCAGATCTGACCAATACCCAGACAAACCTGAACTGCCTCATGGTGGCATTGGCACACGCAAAACAAGAGCTTGATTCCATTGTCTGTATGTATAATGAAACCATGCATCAGGAAGAGCAACTGAGGCAGTATATTGAAGCCAATATGCATCGTGCCCTTGCGGAGAGTGAGTATCAAGTCTATCTACAGCCAAAGATGAATTTACATACAGGTCAAATAGACAGTGCAGAGGCATTGGTGCGCTGGCAAACAAAGGAACGGGGGCTGCTTTTTCCAGATCAGTTTATCCCCTTGTTTGAACAGAATGGATTCTGCAAATGGCTGGATCTCTATATGTTGGAAAAATCGTGCCAGATCCTAAGGAATTGGATGGATGAAGGGATACCTCCCATTGTGATTTCCATTAACCAGACAAAAGCACTGTTTGTCAGTGATGATTATGTGGAAAAGCTACAGGAAATTACAGCCAAATATCAGGTTTCCCCTCAGTATATTATGCTGGAAATTTTGGAGGGACTCGCTTTTGAAAACAGTGCTGAACTAAATGACACCATCGCAACGTTAAATCAGGCTGGGTTCCGTGTGTCTATGGACGACTTTGGTTCTGGCTATTCCTCTTTGAATACTTTGGGAAAATTGTGTATTGATCAGATTAAGTTAGACCGGATGTTCCTGATGGATTTGAGAAAAGAACAGAGAAAAGCCCAATATGAAGTCATGTCTTCTATTTTCGCCATGACCAAGCGATTAGGCATTGAGATTGTGACTGAGGGGGTGGAAACCAAGGATGAGGAAGAGATGATTTTGTCTACAGGGTGCGACTATGCGCAGGGCTATTACTATAGTAAACCGATCCCAGCACAGGAGTTCTGTAACCTTTTTTTAAAGGGAGAGCAGGGCAATTCAAATACAGATAAAATGTAGAAAATAGTGGTAGCAAAAAAGATGTATTTATGATAGAATATAGCCGTTATGACCGCTTATGAAAACTGTTCATAACGTGGGTTTGTGATTCTAAAACAGGGAGGTTTTTTCATGTACAAAGTAGATTTGAACAGTGATTTAGGGGAAAGTTTTGGTGCCTATACCATTGGGCTAGATGAGGAGGTAATCCAGTATGTTTCCTCTGCCAATGTGGCCTGTGGTTATCATGCTGGTGACCCCTTAGTGATGGACAAGACAGTAGCTGCTGCCAAAAAAGCGGGTGTGGCAGTGGGTGCCCACCCTGGTTATCCCGATTTGATGGGGTTTGGCAGACGGAATATGGTCTGTTCCCCAAAAGAAGTCAAAGCATATATCCAGTATCAACTGGGTGCGCTGATGGCATTTACCGCTGCTCATGGTGTGAAGTTGCAGCACTGTAAACCCCACGGCTCCCTGTATAACATGGCTGCTAAGGATATGGAACTGGCTATAGCAATTGCCGAGGGGATTTACAGTGTAGATAAAGATGTGATTCTGTTGGGTCTTGCAGGCAGCAAGATGCTGGAGGCAGGAAAACAGGTTGGTCTGCGTGTAGCCAGTGAAGTCTTTGCAGACCGTGCCTATCAGGCAGATGGTTCTCTGGTGCCACGGAAACAGCCTGGTGCTGTCATTCATGATAAAGAGGAAGCCATTGCCCGTACCATCCGTATGGTCACGGAGGGGAAAGTGACTGCCATTACAGGAGAGGAAGTGAGTATTGATGCCCACTCAATCTGTGTCCATGGGGATAACCCCTCTGCGGTAGAATTTGTGAAGAACATCAGAGCAGAGCTGGAAGCCAAAGGTGTTACCATTGCTCCCATTGCAGATATTGTGTGAGATTGTGTAAAAGGAGACTCCCAAAAGAAATCAGGAGGTCAATGTTATGAGTAATCAACCCAATACTACAAGTCAGCCCACCCCCCCAGCGGCAAAACCAAGCCGCTCTGTCCTGTTTGGTGCCGCTTTTCTGATGGCAACTTCTGCCATTGGACCGGGGTTCTTAACCCAAACATCTACCTTTACTGCCAAACATGGTGCAGCACTGGCTCTTGTCATTGTGCTGGCAATCATAATGGATATTACTGCCCAGATGAATATCTGGTCTGTGGTGACTGTGTCCAAAATGCGTGCCCAGGATGTGGCGAATAAGCTGCTGCCCGGTTTGGGTGTCATCATTGCCATTCTGGTGGCAATCGGAGGACTTGCCTTTAATGTAGGTAATGTAGGTGGCGTGGCCCTGGGCTTCAATGCCATGATTGGTCTGGACCAAAAGATTGGTGCAGTGGTAGCTGGATGTCTGGGTATCATTATTTTTATCAATAAAAATGCAAAAACCATTATGGACAAGGTGGCAACCATTCTGGCTGCTGTGATTTTGGTTACTGTGCTGGTGGTGGCAGTCATTTCTGAACCCCCTCTGGGTGAGGTTGGAAAGGGAATGGTCAATTTTGGATATCTGCTCGACCCTGAAGCACAGATGTTTACTGCTTTGACTACCATTCTGGGTGGTTCCTGTGGTGGTTACATTGCTTTTTCTGGTGCACACCGTCTGTTAGATGCTGGTGTTTCTGGTGTGGAGAATATTACACATGTACGTAAGAGTGTGATTCAAGGCTGCGGTACTTCTGGTGTAGTGCGTATTCTGCTGTTTTTGGCAGTGCTTGGCACCTGCATGAGTGGAACCCAATGGATTGCAGCCAATGCAGAAAGCATTGTGAGCGCAACCAACCCAGCCGCTGAGGCATTCCGTCTGGCTGCTGGTGACATTGGCTACCGTCTGTTTGGTCTGTGTCTGTTTTCTGCTGGTATCTCCTCTGTGGTAGGGGCAGCTTATACTTCTGTATCTTTCCTAAAGACTTTGCATCCATTTATTGCTCAGTATGAGCGTCAATTTGTGGTAGGCTTCATTGCATTCTCCACTGTGATGATGGTAGTATTGGGCAATGCTGCTGCCCTGCTGATTATTGCAGGTGCTTTTAATGGTTTGATTCTCCCAGTTACCTTGGGTATTATGATTATTGCCGGGCATCAGAGCCGGATTGTGGGTGGTGAGTACAAGCATCCCATGTGGTTGACTGTGGTTGGTGCCATTGTAGTGTTAGTTGCACTCTATTCTGGTATCCAGACTGTGCCTACCATTACACAGCTATTTGCCTGATTTACTTATGGTACACCTGCCAAAGCAGGTGTACCAATTGTATGGAAAGGAGACAGCTATGTCAGATGTAAGATTTCTCCTGACTGGAGATACCTCTATATCAGTGGAATTTGGCAATGAAATCAACATAGAAATCAATGCCAAAATTCGTGCGTTTAACATTGCATTGGAGCAAAGTGGGATTCCCGGGATTGTGGAGACGGTTCCAACCTATCGCTCCCTGATGGTTCACTATGATCCAGGTGTGATTCTATATGATGATTTGGTCAAGGCAATGAAGGGCTTGCTGGGGAGTTTGGACAAAATTCAAATCCCTCCCAGTTCTGTTTTGGAAGTTCCTGTGCTATATGGTGGGGAAGCGGGTCCTGATTTGGATTTTGTTGCAGAACATGCTGGTAAAACAGCAGAGGAAGTTATCAAAATTCATACTTCCACAGAGTACCTCATCTACATGCTGGGCTTTACCCCTGGTTTCACCTATTTGGGTGGTATGGATGAATCCATTGCTACCCCAAGACTGAAACAGCCCAGAGTGAAGATTCCAGCCGGTTCTGTGGGCATTGCCGGTTCTCAGACTGGTGTGTATCCCATTGATTCCCCGGGTGGATGGCAGCTCATTGGTCAGACTCCTGTTCGGATGTATGACCCAAATCGTGCTGAGCCAATTCTCCCAAAAGCTGGAGAGTACATCAAGTTCTATCCTATTACCAAGGCTGAGTTTGATGAGATTGCTGCTCAGGAGGCTGCGGGTACTTACACATATAAGCGTCATCCGAGAGGGGAGGCAACAACATGAGTGTAACTGTTTTGAATCCTGGTTTACTTACCACAGTACAGGATATGGGACGAGTGGGCTATCAACAGTTTGGTGTATCTGTATCTGGTGTGATGGACCCAAGAGCAGCTTCCATTGCCAATATTCTGGTGGGCAATGAGGAGGGAGAGGCAGTGCTGGAGTGTACCATGATGGGACCTCAGCTTCGTTTTGATGTGCCCAACTGCATAGCCATTACAGGTGGAGATTTGGGTCCCACATTGGATGGGGCTCCCATTCCCAACTATGCCGCTGTGAGTGTACAGGCAGGGCAGGTGCTGCGGTTTACTGCTCCAAAAACTGGCTGCCGGTGTTTCATTGCCTTTGCTGGCGGTTTGGATATTCCTGTGGTCATGGGTAGTCGCTCCACTTATCTGAAAGCAAAGATTGGTGGATTGGAGGGTCGTAAACTCCAAAAAGATGATGTGATTGGATTCCGAGATCCTAAAACACAGTTGAAAAATATGAATGACCGAAATCTCTATCCAGAGTTTGTACCTAGAGCAGTGTATACCGTTCGTGTGGTAATGGGACCACAGGATGATGCCTTTACCCAGAAAGGAATTCAAACCTTCCTGAAGGAAACTTACACAGTGACCCCAGAATTTGACCGTATGGGTTGCCGTCTGGAAGGTGCTGTGATTGAACATATTCAGAGTGGAGATATTATCTCAGATGGCATTGCATTTGGAGCCATTCAGGTTCCATCCTCCGGTCAGCCCATTATTATGCTGGCAGACCGCCAGACAACCGGTGGCTATACCAAAATTGCCAATGTGATTACCGCAGATTTTCGCATTTTAGGACAGCTCAAAGGCGGAGATAAGGTACGCTTTGAAAAAGTGTCCATTGCCCATGCACAGGATGCCTTGCTGACACAGCGGGCAGCCCTTCGTCTGTTGCGCAAGTCAGTGGACCGGTAAGGAGGGAATAGAACCATGGCATTTGATATTACTCCCTATGTAGACAAAAAACCTAGTGAAGTACGGAAAATCATTCGAGAGGGAATCATTGATTTTCCCACTGCTGGTATGTGTCGAGGCTATGCTCAAGCCAATTTGGTGATTCTTCCACCAGAATATGCTTCTGATTTTGAGGCGTATACCAAGAAAAATCCATTCCCCTGTCCTGTGCTGGAAATCATCAAGGGAACACCTGAGACCCATGCCATGGGTGAAGGTGGCAATATTTGTACAGATATTCCCCGTTACCGCATTTATCGGGATGGTGTATTTACAGAGGAAATCACAGATGCCTCCCAATATTGGCAAGATGGGTATGTGGGCTTTCTCATCGGCTGTTCCTTCTCCTTTGAGGAGGCATTGATGGCAGCAGGAATTCCTGTGCGCCATATCGAGCAGGGCTGCAATGTGCCTATGTTCAAAACCAATATTCAGACAGAGAAGGCTGGACCATTTGAAGGTCCTATGGTATGTTCCATGCGTCCCATGACTCCAGAACAGGCTCAGATGGCATATGACATCACAGTGAAGATGCCAAATGTGCATGGTGCTCCTGTACAGATTGGAGAACCAGAGAAAATCGGGGTTATGGATGTGATGAAGCCTGACTATGGAGACCCAGTGGAAATTCGGGAGGGAGAAATTCCTGTGTTCTGGCCATGTGGTGTGACCCCTCAAGCGGCAGTGGAGAATGCCAAGCCTCCCATTGTGATTACCCATGCACCAGGGCATATGTTTATCACAGATATTCTGAATACAGAGTTAAATGATTATCTGGAGAAAAGAAAATAAGATTATATAGAAGTTGACCATTTAGGTGGTATTTACTTTCAGAAAGAGCAAGTAAAACAGCCCCATCCCTTTTTAATTCAGTGATAAAATGGGGCTGTTCCATTTGTATAGAGAGGACAGAATCATATGAGTTTTTTAAAGAAAATTTCCGCAGTGTTCTGTGGCATGTGTATGATGGTAGGATTGGTTTCCTGTGGCAGCAGTATCACAGATGATGCAACAGTATATGTACAGGGGATGTTAGACTCTGCCTATCTGGGAGAGACCAGTCAGGAGTATATTGATGTTGTGGAAGGTATGACAGAGGCAGATGCACAGGAGGAGCGTGACTACAATCTTGAGGTAGAAGCAGACTATATGCTCTCCTTTTTGGCAGTGGAAATGCCCACAGATGCGGTCAGTGAGCGGGCAAGAGAAGTGATAGCAGAGATCTATTCCCATGCCCAATATACTGTAAAGCCAGCCGAGAAATTAAGCAGTGGCGATTTGGCTGTTGAAGTGACCGTTTCCCCCATCGAAATCATCCCCCTTGTTACAGATGAGCAGCTCATGCAAATGTGGGAAGATGTGAAACAGCAGGCAGGAGTCACAGATGAAGACCTGATGATGATGAGTGATGAGGAGTATCAGGCAATAGATGAACAGTACGCTATGGCAATGCTGAATCATCTGGAGAGTTTGATTCCTGAAATTACCTATGGTGAAGATCAGGTGATTATGCTTCAGATGAAAGAGGAGGATGGCTATTATTCTCTGGTGGATTCCGGCATACAAAAATTGGATGAAGTTATGATTGACTATAACGGTTCCTATATGCAGCAGGCAGACGCAACAGTCTAATCACAACAGGAAATAGGGATTTATCCCATAAAAACATAGAAAAGAGTTCTTTTATGCTGGTACCCATATGGTATCCGTGTGGAAGGGCTCTTTTTTGGTAACAGAGAGGATACATTTTGACCATCCTCGCTGGTTGCTTTTCCATCCTATTTGGAGTATGATAAACACAATGAAAATTCCCAAGGAGGCGTTCTATTATGAGAGATGGACTAATTAAAGTTGCCGCTGGTACCCCATCCATCCGGGTTGCAGATTGCCGCTATAATGCAGAACAGATTTTTACTTTAATGAGAGAGGCACAGCAACAGGGAGTCAAA
>CALWON010000022.1 GCA_944383165.1 uncultured Oscillospiraceae bacterium
AAAGAGATATGATACCATAATGCTGCCAATTATGAAAGATTTCTTGCAAAAGAGAAATGAGGAGGAAACGCTATGCGAGGTGTCCATACCTTCATCAATGATATCCGCCGTCAGGTGTTCACTGAGGTTGCCAGAATGGCATTTGAAGATGAAAACTACTCTGAAACAATCCGCCGCCTGCCCCATAAGATTATCCCTGGTGAGGCTGCAAAGCACCGCCAAAACATACTGGTGGAGCGGGCAGTGGTCAGTGAGCGGGTCCGTCTGGCCATGGGTCTGCCCATGCGTGACTTGAATGAGTATGCACCAACAGATTACCACCTGGAGGAGAGTGTCATTGCAGAAAAGTATTATGACCCCCCCCTGATTAACATCATTCCCTTTGCATGTAATGCCTGCCCTACCAAGCGGGTCCAAGTGACCAATATGTGCCAAGGCTGTATGGCGCACCCCTGCAAAGAGGTCTGCCCCAAGGATGCCATTACATTGGTACAGGGCAAGAGCGTGATTGACCAGGAAAAATGTATCAAATGTGGCAAGTGTGTGGAAGAATGCCCCTATGGTGCCATTTTGAAAATTGAACGCCCCTGTGCAGAGGCCTGTGGTATGGATGCCATTGGTTCTGATGAACTGGGCAGAGCAAAAATTGACTATGATAAGTGTGTATCCTGTGGTATGTGCCTTGTCAACTGCCCCTTTGGTGCCATTTCCGATAAGAGCCAGATTTTCCAGCTCATCCAGGCCATTAAGCGAGGAGATAAAGTGGTGGCTGCGGTGGCTCCTGCCTTTGTGAGCCAGTTCGGGGAGAAGGTCACATCTTCCCAGCTACGTGAGGCCATGCGCCAGGTTGGATTTGAGAAAGTAATTGAAGTGGCAGTGGGTGCTGATATGTGTACCGCTGAGGAGGCAGAGGATTTCCTCAAGAAAGTGCCAGCGGAACAGCCCTTTATGGCAACTTCCTGCTGTCCCTCCTGGAGTGTGATGGCAAAGAAGCTGTTCCCACAGTTTAAGGACTATATTTCTATGGCGATGACCCCAATGGTACTCACAGCCCGCCTCTATAAAAAGGACCATCCCGATGTACGCATTGTGTTCATTGGTCCATGCACCGCAAAGAAGTTGGAGGCATCCCGTCGCACCATCCGCAGTGATGTGGACTTTGTGCTGACCTTTGAGGAGATGCAGGGTATTTTTGATGCAAAGGGTATCAATCCTGCGGATATGCCTGTCAATCCAGAGGAGGAGTTTGGCACAGGTACTTCTTTGGGACGTGGCTTTGCTGTGACTGGCGGTGTGGCTGCTGCAGTGAAGGCTGCCATTGCAGAGATTGACCCTGAGCGTGAAGTAAAAGTGGAACATGCTGACGGTCTGAGAGAGTGCCGCAAAATGCTGCTCATGGCAAAGACAGGTAAGTATAATGGCTATCTGTTGGAGGGCATGGGCTGCCCCGGTGGCTGTGTGGCAGGAGCTGGCACCATTACCCCTGTGAAAAAGAGCACTGCCGCAGTGGGTCGCTATGCCAGTGAGGCAACAGTCAAAAGTGTGCAGGAGTCTGCAGCGGTGAAGCGTCTGCGTGAAGTGTCCGAGCATGAGTAAATGATACACCAAAACCCCCATACCTGTGGAAAACACACAGGTATGGGGGTTTGTGTTAGCGTCCTTTTTTCTTTTTGGTTCCTTTTGTCACAGGTGGCTTCGCTTTTGCCCACCCTGCTTTTCGTTTTGTGGAAAGACGGTTTTTTTCCTGTGGACGGTCTGATGATTGCACTGGTTTCCGTTTACCAGTGTTTTTTTGTTGCTCTTTGGATGGTTTAGGGGAGTGCGGAGTTTGTCCCTTGTCTGGTCGTATCAAACACCGCTTGCCATAACCAATCAGGTCCTGACGGTCTGTCTTTTGTAATGCCTCCAAAACCAGTTTTCTATTTTGGGGTTTTCTCCATTGCATTAGAGCACGTTGTAGGGCTTTGTCATGGGGCGTTTTGGGTACAAACACAGGCTTCATGGTGCGTGGGTCAAGACCGGTGTACCACATACAGGTGGCAAGAGTACCAGGAGTGGGATAGAAATCCTGTACCTGTTCTGGCATATGCCCCTGCTTGTTGAGCCACTCTGCCAGTTGTACTGCATCCTGAAGGGTACAGCCCGGATGGGAGGAGATGAGATAGGGTACAAGGTACTGCTCTTTTCCATACCGGCGGTTCAGTTTGTAGTATTTCTCTTTGAACCGCTCATACACTTCAATGTGTGGCTTGCCCATATAGTCTAAGGTGTGTGCAACGCAGTGCTCTGGGGCAACCTTGAGCTGACCAGAGATGTGGTGCTGAATCAGGTCGGTGAAAAATTCACCGCTGGGGTCCTTCATCAAATAGTCAAAGCGAATACCGGAACGAATGAATACCTTTTTGACCTTGGGAATCTGCCGCAGTTTCCGCAACAGCATCATATAGTCGGTGTGGTCAGCGTCCAGATTGGGACAGGCTTCCGGGGCAAGACAGGCACGATTTTTACACATACCATGTTTTAATTGTTTTTGACAGGAGGGGCGGCGGAAGGTGGCAGCAGGACCACCTACATCATGGATATAACCCTTGAATCCGGGATGCTGGGTCAATGCTTTCACTTCACGCACCACACTCTCATGACTGCGGCAGGAGATGGTGCGTCCCTGATGGAAGGCGAGGGAACAGAAATTACATGCCCCAAAACAGCCACGGTTGTGTGTTACAGAAAAGCGCACTTCCTCAATGGCTGGTACACCGCCCATATCGTCATATATGGGGTGTGGTTCTTTTACGTAGGGCAGTTCTGCCACTTCATCCATTTCCTTTGTGGTGAGAGGGTAGGCTGGTGGATTCACAATCAAAAACTCTTTGCCGTGTTTTTGGATGATCGCTCGTCCAACCACAGCGTCATGTTCCTCATACTCCACCATGTTTGCCCTGGCGTATGCTTCCTTACTGGCGGAAACCTCCTCAAAGGAGGGTACTTCCACTTTGGGATAGGTGCAGACATTGGGGAATTTTGCTGCAATGCAAGTGCCACGCACGTCGGTAATTTCAGATACTGGGGTACCAGAGGCAAGACGGGCGATTATTTCTTTGGAAGCACGCTCCCCCATGCCATAGGTGAGAATGTCTGCCTGTGCATCAAAGAGAATGGAGCGGCGTACCTTGTCATCCCAGTAGTCATAGTGGGCAAATCGACGCAGACTTGCTTCTAATCCACCGATGATAATGGGAATATTCCCATAGACTTCACGCACACGATTGGAATACACTACCGTGGCGTGGTCAGGGCGCAGCCCTGCCCGACGTCCTGGGGAGTAGGCATCATCATGGCGGCGTTTTTTGGCAGCGGTATAGTGTGCCACCATGGAATCCAGATTGCCAGCGGAAATCATAACAGCCAGCCGTGGACGCCCTAAAACAGTAAAGGCATCTGGGGTTTTCCAGTCCGGTTGAGACAGAATGGCAACCCGATAGCCCTCTGCCTCTAACAGCCGTCCAATGATAGTGGGACCAAAAGAGGGGTGATCTACATAGGCGTCCCCTGTAATCAACAGCACATCATAGCTGTCCCAGCCACGCTGTGCCATATCTTCTCTGGAAACAGGAAGAAAGAGAGTGCGGTCAAAGCTCATAATGTAACTCCCATTAGAGTGAGATAGGAGCGGACATCAAGTCCGCCCCTCCAAAGTTTGTTGAATGGATAATTCTAAAGTATCTAAAGTCAGTGGACCAATTTGCTCCTGTCCAACAGCCTGAAAGCCATATTTGTGGTAAAAGTGCAGAGCTATGGCGTTGCTCACAGCACAGCGCAGTCGGAGCCGATGCCGACCCAGTGCACGATAAAAGGAAATTGCCTGCCCCAAAAGCTGCACCCCAAGCCCTTTCAGACGAAAGGCGGAGGTGACATAGAAAAAGGAGATAAACCCAGTCTGTTCCTGTGCATATCTGGCAGGGTTGCACTGTAACACCCCTGCAAATCGCTCCCCATTCATAGCAGCACACACCGCCCATGGGTTTTGGGATGCTGCATTTCTGGCACCTTCCAGAAAGGTGGGACCATCAAAGGGAAGGGCAGGACCGTGGACAGCCATCCAGGCATCCCGACGGGCAGCCAGATAGCGGTCCTGCTCCGTGTTCAAATCCAGAGGACGGAACCACAGATTCACATCCTCTTCCACATCTTTGTCTTTTTTCCACCAGCTTTGACGAGCAAGGGTGGAAATGGATTCATCCAGATGGGAATTATCCCCCTCAAAGACAATGTGGAAGCCCTCCTCGTCGTAGGCAAGACAGGAGACAGCGGTGTTGTCGCTGTGGGGCAGGCTGTGCCACTGACTGGGGGAAATGCCCTGTATCCGTGCCAGAAACTGGCGGATGGCAGTGCCGTGGCTGAAAATGGCAATGGTCTGGTCGGGATGTTGCAAGACAATTTCACGTACTGCCTTTTCCATCCGGTGCCCCACTTCATGAAGGCTTTCCCCATTTGGGGCACGCCATGCCGGGTCACTGTGGTTAAACAGGGACAGTTCCTCTGGGTACAGATGGCGGATTTCCCCCCAGGGGTGGTCCTCCCACAGACCCATATGGACTTCCCGCAGTCCCTTATGTGCGATGAGAGGCAGGTTTTTGGGACGGCAGATTGCCTGTGCGGTTGTTTGGGTGCGAATCAGGTCACTGGAATAGACGGCATCTATGGGAATATCAGTAAACCGTATTTCCAGAGCCTGAATCTGGCGGTATCCGTTCTCTGTAATCAATGCGTCATACCAGCCATGAATACGACGATATAAATTTCCTTCCGCCTCAGCGTGGCGAATGAGATACAGTGTTGTCATGATTGGATCGTTCCTTTCCAAGGTTGGTACTGGCCTGAGAACAGACTTACCAGGGATTGACCCCGCCTGTGAGCTGAGAGACAGCGGACAGCCCTTTCCGATGGGCAATCTCTGCAAGACCATCACGGACAGTCAGGGGGGTGTATGGATCAGCAAACAGGGCAGTCCCCACTGCCACCGCAGAGGCACCAGCCAGCATGAGTTGGGCAGCATCCTCCCCTTTGGAAACACCGCCCATGCCCAAAATGGGCAGCTTCACAGCATTGGCGACCTCCCATACCATACGTACTGCCACTGGCAGCACCGCAGGGCCGGACAGTCCACCTGTATTCATTTTCAAAATGGGGCGATTGGTCATCACATCAATTCGCATCCCACGCAGAGTATTGATGAGAGACAGGGCATCTGCCCCAGCATCTGCCACCGCTTTGGCAATTTCGGTGATGTCTGTGACATTGGGGGAGAGCTTGACCATCACTGGAACGGAGCCGACGTGTGCCTTTGCCACTTTTGTGACTTCCGCAGCCAGTTCTGGACGAGTGCCATAGGCAAGCCCGCCAGCTTTCACATTGGGACAGGAGATGTTGACCTCAATCATATCTACCCCAGCCTCAGCCAGCTTTTCACACATAATACCATATTCCTCTGGGGTATTACCAGAGATATTGGCAATGACTTTCACGTCATACTGACGTAAAAATGGCAGTTCAGAGGCAATAAAGGCGTCCACACCGGGGTTTTGCAGTCCCACTGAGTTGAGAATGCCCATAGGAGTTTCTGCGATACGGGGGGCAGGATTGCCTTCCCGACGATGGAGGGTCAGACCTTTGGCACAAATGCCGCCCAGTTCACTTAAATCGAAGAATTGCCCATACTCATGACCAAATCCAAAGGTACCAGAGGCAACCACCACAGGGTTTTTCATGGTCATACCGGCAAGGTTGACTTGTAAATCCACATTAGGCATTCCAATCCACCTCCTTGGCATCAAATACAGGACCATCTTTGCATACATGCTTGCGACTGCCATCATTCATATCACAGGCACACACCAGACAGGCACCGACACCACAGCCCATACGCTCCTCCATAGAGACAAGGCAGGGGACACCAAATGCCTCAGCCACCTTTGCCACATTGCGGAGCATGGGTTTTGGACCACAGGCAAGAACAGCGTCATAGTGGGTATTCTGTTCCAGCTCCTGTTTGACCAGGGCATCCACAAAACCGTGGTAGCCAAAGGAGCCGTCATCGGTGGCAGGCAGTACCTTTTCACACACTGCCTCAAATTCATCCAGCAGCATGACTTTTTCCTTGGAGCGGAACCCTAAAATGGCAGTGGCTTTTTTGTCAGGGAACTGGGCACAACCCAGCATGGGGGGGACTCCAATACCGCCACCTACTAATAGATAGCGACCCTCTTTTTTCATAGGGAAGCCATTGCCCAGCAATCCCATCACATCCAGAGGGTGCCCAGCGGGACGGTTGGAGAGCCATTTTGTACCCTCGCCCCGCTCCTCAAAAACAATGCGCAGGGTATCCGATGGAGAACCCACAGCACAACTGCAAACAGAGATAGGACGGCGCAGCAGCAGCCCATCCCCACACTTTACATGGACAAATTGCCCGGGATTTTTGAAGGAAGTTTTCACCATATCCCCCACTTCCAGTACCATAGACACAGCGCTGTCATTGAGCATGGTCTTTTCCAGTATCTTGCACTTACGTTCTACTTTCATGTAGAAAATCACCTTTCATTCAAGTTCAAAGAGACGCCTTCTGGTAAGAAAAATTCTACCTTCTGGCACTGTTTACACACTTCCACTTCCAAATCGAGGGAGCCAGAAAAGAGGCGGTTCCAGTCGCTGAAAAAGAAAGTCTCCTCCCCCAGCTTAAAGGTCTGTTTTCCCAGGGAGAGCATAGGGGCACCACAGCGCAGACAGCTTTTTCCAGTGCGACGCTGTTGTTTGCGCTGTTCTGCTTGGCGTTTTGCCGTGTCCTCTCCCTGCTGATGCTGTTCCAGAAAACCCTGCATGGTACGCCAGTCCACAGCACGACCGGTTTGTAGGGCACGCTGACACCGCTCTACCATAGAGAGGGGCATCATTTTTTGGTGGCAGCTTTTACAGCAGGGCTGGTCTGTGCCGCCACAGCCTAACACATCCCGTTCTAAAAAACCCAATTCTTTTCCGCAGAAGGTACACCGCTTTTCCATCGAAACCCCTCCTTTCGGCTCATCAGGAACTGTTATTGAATGGTCACAAAACGAGCAATATCATCCCGCATAGCAATGGCAGCATTCCGGGCAGCCTCACCAAAGTCCAGACCGTTGTTGCCGGTCTTTTTCCAGGCACACATAATTCCCCGTGAGGAGTTGACAATGGCACCATGCCCCTTCTCATTGAACGCATATTTCACATCTTCTGCTGTGCCGCCCTGTGCGCCATAGCCAGGCACTAAGAAGAAAGTACGGGGCAGAAGGGTACGCAAATTCTGAATCTGCTCAGGGTAGGTGGCTCCCGTGACAGCACCTGCCATGGTGAAACCGTACTTACCCTCTGTGCCAGCGGCAATCTGCTCATTGAGCTGTCCCATCACCTGATAGATGGTCTGTCCATCGGCAGTTTTGATGTCCTGAAGCTCACCAGAGCCGGGGTTAGAGGTTTTCACCAACACAAAGGCGCACTTGTCCTCACCCTTGGCAGCGTTCAGGAAGGGGAGGATGGAGTCGGAACCCATATAGCCATTGAGGGTGACACAGTCAGCGTCAAAGGACTTAAAGGTCTGACCTTCAATGTCTGCACCGCTGAGCCAGCCTTCTGCATAGGCGGTGGCAGTGGAACCAATATCTCCACGCTTGATGTCAGCAATGACGAACAGCCCCTTGCTTTTGGCATAGGCAATGGTGCGCTCCAGCATTTCCATGCCCTGCCAGCCCAGATTTTCGTAGTAGGCAGCCTGTGGCTTCACCGCTGGCACGATGTCACACAGGGCATCCATCAGCCCCACATTGAACTGATAAATGGCTTCACATGCCCCTTTCAGACCTACGCCATACTCTGCAAAGCATGCCTTGCGAATGTGCTCTGGCACATACTCAATACGGGCATCCAGTCCAGCCACAGTGGGATTTTTCTTTGCAATGATTTTTTCCTGTAAACGATCAAAAGACATGGTTCATTCTCCTTTATTGATCCTGATAAATCACTTTTCCACCGACAATGGTATACTTCACACGCCCTTTTACTTTGCGACCTGCAAAGGGTGTGTTGCGTGACTTGGAGGCAAACTCCTCTGGGTCAATCACCCACTCCTGTTCTGGGTCAAAGATGGTAATATCTGCATCACCACCCAGAGAGAGCCGCCCCTTAGAACTGAGGTGTAAAATGGAGGCGGGGTTGTAGGTCATGGCACGAATGAGGTCAGGCAGCTTCATTTTGCCTGTGTGGTACAATTCGGTCAAAGTGATGGCAAGGGAGGTCTCCAGACCCACCATACCACTGGGGGCACGGGTCAGGGAGCGTGCCTTTTCCTCTGGGGAGTGGGGAGCGTGGTCTGTGGCAATGGCATCAATGGTACCATCTTTCAGCCCTGCAATAATGCCTTTGATGTCTTTGGCAGTACGCAGAGGGGGATTCACACGGGCAAGGGAACCTTGTGTGAGAATTTCGTCCTCTGTCAAAGTGAAATATTGGGGACAGGTCTCACAGGTGATGGATACCCCATGTTTTTTCATACGGCGGACAATGTCCACCGATTTGGCAGTGGAGATATGGCAGATGTGGACGTGAGCACCAGTCTCCTCTGCCAACATGGCATCCCGCATCACCATAATTTCTTCTGCAATGGCGGGACGACCCTCCAGCCAGAGCTGACGGGAGACACTACCCTCATTCACTGCCCTGTTTTCCACCATGGAGGTGTCCTCACAGTGGCACAAAACGGGTAACTGCAGCCGTTTGGCAAGAATCATTACATCCCGCATCAGGTTGGCATTGTCTACATTACACCCATCATCAGACAAAGCCACAGCACCAGCCTGTTTCAGAGCGTCCCCGTCGGTGGGTTCCTCTCCACGCATCCCCACCGATACAGCACCAATGGGGTATACATGCACCCCATTTCCCTGTGCCGCTTTTTCTTTGATATACTGAATTTGTTCTGGGCTGTCCACCACAGGGTCTGTGTTTGCCATACATGCCACCGCAGTGACACCCCCTCGGGCAGCGGCAGCAGTACCAGTGAAAATATCTTCCTTGTAGGTGAGACCGGGGTCCCGGAGATGGACGTGCATATCCACAAGTCCCGGACAGACAATAAGGCCAGTGGCATCCAATACCACATCGGCCTCTGCCTCAATGTTTTTTTCCATCTGTACAATGCGACCATTTTCAGCAAAAATGTCTAAAATGGAGACGGTGGCGTTGACAGGGTCAACCACACGTCCGTTCTGAATGAGTAATTTCATAAATGCTACTATCCCTCCAGTGGGGGAAGGCAATGCCTTCCGGATCTACGCAAATCGGATACAGAATTGTATCAAAGAAGGTCTGATGTATAAGGCAATGGAAATGAATGGGTATACATGGACAAAGGGGTACTAATTTGTCGAAAAAACACCCAAAATGGGAAAATAAAGCCAGTCATACCATTTCATTCTTGTACCCAATGCCAAAAACAGGCTGCATCAGCAGGTCCTTCGTTCTCTATCCTAAATTATAGCGGAAACGGCAGGATTTCGCAACGCATTTTTCTGAAATTTGGGGCATAATAAGGGAGTGGGCATGGTCCCCAAAAGAGAATACAGGAGAAAGGAAGTTTTTGGTATGCAAAACTGTGGTTATGGTAAATTTGTAACAGGAATGGCAACTGGATTTATGGTGGGTGCTGCTATGGGGATGGCGATGTCCCCCAGCCGTCGTGAGATGAAGAAAATGGCACACAAGGCGGTTAACCGTATGAGCGAGGTCATGGAGGCCATGACAGATGCCATTCAGAGCAACTAATAGAAGGGGGAGGCAATCTCCCCCTGTTACATCTACTCAAAGAGACAGGGTTGTGGTATGATAAAAGAAAAAGGGGGTACTTATGATGACAGAACAGGAACTGGTACAAAAGGCAATGGAAATGCGGCAGTTTTCCTATGCACCCTATTCCAAGTTTGCCGTGGGGGCAGCTCTGCTGTGTGAAGATGGCAATGTGTTCACAGGATGCAATGTGGAAAATGCAGCCTATGGCTCTACCATCTGTGCAGAACGTACTGCACTTGTGAAGGCAGTCAGTGAGGGACGGCAAATGGGGTTTGTGGCTCTTGCGATTGCCGGGCAGAGGGATGGCTATTGTTGGCCATGTGGAAGCTGTCGGCAGATGCTCTGTGAGTTTGCGCCAGGTTTGAAGATACTGGCAGCCAATGAGAAAGGGGACTACCAAAAGACAACCTTACAAGAGCTGTTACCCCATTTTTTTGGACCCCATTCTCTTTCGTGACAAAGTTACAGAAAACGGGGAAAAGTTTAGGTACAATAGAGCCAACCTGAGAGACAGGAAGAAAGGGTGTGAACACATTGACCTATGATGTGGTGATTTTGGGCACAGGTCCGGCAGGTCTTTCTGCGGCAGTGGCAGCCAGAGGCAGAGGAAAGAAGGTGCTGGTACTGGGAAAACGCTGGCAGGACAGTCCTTTGGCAAAAGCGGAGCGTGTGGACAACTATTTGGGTATGCCCAATATGACCGGTGCAGAGATGATGGAGCAGTTTGAAAAACATGCTTTGGATATGGGTGCAGAACTGGTGCTAGGCAGAGTAGATGCAGTGATGGCATTTGATGGTTTCCATGTGACAGTGGGCACAGAGATTTATCAGGGAAAAACCCTCATTCTTGCCCCTGGTGTGGTGAGACAGACAAAGTATGCCAGAGAGGACACCTATTTGGGTCGTGGCGTCAGTTATTGTGCCACCTGTGACGGGATGCTATACCGTGGAAAAGAGGTTGTAGTGGTAGGGCGCAGCAGTGAAGCACCCCATGAGGCAGCCTATTTACAGCAGATTGGCTGTCATGTGACCTATGTGGCATCCAAACGCCCAGACACCCTGCCAGAACAGATTCCATTTGTACAGGGCAATCGACTGGAAATCCAGGGAGAACAGACGGTGACAGGGCTGGTCGTTGATGGAACTGTGATTCCATGTCAGGGTGTGTTTATCCTTCGGGAAGCCGTTGCACCAGATGATCTGGTGGTGGGCTTGCAGGTGGAAAAAGGGGTCATTCAGGTAGACCGCAATATGAGTACCGGTGTGGAAGGTGTATTTGCAGCAGGTGACTGTACTGGGGAGCCACTGCAAATTTCCAAAGCAGTGGGAGAAGGTCTGATTGCAGGACTTTCCGCTGCACAATATTGTGACAATCATTGAGAAAGAAGGAATTTTTATGTTAAAACATTACGATTTACAGGGATTTGAGCAGGATTTGAACAGCGGCAAAGTAATGCTGGTGGACTTCTGGGCAAACTGGTGCATGCCCTGCCGCATGCTGGGACCTGTAATTGAAAAACTGGCAGGAGACTATGAGGGCAAGGCAGAAATTGGCAAGGTAGATGTGGATGAGCAGGGAGAACTTGCCATGCGCTATGGTGTGATGAGTATCCCCACTGTGATTCTGTTCAAGGATGGGCAGGAGGTCACCCGTCTGGTGGGTGTACAGCCAGGTGTACAGCCAGAGGAATACTTTGTTAAACTGCTGTCTGAACATGTCTAACATACAAAATCCCTGAAGGTAATAACCTTCAGGGATTTTGTATTGCAGACAGAGTAGTGAGAAGCCGTTGATTGCGAGAAGGGGTGCTGACACAGATACGGTAAAAGTCGTGGGACAGCCCACGATAGTTTCCACAGGAGCGGATGAGGATTTTATGCTTCAAAAGCTGTTCTTTCAGATGTTGGTTGCCAATGGCTTGAAAGAGAATGTAATTTGAAACACTGTCCCACACACAAAACCCCAATTCCCGTAAAGCATCTTGTAGAATGGGTCGCTGTTGTCGAATGATGTTCCGTCCCTGTTCGGCCCAACTGGTACACTGGCAGGCGGCAAGACCGGCAGCCTGTGCCACAGTAGACACTGCCCAAGGCTGTCCCATTTGGGTGATATGGTGTAACAATGCCTCATTTTGGCTCAATAGATAGCCAAGGCGCAGCCCAGCCATACCATAGCTTTTGGTGAAAGCACGCAACAGCAGTACATTGGAATAGGTTTCCATAAGGTGGGTGCAGGGGGGAAGGTCTGTCAATTCCAGAAAACACTCATCAATCACCACATAACAGCCAAGTTTGGAACAGTGTGCCACAATGGTTTCCAATTGCTCTGGGGGAATGGCTTGCCCTGTGGGGTTGTTTGGATTGCAGAGAAAGACTAGGTCAGTGCCAACTGGGGGCAGAAATGTTTGGGGCAGTGCAAAGTTTATGGTAGGGTCCAACATTTCATAGGAAATGGCACAGCCCACACTGGTGAGAGCCTGTTCATATTCAGCAAAGGTGGGAGCAGGTAGCACTGCCTGTTTGGGTTTCAGTGCAAGACACAGACGAAAAATCAAATCCGCCGCTCCATTTCCACACAAGATATGGGCAGGCGTTCCCCCCTCTTTTTCAGAAAGGGCATGGCGCAACTGGGTACAGTTTGGGTCTGGGTAGTGTACCGCATCAAAGACAGCCTGTTGCGCCGCTTCTCTCACAGAGGGCGGCATGCCCAATGGATGCAGATTTGCCGAGAAGTCCAAAAGGTCTTCACTGTAAGCCCAAATATTCCCTCCATGTATGGATTCTGTCACAGTACCACCTCCACAAGAACAAGCACCAACAGAGTGAGCAAGGAAGTGGCAAACATCAAACGGTTTGCCCTCATAATATCCTCTGGTTCCACAGGACGCAGGGGGTCCCCAATGGTGGGCTTTTCCACCAGCTTTCCAAAGTAGTAGCTGTTTCCAGCCAGCTGTACCCCCAAGGCACCAGCGCAGGCGGCTTCTGTATGGGCTGAGTTGGGGCTTTTGTGGTTGAGGCGGTCACGAAAGAAAATGCGGAACGCACCAGACAGGGAACAGCCACATAGAGGGGCTGCGAAACACATAAGAGAACCAGAAATGCGAGCTGGTATGAAGTTCAAAACATCATCCCATTTGGCAGCAGCCCGCCCAAAAAATTCATAGGTTTCGTTGTGGTAGCCCACCATAGAATCCATCGTGTTACAGGCTTTATAAAAGACACCCAGAGGAGCACCACCTAGAGCAAGAAACAGCATAGGGGCAATGACCCCATCCGATGTATTTTCTGCCACTGTTTCCACGGCTGCCTTTGTCACCCCTGTTTCGTCCAGTTGTTCTGTGTCCCGACCCACAATCATAGACACAGCATGGCGTGCCTTTGCAAGATTGCCCTTCTGAAGTGCGGCAAATACTTTGCCGCTCTCCACACTCAGGCATTTGCCTGCCAGCATCTGATAGGAAATGATACATTCCACCAAAAAGGATAAAATGGGGGACACAAGAGAGCACAACCACAAAACCACCACACAGATTCCGGTACTGCCCAGAGAGACCAGCAGAACCAGAAGGACACCCCCAAACAGTTCCCATTTTGGTGTGGAAGGCAGCCACTTTCGCAACCAACACTCACAATGGGAGATAAAGGAACCAATCCAGCGGATGGGATGAGGCAGCCAATAGGGGTCTCCAAAGAGACAATCCAAAAGAAATCCGACAACAAGAGCAGATAGATGGGTCAAGATAATGCCTCCCCACGCTGTTTCCGTCTACGCTGCAACAGGAGGTCTGTCACAATCAAAACCGCACACCAGAACAGAATCAGTGCAAAAATCAGAATGGCACAATTGCGGAAAAATACTTCTGGCAATAGGAGAATGATGGGGTCAGTCTGCCAATCAAACAACCAGTTGCTTTTTCCGGGGAAAAACAGGGTATGGAACACAACAAACGCCCGTGTAAAATCGCTGGCGACCAACAGAGCCACCACCACAAATACGACCATCAGTCCCACTGCTCCCCAAAAACCTGGACCGTGAGAAAACAGGGGGGCGGGGGTCCATTTTTTATATTTGCGCACCAGTTGCAGCACCAGTAAAACCAAAAGAGACACTGCCAGCAACAGAAGGTCAAGCTGAAACAGGAATTTCACATCGACAAAATGGTCACGCCCAGATTCTGAAAAAGGAAGCAGCCCACAGGAGAAGTCAGAGCGCAACCCAATGCAAAAGTCCATCATTTCATCAAATGCCCGACGGATTTCTTCTTCTGGAAAAGAGAACACAGTATCCAGATGAAGAAAAGAGATATGGGCATAGTAAAAGGGTCTGCATAAAATGGGGGCTGCCACAGAGGCAGTGAGCACCAGCAGAGCCACCGCTATGGCAGTAACCACAGACAAAAGTTTGCTTGGTTTCATAGTATCACATCCAATGAAAAAACTGGAGCATATCATACCACAAATCATGGGCAGATACAAGAAAGGAGACCGGACTTTTTGCCCGGTCTCCTTAGTGGATGGAAAGAAATAGTACTTAGGCGTTGGCAGGCTTCTTTTTACCAAAGATGACCTGGCAGCCCTCCACTGCCAGCACCAGAGCCAGCAGGAACAGAATGGCAGCCAGCACCAGTTGCACCACAGGAGCAACTGTCACACCAGAAGTGGTAATGGCAGTCACTTTAGCCATAGCAGTTTGACCCAGAGAGACCAGAGTGACCACCAGCATGAACAACATGGGGATGTAGAACATCTTGTTGTTTTTGCCAATGTTTCCTAACCATGCACACACAGCCAGCAGAGCCAGTGCAGCCAGTAACTGGTTGGCAGCACCGAACAGAGGCCAGATGGTAGAGTAACCACCCAGACCAAGCCCCACACCCAGTACCACAGTGATACCAGTGGCAACAACGGGGTTACACAGCACAGCCTTGAAACCGGTTGCATCTTTGGCAGTCTGACCAGGCTCCAGCCAGAACTCCTGGAACATGTAGCGAGCCAGACGTGTGGCAGTGTCCAGAGAGGTGAGGCAGAACACAGAAACAGTCAGCACCAGCAGGGAACTGACGGTAGTCTGTGTCCCCTCAAGACCGGGGATGGTGGCAACCATGCGGGAAATACCAGTGGCAAATACACTGGTGGGGGTACGCAGACCGTCCACATAGTCGTTCCAGATGTAGCCTACCGCACACAGAGACACCAGAGCCAGTGCACACTCAATGAGCATACCGCCATAGGCGATGGGCTTTGCATCTCGCTCACGGTTGAGCTGTTTTGCAGTGGTGCCGGAGCCAACCAGAGAGTGGAAGCCGGAAATAGCACCACAGGCAATGGTGACAAACAGGGCAGGGAACACATAGCCCAGAGAAGCAGGGGCACCAGTGGCAGCATTGACGGTCATGTTGTCATACCAGCCAGTGAAACCAGCACCGATAACACCTACAGCGGCAATTACCATCATAGCATACAGCAGAAAAGAGCTGAGGTAGTCACGGGGCTGCAACAGAATCCACACAGGGGCAACAGAGGCAACCAGAATATAGGCACCAATGATCCACATCCAGACCTGACTGGACAGATAAATGGGATGCCAGTTCAGACCAATGAACAGACAAATGACAATTCCAATCACACCCACAATGGTGGCAACAGACAGGGGAGCCCCACGGCGGTAGACAAAAAAGCCAAACAGAACAGCCATCACAATAAACAGAATGGAAATCATGGCAACGGCTGCATTGGTATCGGTGGATGCCTGATTGCCTTCCACAACGCAGAAGGTGCTGGCAACAATAGAGGCAAAGGCAGCTACCACCAGAATCAAAGTCAGGTAGGAGAAAATCAAAACAGCTTTTTGGCACGGTCCCCGATGTTCAGGGCGATGACCTCACCAATAGACTGACCTTTGTGGCGAATGGACGCAAACAGGGAGCCATAGTCATGGACAGCACCAAAGAAGATGCCGCCAATCAGGACCCAGAGCACCACGGGCACCCAGCCAAATACAGCGACCTGAATGGGACCGTTGATTGGACCAGCACCTGCAATGGAGGAGAAATGGTGTCCCATCAGCACAGGGGCTTTGGCAGGCACGTAGTCCATACCGTCCTCCAGCTCATGGGCAGGGGTTTGACGGGAGTCGTCCACGCCCCACTGTTTAGCCAGCCAAACCGCCATATGCGATATACCCAACCAACAGAATGGCGCAGCCGACCAGTAGAATGAGAACTGCATTCATGGTTTGTTTTCCCTCTCTTTACATTGAGATATGGCACGGCGAACCAGACCACCAAAGTCACTGGTCAAAACTTTGGCTGCACGGTTGGTTGTCAGTGCCGCAGTGGACACATCCACCGCAGCTATACGAGACTCCATCCATCCATCCATGGAGTGATAGCTTGAATTCACGACGCTGTTTGAGCTTTTTTAGGGCTGTCAGTGCTTCAGCATCCGCATGATCATAGAGGACAATGGCGGTGAGATAAGTATACATATGCTGGGCATGGGGATTTACTCTGGGGGCACCATCAGAAAGCAGTTGCTGCCAAATCTGTTCCAGCGTTTCCAGGTCCAGATGTTCCACAGAATAAAGATACAGATATTCATGGTGTTCTGCTGCCCAAAGCTCTACACTATGGACTAGGACATACTGGGAATCCCTAGAGTGAAATGCGCACAAAGCACGCAAAGGATGCTCAGATTCTTTCATTTCAATGTCATAATGGACAGAAAACGCCTTTAGAAGATAGGCTTCCAGTTGATTACGCAGCAAAGAGGGACCTCCAGTACTCTAAAATATGAACAAACGATTAAGGGTAATATAGCAGATTTTACAACGCAATGCAAGGAAAATCTAGGGCTAGAACATACAAAATATGTATCAAAAATGAAAGTTTATAAATACAAAATTTAGAAAAAGATACAGGGCACAGTGCCACCAGTGGTGAGTTTGTTGACAGGATAGGGACAATCGGGTACAATGAGCCATACTCTTTCTGTGTGTGGGAAAGGGCAGGATGGATCGGGCAGGAAGGAGCCATTATGATGAATCCGAAACTGTGGTGCAGGAACCGCTGGCAACAGTGGAGTTCGATGAGGATGCCCACGCTATTTTTTCTCATTGCAATTTTTTATGAGGAGCTGTTTTTAAAAATCTACTGCTTTGGAAAGGTATCTCCCAGTGGGCTGGGATTTACATTTTTATTTTCCATCCCAATGGCCATCTTGTTTGGTGGGATTTGTGGAAGCCTTGGAGGGAAAAAGGGGCGTGTGTGGCTGATTGTGTTCACTGCATTGCTCTCCCTGTGGATTGGCTCCCAATGTGTGTACTATCACCTGTTTAAAACCTTTTTGACCATTTTCTCCTTAACAAAAATGGGAATGGTGGCAGGTGCCTTTGGTGGGATGGCAACCGGGGAACTGATTTTAAACTGGTTTCCCATTTTGATGATGAGCCTACCTGTGATTTGTGCTGTTTGGAAAGGCAGAGACATCATAAAACCACGACCCCAGAAGTGGGCATTGGTGTCCTTTCTGTTGGCTGGGGTGGTGGTACAGGCTTTGACCATGCTGCTGGTGTTCTGCTGTGGCGGCGGTACCCTGTCCCTGCGCTATATCTACTATCAGGCGGCAGTGCCGGAACTGGAAGTGCAGAATTTTGGAGCATTGACAAAAACACAGCTGGAAATCCATAGGGTATTGTTTGGGATTGAGCCAGACCATCAGGTTTTACCAAAGAAACCGCTGGAAGAGGGGCAGAAGTATTATCCTATCCCAGAGGAGGCAAAGCCACAAGCACAGACTTTACCCATTGATTTTCAGGCACTGATCCAGCGGGATCAGGACAATGAGGAACTTGTGACTATGCACCAGTATTTTTCCCAAGTGGAGCCGACCACAGTGAATGAGTGGACAGGTAAGTTTGAGGGAAAAAATCTGGTGTGGATTGTGGCAGAGGGATTTTCAGAATTGATTTTAGATCCAGAACGTACGCCAACCCTTTGGAAACTGTCCCATGAGGGGATTATCTGTGAGAACTTTTACACACCACTGTGGGGAGTGTCCACCTCGGATGGGGAGTATGTGACCACCACAGGACTGATTCCAAAGCCCGGTGTGTGGAGCTATTCAGAGTCAGCTGACAATTATATGCCATTTGGCTTTGGCAATCAGTTCCGGCAGCGTGGCTACCGCACCTTGGCGTACCATGATTATCTCTACACCTACTATGACAGGGATAAATCCCACCCCAATATGGGATATGATTACTATGGCATTGGCAATGGTTTGGAGCTGGAGGAGGTATTTCCACCTTCTGACTTGGAGATGATGGAACAGATTGTCCCTCAGTTTGTGAATGAAGAACAGTTTATGGTGTACTGCCTTACAGTCAGTGGGCATCTGAATTACAACTATGAAGAAAATGCCATGTCAGCCAGGCATAGGGCAGAGGTGGCATATCTACCCTATACAGAGCCGGTACAGGCCTATCTCGCCTGTCAGATGGAATTGGAACTGGCAATGCAAAGCCTTGTGGAGCAGTTGGAGGCAGCTGGAAAACTGGATGATACGGTCATTGTGCTCTCTGCCGACCACTACCCCTATGGCTTGACTGATGAGCAATACAGTGAACTGTTGGGACATGAAGTGGACCCAGTGTTTGAGATTTTTGAAAATACACTGATTTTATGGAGTGCAGACATCGAAGAACCAGTGTATGTGGATAAGTATTGTTCTAGTCTAGATATTATGCCAACCCTGTCCAACCTCTTTGGGTTGCCCTATGACTCCCGGTTGATGGCAGGACGGGACATCCTGTCCGATGAGGAAGGACTGGTGATTTTCTCAAATTACAGTTTACTGACTGATGTAGGGAGTTATAACTCCCAGACAGACCAGTTTCAGAACTGGGATGGCAGCCCAGTCAGTGAGGAATATGTCAGTGAACGGATTCAGGAGGTACAAAACCGGGTAGCCTATTCTGCATCCATTCTGGACCAGGACTATTATCGTGTGATACAGGAGTATCTGGTGCAAAAAAAGGAGTGAGGCTATGCCTCGCTCCTTTTTGGTATATGGCAATAGAAAAAGGCTGTGACCCGACGGGGTCACAGCCTTCCACTTTCTCAGTCCTCGGGAAGCTGGGCTTCCTCCTCATCGTCAGACAGGTCAAGGGCAAAGCGGGTTTCACAGTTGGGGCACTGGATTTCACCAGCGGCGAGAGCCTCATCATCAATAAACAGAGGTTCCTCACAGTTGGGGCACTGGACTTCAAATGCTTCGTCCTCCAGGTCCTCGTCCTCCTCATCCTCAAACACCACAGACTCAACCTCGGCCAGGTCATCAGACAGTACATCGATTTCCTCACCCAAAGCCAGTGCATTCTCCTCCAGATCTTCAATGGACAGTCCAATTTCCTCCAGAATGCCAATCATCACAGAGATGAGCTTTCCTTCTTTGGACTTCTCCACATCCAGATTCAGACCTTCAGCCAGACCTTTCAGATATGCAACTTTTTCAGAAATGGTCATAACCATACTCCTTTCTGAGAACCGATTGTGTGATAGGGAAATTAAGCCTTACAACGCTCCAGATACTCACCAGTACGGGTATCAATCTTGATTTTATCACCAGGATTAATGAACAGAGGCACCTTAATCTCGGCACCAGTCTCCAGAGTGGCAGGCTTGGTCACGTTGGTAGCGGTATCACCCTTGAAGCCAGGGTCAGTCTCAGTGACTTCCAGCTCCACAAAGTTGGGAGGCTCTACACCAAACACACTGCCCTTGTAGCTCATAACCTTGCAAGTCATGTTCTCCTTCACAAAACGGAAGGAGTCACCCAGCAGGTCCTTGCTGATGGGCAGCATATCAAAGGTCTCCATATCCATGAAGTAGTAGAGGTCGCCATCGCTGTAGCTGTACTCCATCTCCTTGCGCTCCACAAATGCCTGCTCAAACTTGGCGGTGGGGTTGAAAGAGGTTTCGGTTACACCACCGGTGATGATGTTCTTCATCTTAGTACGGACAAATGCGGCACCTTTGCCGGGCTTAACATGCTGGAACTCTACAACCTGCATCACCTTGCCGTCCATCTCAAAGGTCACGCCGTTGCGGAAATCACTGGCGGAAATCATTGCCATTGGAATCATCCTCCATATGTGTTTTTAATGAACTGATTTATTTTACCCTGTTTTTTCTATTTTGACAAGGGGGTTTACGAAAAATACCGGAATATTTTACATTTTTCTGTGAAATGGAGTTACAGCACAATCAGATGTTTGGGAGAGTGGGTGATATCCTCACAGCCAGTTTCGTGGAGAATCAAAACATCTTCAATGCGGACACCAAACCGACCGGGAATATAAATGCCTGGTTCTGCGGAAATCACAGTGCCAACGGGCAGGATAGTCTGCTCTTTTGCGTGGGCATTGGGAACCTCATGGATTTCTAACCCAACAGAATGCCCAAAGCTGTGACTGAAGTATTGCCCATATCCTGCATCAGTTATCACCTGACGGGCAGCGGCATCCAGTTCACAGCCAGGGATTCCAGCTTTGGCAGCGGCAATTCCTGCCTCCTGTGCAGCCAATACAATGTGATAGACCTGTTTCATTTCTTCTGTTGGTGTGCCAATGGCAATGGTGCGGGTCATGTCGGAGCAATAACCCTGATAGATGCACCCAAAATCCATGGTCAGGAACATACCCTGTTCGATTACAGTATCACTGGGAACGGCATGGGGCATGGAGCCATTGGCACCAGCTGCCACAATGGGGTCAAAAGATACCTTATCTGCACCACGGTTCAAAAGTTCGTAGACCAGTCGGGCAGCCACCTGTTTTTCTGTCATGCCTGGGTGGATGAACTGCAAAATGGCTTCAAATGCCTCATCTGTGATGTTCTGTGCCTGTTTCATCACTGCCTGTTCCTCTACATCCTTGGAGGCACGCAGCCCATCAAGCAGTTTTTGGGCAGGTATCAGGGTACAGGGCAACGTTTCTTTTAACATGTTGAACTGGGCAACACTGACAGAGCCATCTTCAAAGCCCACCCGTTGATAGCCATGTTTTTGGATGAGTTCCGCAGCCAAAGCCAGATGATTGTGTTCTCTGGATGTGAGGGAGATGTCAGTTCCTGTGACCAGTTTTTGAGCTGCTTCAATATAGCGAGCATCGGTGGAGTAGTGGCAGCCCTGTCTGCCTACCAGTACATAGCCCTCACCCAGAAAACCGATGGCATATCGCTCCCCTGGTGTACTGGTGATGAGCATAGCATCCAACTGGTATTCCTCCAGCTTTTGAGCAATTTGTTTTAAATGGTTCATGTCAATCAACGCTCCTTTGCGGCTAAATATACTTCTTTCATGGTTTTTGCATCTTCTGCCTGTGTGCCAGCACTTTCACAGATAAAGGTGGGGGACCAGTCACGGCGGGCAATTTCCTCTGCCAGTGGCAGCCAGTCAGGACCAAAGCCATCGTCCTCTGCAAAGGTGCGGTGGCACTTCTCCCCACCGTTTGGAGTAAATTCAATATGAGAAAAGTGGCTGTGGAATTTACTTGCCCGCTCCTCACCCAGAATCTGTGCCATGCGGTCCAGCATCTGAATACACGCCTCTTTGCCTGTCAGTACCCCCAGGGAGCGGGCATACAGATGCCCAAAGTCCACACAGGGAATGAGCCGTTCATCCAAAGTACACAGTTCCAATACCTCGTCTAAATCTCCCAGCTGGTTCAGTTTGCCCATGGTCTCTGGGCACAGGGCAATATGCCCATATCCCTGTTGGTCACAGGCAGTAAGCACCTGTGGAAGCACTGTTTTTGCAATGGAGAGAGCCTCCTGACGGCTGCGCTTCATCAGCGCACCGGTGTGGATAACCACACGATTTGCCCCCATCCATGTGGCAGCCTGACAGGCGGAAAGAATGTAGCCAATGGTTTTCTGGATGGATTCTGGTTCTGGGTTTGCAAGGTTGATAAAGTAGGGGGCATGGAGAGAAAGGGCAATGTGTGCATGTTTTGCATTCTCACCCAGTTTTCGTGCAGTATCTTCTCTGATTTTAACCCCTTTTCCACACTGGTACTCATAGCAATCCAGCCCAAAATCAGAAATCCACTTTGGGGCAGCCAGAGAGGATTTGTGTTTTTTGGAAAAAGAATCGGAATTCCCAGCAGGACCAAACAATGCACTCATAGAAAAAGATCTCCTTGTGATGTGTCAAAAGGGTTTTTAAAGGAAGGGACGTTTTTTTCCCATCCAGCGAAAGGGGGTTTCAATGGCATAGCGGACATAGCGACCGGGGTTGCCAGCCAGACGGATGGGACGGATTAACAGGGGGATAATACCAGCATTGTTTGCACCCAATGTGTCAGTAAAAATCTGGTCGCCTATCATCACCGTTTCTTCTGGTTTTCGTCCCATACGCTCCAACGCTCTAAGATACCCCGCCTTTTTGGGTTTTCCAGAGTGCCCCTGATAGGGCACTCCCAGAGCCTCCGCAAAGGTCTGGGCACGACCAGGGCGGCGGCTGTTGGACAGGATAAACAGTTGAATCCCGTTACGCTCCAAATCCTCTTTCCATGCCACAATCTCCGGTGTGGGCACAGGGACACCATAGGGGACTAAAGTGTTATCCAAATCAGCCAGAACAAGTGTAATTCCTTTTTCTTTCAGTCGTTCCGGTTTCAGGGCGGTTACAGTGGGATAAAATCCCTGTGGAATAGGTGAAAGGGCCACAGTTAATCTCCTTATGTGGTTCTAAACCGTAAAATCAATCATAGAGTAGCAGTACAGAGAACACCTCTGCACCTCTTATTTTCAGTATACCATGTCAGAAAACTTTGAACAAGGGGGACTTGCTGTGTCAAAAGAGCCTATGATTGTACTAACCACACCAGAGGAGAGAAACCAGCTACAGGGATTGCCTGTGATTGTTGCCCATATGGCGTATTCTGTGGGAGCAGGGGCTGTGCTGCTGCGTGCCCAGTCTGCCCGTAGTTTGGGCGGTGGCTATCTTGTATTGAATAGTAGTCGTTATGATGGAACAGGGAGGGCAGAGACATTTTGCCAGCAGGTTGTACAGGAGTGCCAATACCGTAGATTTCAGGGAATTGTGTGTGACTTTGAAGGGGGACGACTGCCCCCATTGGAAAAAATCATCCACATGTTGGGGGAACAATGTGCAAACAGGGGGTGGAACTTGTTGGTTTCTGAACAGTATGGACACAGCAGCCCCCACGCCATTGTGATGATTCCCTCTGCTATCTCAGGGGGAACCCTAGAAGCACGTTTGCAGGAGGCACAGCAGGAATTTGGACAGAATCGGATTGCCCTGGCATTGCAGCGTACCGCAGAGGATTTTTATTTGCCAGCCCCCAATGGGAGAGGAATCACACTTTCGCAACAAGAATTAAAGCAGAAAATTGAGACAAGAAATCCATCCATCTTTTTTTCTCATGAATTTTGTGCCCGTTACTTCACCTACATGAGCCAGGAGACAGGGGCACACTTTGTCCTGTTTGATGACCCTGTGACCATGCAAAAAAAAGTAGAACTGGCAGCAAGACTTGGGATTACCACTGTGTTGGCAGCGTGGCAGGATATTGCAGATGCCACCAGAGAACTGGGACTGTTCAGCACGCGAAAAACACAGGTTCTCCGTTGACGAATACCCCCTTGTTTTGTATAATGGTGACATCAAAGCAAAGGAGTGTTGTGCAATGGTACGACATATCGTTTCATGGAATTTTAAGCCGGAGCTGAGTGAAGAGCAGCGAAGGGAAATTGGTGCAAAAGCAGTGGCTGCCATTGACGGTTTAAAAGGGCAGATTCCCTGTCTCGTTGACATCAAGGCCCACTGCCCACCACTAGATGGCAGTACAGCACAGCTTGTATTGTATTCTGAGGTGGAGCGGGTGGAAGATTTGCCACGGTATCAGAATCACCCTGCTCATCAGGCGATTTTGCCCCTGATTCGTGACCATTTCTGTGACCGCCACTGCTGTGATATTGAGGACTGACAAAAAGAGAGGAGTGTTCTTATGATTCTAACCACCACCCCAACCGTAGAGGGGCGCACCATTGCAGCCTATCAGGGGATTGTATTTGGAGAAGTGATTGCCGGCGTCAATGTCATCAAAGATTTTGCAGCAGGGCTGACCAATTTCTTTGGCGGACGTTCCAATACCTATGAGGAGGAATTGATGAGCGCAAGAGAGCAGGCACTCAAAGAACTGGAACAGAGAGCGAATGCAATGGGTGCAGATGCCGTGATTGGTATTGATGTGGATTATGAAGTGCTGGGTTCTGACAATGGCATGTTGATGGTCACAGTCAGTGGTACAGCCGTAAAATTATCATAAGCATCAACGGATGAATTTACTTATTTTCTGGTTTTGAAATGGAAAGGGCGACAGCATGTTCAGCTGTCGCCCTTTTGATGTTTCAATGGTTTGGCTCAATGTGGTAAATCAAATGCAGCTTTATGAGCAAGGAACCTGTTTTGATGAATCGGTGGATGAGGGTTCATAGGCAATCTGAAATCTGGAAATCATTTGCTTCATGATAGCTGCCTGATGGGATAATTCTTCGCTGGCAGCCGCACTTTCTTCCACAGAGGAGGAGTTTGTCTGTACAATACTTGAGATTTCTTCCAGTCCGTCTGTGATTTGGGAAACCGCTTTGGACTGTTCCATAAATGCCTGGGCGATTTCATGAATGGAATCCATAACACCGTGGGCATACGAAGAGGTTTCTTCCAGTGTTTTGGAAGTATCTCCAACTAGGAGATTGCCCCGTTCCACTGCTGCTACAGTTCCCTCAATCAGTTCCTGTGTGCTCTTGGCTGCTTCTGCGGACTGACTTGCCAGTCTGCGTACTTCATCTGCTACCACTGCAAAGCCCTTTCCAGCTTCTCCTGCACGGGCTGCCTCCACAGCGGCATTGAGTGCCAGAATATTGGTCTGGAATGCAATGTCATCGATAGTTTTTACAATTTTTTGAATTTCATCAGACTTCTGTGTAATTTCATCCATAGCTGAGACAAGTTCATACATCTTTTTTCCACTGTAATCCAGTTTGTCACCGGCTGCCTTACATTGTGTGTTTGCAATCTCTGTCTGTTTTGCGGTGTGTTCAATTTTGGTTGAAATTTCTTCTGCTGTGGCAGTAATTTTTTCCACAGAACTGCTCTGTTCCGCCGCCCCTTGCGCCATCTCCTGTGCACCACTGGACATCTGTTCAGAACCGGTGGCAACCCGATTGGCTGCGGAATCTATTTTCCAAAAGGCTTCACTGATATTCTGGGACATCTGAATTCCTGCTTCCAGTAGTGTGGCAAATTCGCCTGTATAAGCCTCTGGTTTTTGAGGTTTTGCACGAAAGTCACCAGAAGCAAAGGCACTGAGTACAGTAATCTGATCCCCTAACACAACCTTTAGTCCATTGCTAATATCCCGAATATCAGAGGCAAGCTGTCCCAGCTCATCCTCACCCTCATGCAAAACATTGGTTTCCGAGATGCGTCCATGTCGAATCAGATTGAGGTTGTTGCGTAACTCCTTAATGGGTTTCATATTGCGATGTATGGTCACTGAAGTCAACACAGTAAGAACAATAAGTGCCAAAATCAGTTGCCCTGCCAGGAAAAGAATCAAAGGGGTAAAGAGAGACAGAAGTTCCCCTTGATCTACGGCTGTAAATGCCCACCATGTACTGCCTGCCACCTGCACTGGCTCAAATGCGTACAGAGCATGGGAGTCGCTGACCATGGTAAAACTCTGTACAGACAGGAGTTTTTGAGAAAGTTCCTCTTGAGTGGTTTGAAATGGAAAGAAAATACTGTTTTGCGCAGTTAAAGCATCAAAAACATTGCAATACTGGATCATTCCATCGGGGGAGGCAAGACCAATGACTTGAGACTCAAATCGGCTGTCAGTATGAGTCCCCAATTTGTCTGTCAAATAGGAGAGATTGATGTCTACAAACATGGCACCAAGGAACCGATTGCCATCCATAATGGGATAGGAAACAGTCACCAAAGCCTCCCCTTCATGGTCATGAATGGGAGTTGTAATTTCTGCCATGCTTTCTTTTGTCATTGTGTAGAACAGAGATTCACTATAATCTGTGTAGTTTCCATATTTCTCTACTGTTGGTGTGCCAGTATCATTGTCTGCAACCATACTGTAAGATTCAATGTCTTCATTGAATGCGTAAGGCTCAAAGGCAACACCAGCATGTTCTATGGAAGCATTATCAGATAGTAAGGTTTTGAACATGTTGATGAGAGAAGTTTCAAGTGTATAATCAGTCAATGTATAGGGAATTCCAAACAGAGTACTGGAATAATTCTTATCTTCCGGTGTGCTGGTTGTCTGTTCAGTTTTTCGATGCTGCTCAATGGTATCAGAGACACCACTTCCAGTTACTTTTAGAAAATCAAATACCCCCTGAAAAATGGCCGCATTTTTTTGAGCAAGGGCTGTAATTTCAGCCTGACCACCTGCTATTGCCATTTGATTTGCCGCATAGGTAGAACCAACAACTGTGATACCAAAGACAAGAAACAGCGTCAGTGCTACCGGTATTATGATTTTCCATGCGATACGGCTTTTGATTTTTTTTAGAATGCCCGACCTCATACCTACCATTCTCCTTCACTTTATTTTTCTATCATGAAATATGACAAAACTGGATTCTATTCTTTGAGAGGAGCATGGTCGGTTGAATTTTTTCTAAATTGAAAATTTATTTTTCGTCCAAGCATGCCCCACGCAAGAGTATCGCATGTTTCTTAAAGTGTCAAGCCCTTCACCATAAGTCTTTTTAAATTCTACACCCCTTTACAACTGATACAAAGAAAGTAAAAATAACAATCGTTTATTGCAGAGGAAAACAGAATTGGTTTCATTATATCATCCTGCAAAATTTTCCGTAGTCTCGTATTTTTCTCTTGACTTTTATGAAAAGATAGAGTACAATCAAAATCACCTGTGAAAAGGGGCTTTTTCGTCGTGGGCATTTTTACGGTGTGTGCTTCTGCGACCCCCTTCTCCATCTATTCGGAACACAGGGAGGCAATCGCCGGGTCCCACCGTAACGTATGATACAGGAGTACTGTGTCTTTGCGTCGCTGGATTCGGCAGTCAGTCGTGTCTGGCGTTTTTTCGCTTTATGCGGCTTCAAAGCGCGGGGGAACAGCCCCACGCAAAACAATAAGGAGGTGCCGAACGTATGGCAAGCAAGGCCGGTGCGCGCATTAAGATCACCCTGCGGTGCTCTGAGTGCAAGCAGAGAAACTACAACACCATGAAGAACAAGAAGAATACCCCTGACCGTCTGGAGCTCAACAAGTATTGCCCCTTCTGCAGAAAGCATACTGTCCACAATGAGACAAAGTAATCTTTCTCTCATGGATTTTAGGAAAGAAGGGTAATCAGAATGGCTGAGAACGAAAAAATGGAGCAGAACACCCCTGCTGCTTCTGGTAAGGCTGAAAAGGCAAAAAAAGCGGACAAGAAGGCAAAGCCAAATACCTTTGCCCGGATTGGTCGCTGGGCACATGAGCTGAAGGTGGAGCTGAAAAAGGTTGTTTGGCCCACTTGGAAGCAGACTGTGAACAACACATTGATTGTCATTGCATGTGTCTTACTGGTGGGTGTCTTCATCTGGGTCTTCGACGCCATTGCTGGCGGCTTGATTCAGGCGCTGACCCATCTGGTGCAGGGATAAGGTGAACAATATGGCTGATAATACAAACTGGTATGTGGTGCACACCTATTCCGGCTATGAGAATACGGTGAAAGCCACCATCGAGAAGTATGTGGAGAATCGTCATCTGCATGATGTGATTCGTGAAATCAGCATTCCTCTGGAAACCGTGACGGAAATTACCGAGCGGGGACCAAAGGAAGTCGAGCGCAAAATATTTCCTGGCTATGTCCTTGTAAAAATGGTCATGAACGATGAAACCTGGCATGTGGTGCGGAACATCCGTGGTGTTACCGGTTTCTTGGGAGAAGGAAATAAGCCAATCCCCCTCTCTGATGAAGATGTGGCTGCCCTTGGCGTGGAAAAGCGTGAAGTGGTGGTACGCTATCAGGTGGGAGACAATGTAAGAATCCTTGATGGAGCTCTGGCAGGCTGCACCGGTGTGGTGGAGGAAATTGACCTAGAGCGCAACGAGGTTCGATTGACCGTGTCCATGTTTGGACGAGAGACTGCCGTAGATTTGGAGCTTGGACAGGTGGAACCACTGGAGGACTGAGTCCAAATTGGCAGATTGATTGTGGCACATGCCACAGACGTGGGAGGGACGGCACCGTCCGTTCCGCCAAATGGGTAAAAACCCAACACAACCACATTTTTTCATATGGAGGTGCTCTTTCGTGGCACAGAAAGTAACTGGATATGTAAAATTGCAGATTCCCGCCGGTAAGGCGACTCCCGCTCCCCCTGTTGGTCCTGCTCTGGGTCAGCACGGTGTGAATATTGCTGCATTCACCAAGGAGTTCAACGAGCGTACTAAGAACGATGTGGGTATGATTATCCCTGTTATCATCACTGTTTACGCTGACCGCTCCTTTACCTTCGTAACTAAGACTCCCCCTGCTGCCGTGCTGATTAAGAAGGCATGTAACATCGAGTCTGGCTCTGGTGTGCCCAACAAGACTAAGGTGGCTACCATCAGCAAGGAAGATGTCCGCAAGATTGCTGAGACCAAGATGCCCGACCTGAACGCTGCCAGCATTGAGGCAGCCATGAGCATGATCGCTGGTACCGCACGCTCCATGGGCGTCGTTGTAGGCGAGTAAGGAGGGTGTAAAGAATGTTTAGAGGCAAGAAATATCAGGAGAGCGCAAAGAAGATTGATAAGAACGCTCTGTACGATACCGCTGAGGCTATGGGTCTGGTTGTTGAGACCGCTCCTGCCAAGTTCGACGAGACTGTTGAGCTGCATGTAAAGCTGGGCGTTGACTCCCGTCACGCTGACCAGCAGGTGCGTGGTGCGATCGTTCTGCCCCACGGTACTGGTAAGACCCAGCGTGTGCTGGTGTTCGCCAAGGCTGCTAAGGCTGACGAGGCCCGTGCTGCTGGTGCTGACTATGTAGGCGAGATGGATCTGGTCGAGAAGATTCAGAAAGAGAACTGGTTTGACTTTGACGTTGTGGTCGCTACTCCCGACATGATGGGTGTGGTAGGTCGTCTGGGTAAGGTTCTGGGTCCCAAGGGCTTGATGCCTTCTCCCAAGGCTGGCACCGTTACTATGGACGTGACCAAGGCTATCAACGAGATTAAGGCTGGTAAGGTTGAGTACCGTCTGGACAAGACCAACATCATCCACTGCCCCATTGGCAAGGTTTCCTTTGGTGCTGAGAAGCTGGCTGAGAACTTCACTGCCATCATGGGTGCTATCATCAAGGCAAAGCCTGCTGCCGCTAAGGGTCAGTACATCAAGAGCTGTGTAGTTGCTTCTACTATGGGTCCTGGTGTAAAGGTCAACAGCGCAAAGCTGGCATAAGCTGGAATTAAAATGAAATTCTGGAGCCGCAGTACTTTTTCTGCGGTTCCAGAAAAAATACTTGACATATGATGTCGAGTGCAGTATAATGTGTGTTGCGTTCAAAGACAGCAGGTTTCCTCTGGAAGTAAATCCTGCCGAGAGTGCAGTGATATAGACAAGATGTTCTAACGCTGTTTTTGTGTCTTTGGTGCGCAAAACAGTGTTTTTTCTTTGGAAAAACCCATAAATCTCTGGAGGTGAATCCCAAATGCCAAACGCAAGTGTTCTGGAAGCAAAGAAGGCTGTTGTTGCCGAGCTGACTGAGAAGCTGCAGAACGCCGCTTCCGGTGTTCTGGTAGACTATAAGGGCATTACTGTGGCTGAGGATACTGCTCTTCGTAACGAGCTGCGTAAGAACAATGTAGAGTACGCTGTTGTGAAGAACACCCTGACCCGTTTCGCCGCTGAGGGTGCTGGTCTGGGCGAGCTGGCTGAGAGCCTGAATGGTACAACCTCTCTGGCAATCAGCTCTGAGGACCCCATTGCTCCCATGCGTGTCATCAATAAGTTTGCCAAGCAGTTCAATGGTGCAAAGTTCACCATCAAGGCTGGTTTCATGGATGGCAAAATTCTGCCCCTTGAGGAAGTTATGGCTATGGCAGAGCTGCCTGCTAAGGATGTATTGCAGGCTCAGGTTCTGGGTACCATGCTGGCTCCCATCACAAGCCTGGCTATTGTCTTGAAGGCAATCGCTGAGGAGAAGGGCGGCTTTGTAGAGGCTGCTGCTGAGACCGAGGCTACCCCCGCTGAGTAAGTTTTACCGGCAAAATACAAAACATAAGAAATTGTAATCGACATTTAGGAGGTTTTTTATCATGGCTAGCGAGAAGATTACCGCTCTGATTGAGGAAGTAAAGGCCCTGACCGTTCTGGAGCTGTCCGAGCTGGTTCACGCTCTGGAGGATGAGTTCGGCGTTTCTGCTGCCGCTATGGCTGCTCCTGCTGGTGCTGCTACTGCTGCTCCTGCTGAGGAGAAGACTGAGTTTGACGTTGTGCTGGCTGGCTTCGACGCTGCTGCTAAGGTGAAGGTCATCAAGGCTGTGCGTGAGATCACCGGTCTGGGTCTGGCTGAGGCTAAGGCTATGGTTGAGGGTGCTCCCAAGGCTCTGAAGGAAGGCGTCAGCAAGGACGAGGCTGAGGAGATGAAGAAGAAGCTGGAGGAGTCCGGCGCAAAGGTAGAGCTGAAGTAAGATTCGCTCCCTTTGAGGTTATCCCCCCGCATCTTAGCCTCATTATCCACTCAATAATGGCTCAAAAGGAGTCCAAGGTAATCGTAATGATTGCCCTGGGCTCCTTATTTTTTTGGAGACTTA
>CALWON010000023.1 GCA_944383165.1 uncultured Oscillospiraceae bacterium
TTGATATCCAGGATGTTGATGTTATGTTGGGCAAGCAGGGTACAAATGGAGGCAGTAATACCCACATGGTCTTTTCCAATTACAGTTACGATTGCTTTCATACGTCAAACAGATCCTTTCTTTCTACTGAGTTGATTGCAGCTCATCCAGGGTCAGTTCAAAGCCAGGAAGACATTCTTGCATAAAGTAGCGCACAGAATGCAGAGTAGAATCACAAAGGGATTGATAGATTTGTTCCTTTGCATGTAGAAACTCTGTATTCCCCACTTTGAGTTCTTCTATGCACTTAATATAGGCAGACAACCGGTCAGCCGCTTTTACAATGGTGTAAATTTGTGGGCACACATCTAAGATGGCTGACTGATAAATGGGCTGAAGGGGTTCAGGCAACATAGACAGCAGCCGTTTTTGTGCAGTGCGTTCCACAGACTGATAAGCATTTTGAATTTCAGGGTTATCATATTTGATGGGTGTAGGCAAATCACCAGTAAAAATTTCGCTGGCATCGTGGTATAGAGCCGCAATGGTGACTTGACCCACATCATAACAGCCATCATAAAATTGGTTTTCGATTGTGGCAAGTGCATGGGCAAGTACAGCCACCATATGAGAGTGTTCCTGAATGTTTTCCTGTTCGGTATTGCGCATCAATCCCCACCGATGAATATACCGCATCCGATAAATCATAGGAAAAAAATGTTTTGCCATACTGACATCCCCCATATATAGTGCATCCGGGTTTCATTCTATCACAGAGAAAGGGTGTTGTAAACAGGGGATAAAACGCCTCTTTGCCCTAAAGAGCAGAATATGGTATAATACATAGGCATCAATCAAGGCACATAATACACCAATATGGTCAGGAGGTTTTCACACATGGATTTAGTAGAACGTACAGTGGAAAGTCAGACAATCTTTCAAGGTAAAATTGTAAAGGTACTATTGGATCAGGCAGAGCTGCCCAATGGAAAGCTGGCAAGCCGGGAGGTGGTACTGCATCCAGGTGGAGTGGCAATTCTGCCATTGGATGAAAATGGGATGGTAACACTGGTACAACAGTACCGGTACCCATTCCATCAGGTGCTGTTGGAGCTGCCAGCTGGCAAGCTGGACCAGGGGGAAGACCATCAGGTTGCAGCTATGCGGGAACTGGAGGAGGAGACAGGATATCAGGCAGAAACACTGACCTATATGGGGTGTATTCTGGCATCACCAGGTTTTTGTAATGAAAAACTCCATATGTATCTTGCACAGGGTTTGACGCAGAGGGAGAGTCACCCAGATGACGACGAATTTTTAAATGTTGTCAAAATTCCCTTTGCCAAATTGGTGGAACAGGTGATGGATGGAACCATTGAGGATGCAAAGACAGTAGCTGCAACACTGAAGGCAAAGGTGTTATTGGAACAATAGGGAGGCTTGAATATGGGAAAAACCATACTAATTGTGGAAGATGAGCCTAATATTGTAGATATCCTGTCCTTCAATTTGATGAAAGAAGGATATGAGACCATAGAAGCCTATGATGGAACCACTGGGTTACAACTGGCAAAGGAACAGAATCCAGATTTGATTTTGCTGGATGTGATGTTGCCAGGGATCAATGGGTTTGAAATTTGTAAATCCATCAGGGCTTCTGGCAGTGCAGTCCCCATTTTGATGCTGACTGCCAGGGAAGAAGAGACAGACAAAGTACTGGGACTGGAATTGGGGGCAGATGACTATATTACAAAACCGTTTGCAGTGCGGGAGCTGATGGCCAGGGTGAAAGCCAATATACGGCGGGTGACCATGCAGCCAAAGGAAGAACAGCCTCCCCAGCCACAGGAAAACCACCTCCGGTTGGGTCGTGTTTCCATTGATATGGAGGGGGCCACAGTGTGTAAGGATGGGCAACCTTTGGAACTGACACAGCGGGAGTACGATTTAATTTGCTTTTTGGCAGCCCAGCCAGGTAAGGTATTTTCCAGAGAAGCATTGATGGAACATGTATGGAATTATGATGGCTATGTGGGCGATGTACGGGCAGTAGATGTAGCAGTACGTCGGCTGAGAGAAAAACTGGAAGATAATCCGGCAAACCCCACCTTTATTGTCACCAAACGGGGAATGGGGTATTTGTTTAACTGCGACTGACAGGGAGAGGGGGTGCGTCTATGCTGCGCAGTCTACATATGAAACTGGTGATGATTATGGTGCTGCTGATTTTATCACTGATGACAGTGGTAGGGGCATTTTTAATCAATTCTGTGGTTGTGTTCTATATGGAGGAGTTTTATAGCCAAATGGCAGATGTATTTGCAAGGGAATCCCTCAGTAGAGATTTGACCACTCAGGTACCAGGGGAGGAGGATGGAGCGCAGGCAATTTTGGAGGTCATCCGTTCCTATTCCGGTGAATTAGGGCTGGATGGCACAAGCCGCACCCTATATATTTTGGATGGGGAGACAGGTGGATACTTAACAGGGACAGATGACCAACAGGGCAAAGGGTTTGAGTATAACTCTGTGAACCTAACCAAAGCACTTTCAGAAAAACAGTCCAGCAGCCAGGCCAATTTAGCAGCAGACTATATGGATGTGGCATTGCCAGTGGAACGAGGGGAACGGGAGTATATTATTTATATCCTAGACAATAAGACCACAGTTAACCAACTCATCAACCAAATTTTTGTCCTTATTTTGGAAGCATTGATTTTTGGGTTGGTTATTTCTATTCTGTTATCCTTCCTCCTGTCTAAAACCATGGTCATTCCCATTCAGCGGTTGACAGAGGGAGCCATGCAGGTGGCAAAAGGGGACTTCTCCCACCGCATTGAAGTGGGGTCAAGGGATGAAATTGGTGTCCTGACAGATACCTTCAACAGCATGGCAAGGCAGCTGAGGGATACCATACGACAAGTGGAAAATGAGAGAAATAAACTGGACACCCTTTTTTTGCATATGACAGATGGCGTGGTTGCATTCTCCCATGATGGTATGGTGATCCATGCGAACCCCGCAGCAGCGAAAATGTTAGGCAGGGAAATTGCGTTAAATACACACTATCAGGAGCTGTTTGGGGAAAGTGCCTCTCTGGCAGAGGCACTGATTACCCCAGACCATGTGGAAGAAGAATTTCAGACCCATGATAAGGTATTACAGCTGCTGATGGCACCCTTTGACCGGGAAAGACAGGGTGGTATGTTGGTGGTACTTCATGATGTGACGGAGCAGCGAAAAAATGAAAATATGCAGCGTGAATTTGTGGCAAATGTATCCCACGAGTTGAGAACTCCATTGACCAATATTCGCAGTTATGCCGAAACACTGTCCGATAATGCAGGAGAGCTTCCAAAAGCGATGGAAGAAAAGTTTTTGGGGGTCATTTTGGCAGAGAGTGACCGTATGACCCATATTGTACAGGATTTGCTGACGCTTTCCCGGTTTGATTCAGGTAGGGACGAGCTAAAATTGGCAAAGGTATCATTTGAAGGGATGCTTCAGGAACTGTACCATGCAGTTTACATGGAGGCGCAGCGGCATCAACACACCCTAAAACTGGAGGTTCAGGAGCAGTTGCCCGAAATTGTGGCAGATAAGGAACGCATTGTACAGGTGATGATGAATATCTTATCCAATTCCATCAAATACACCCCAGATGGTGGGCATATTACCATTACAGCAGGAAATCAGAATCAAATTGTATGGATGCAGGTGGATGACGATGGGATCGGTATACCAGCGGAGGACCGTCCACGTATTTTCGACCGCTTTTATCGTGTGGATAAGGCACGTTCCCGGCAATCAGGCGGGACAGGGCTTGGTTTGTCCATTGCAAAAGAAATTGTGGAGCGACATCAGGGAATGCTGTATCTGGTGGATCGGGAAGGACCTGGTTTGTCAGTCAGGTTGGAATTGAAGATTGAGGGACCGGAGCATGTCTAAAAGAGGAAGAAGAAAACGGACCATAGAGCTGATCAAAACGGTGCTGATTGTGTTATTAAGTATCTCAGCTGTTTATTTGACGTTACAGGTACAGGTACAGCACACTGTTCCACAGAGTTCACCGGAAGAGCACCCATCCGAACGGTTTGAGGTGGAAGGCAGGGATACCGTCCACCCAGTCAGGATGGCTGCTACCATGTATCAGGGGGTTGGCATACAACGCTATGCGGTCCAATACAATCAGGCAGAAAGTGATACCCTATTTCAAAACACCTATCATCTGTTGGTTGAAGTGCTCAGTGGGGCACAGAAACCAAGGGAAATTGAGGAACAGGCTTTTCAGCAGGCGTTACAACAGGCTCCCAGTTTATATTATGACTGGCATGGAAGAATCCCCTATCCTGTGTTGAATTATTGGCTTTCTGTAGAAAATGAGGATTTGATGGGAACCGTCAGACATATGGTGCTTTCTCCACAGGGGGACCAGATATGGCTATACTATCAAGACGAGAAAGATGGCAGATTTTATGTCTGTCCATCAGAAGTTGTAAGCAAAGGGCGTATGGAAGAGGCTTTTTCCAATATTAAAAGCAATCAGGCAATTTTTTCCTTTGAAAATCAGGAATTTTATGCCTTTGCACCCTATACCATCATTTTGGAACAGCCTCCAGTCCCAGAAATTTATCATACATCCAATCCCTTAACCCAGCAGGCACAGGTTGGGCAGTTATTGGAACTGCTGAATTTTCCGGAAACAACCAACTATTCCTACGATGGGGCAGGCGCAAAAGTGGTACGTAACGAGAGTGATACACTGCGCATTGCGGAAGATGGATGGATCAGTTTTGAGGCAGCCACAGAGGGAAGTACCCGTTATCTGGTATCAGGGGACACACAGCAGGAAGCGGCAGAGGCGTGCCGACAGCTTTTGCAGAAGGTAGTAGAAAATTTGTGTGGAGAGGTCCGGATTTCGCTGGATGATTTGGAAACAACAGGGGAGGGGATGTACCAGATCTCCTTTACCTACCTGCTCAATGATACCCAAATTTATGCTCAGGAAAAGTTGGCAGAGTTTACAGTAGAACAAGGAAGCATCGTTTCATTCCATATCCTGGTGCGCAGCTACACAGATTCAGGCACAAGCGCTGTGGTGTTACCAGAGCGGCAAGCAATGGCAGCCATGACAACCATGGGACATGAAAATGAAGAATTGGTGCTGGTCTACTTTGACACTGGGGCAGACACCATACTACCCTCGTGGGCTACAGCTGGAGAGCTGAAGGGAAGGGGTGTGGCATAAGGTGTCATGGGGTAAGTTTAAAAATATTGTATTGTTGATTTTAATTGGAACCAACATCTGCCTGCTTCTGTTTGTCCTCCACCGGCAAATCCTAAATGAGTATGCACAAAGGCAGGTCAGAGGGCAGGTGCAAGCCTTTTTATCAGGCAATGGGATTTCCATTGCGGATGAGCTGATCCCATCCAAAATGGAATTAGAGCCACAGATTGTAATTCGCAACCAGGAGCAGGAGCGATTGTGGGCTGAGAATTTACTGGGAGGAGAACTACAGGAGGAGGCAAGAGGGGGAGAGATTTACCGCTATGAAGGTCCCCAGGGCAGTATCCAGTTCCATGAGGATGGAACCTTTCATGGAGAGTTGAAAACCAATACCTATACAGCGGAAGAAGGGGAAATTGTGTCATACTCTAAAGAAATCCTGAGGCGCATTGGATTTGAGGGGGAGGAAGTGATGGTCCGTTCTGCTGCAATGGGAGAGGAGCTTTATACAGAAATTACCTTCTGTGAAGAATGGAATGGGATACCTATCTTTAATTGTAACGCCACCTTGTCCTATGAAAATGGGGTTTTGGTGGGGATTTCGGAGGGAAGGAAGCTGAATGGAACCCCAATAGAGGATGGAAATCAGACCCTGATTTCTGTACCAACTGCACTTTTTCGGTTTTACCATGGCATGACAGCAATGGGGGATGTGTGCAGTCAAATCACCGACATAGTATCGGGCTATCAAAGCACAACATCCGCAGGCAGTGGGGTCTGTGTGCTAATGCCTGTATGGCATATTACCACAGATACAGGGGAGTATTTATTGGATACTGTGACGGGAGAACTGAGCCGGATGGAGCAAAGAACCCCGTCATAGAGACAGGCAGGAAAGATACTTTCTTTTTTATGGGGGACATGCTATCATAGAGGCTGAAACGCAAAGAAGGGAAGGTGGCATAGCCAGTGAATCGAACTTCTCCCATTGGTGTAATTGATTCTGGCATTGGTGGATTCAGTGTGGCAAAGAAGGTCCAAGAGCTTTTGCCATGGGAAGATATTTTATATTTTGGGGATGGAGCCAATACCCCATATGGCAATCATGATGCAAATACCATTTTGGCAATGACCCGGTATATGTTGGGCTTTATGCGTCAGAATGAGGTAAAGCTGTTATTGGTGGCGTGTAATACCATTTCTTGCCTGATGGATTCCTATCGCGACGAGATGGATTGCCCAGTCCTCAGTGTAGTGGAGGCAGGCGCACAGGCAGCAGCCAACTTGACAGGGGAGAAAATAGGGGTGGTTTCCACTTGTTTTACCCACCAGACTGGCTGTTATCCCAAAGCCATCCATACCATAGCCCCCCAAAAGCAGGTTTTCAGCAAAGGATGTGCCAATCTGGCACATTTGGTGGAGACCTATCTGGGGCGAGAGGATGGGAAGCCGATGATACAGGCAGAAGTTCAAGCAGATTTAGAAGAATTTGCAGTACAAAATCCAGTGGATTGTTGTGTACTGGGTTGCACCCATTTTCCACTGGTGCGGGAGGAAATTGACCACCTGTTTCCACATTTGATGCTGTTGGACCCCGCTGAGGAAATGGTGGCTACTGCCCACAAATACTTGCAAGAACGGGGAGAGGAACGGGACCACACCCATATAGGGCAGATGAAAATTATGACCACAGGGGATGTGGAGGAATATGCAGCCAAAGCAAAGCAAGTTGGCTTAATAAATATCATATCGGTAGATGCCTGGCCGCCGATGCAAAAAAAATGGTGACGGAGTGAGTTCCGACACCATTTTTTTCAGGTTTAAAAAATTTTCACAGAAATGTTAAATGTTCGTCAACATAGCTTCTGATTTCCTCAATCATTTTTTCACATGCAGGAGAGAGCGTTTGCCCTTTCAAAAAACCAAGGGCAATGGTACGATAGATATTATCTTGCAATGGATATACCTTGTAGTCCCCTGGCAGTTTACGCAGGACAAGCTCAGGCATGATGCTACATGCCATGCCACCTTCAATCAGTGCTATAATGGAGCTCTCTAAGGTGAGATAGTGGAGTGGGCTGGTTTTTAGGTTGTGGTCAGAAAGGAACTGTTGAATGGTGCGGTCATAGCCACGTTCACATAAAATCAAATTCATGCTGTGCAGTTCTTCATTGGATACATAACTGCCATTGGAAGGGGTGTAATCAGAAGGTGTAATGCAGACAAGGCGGTCATGTGCCAAAGTAATGGTAGAAAATTTATCGGATGTGGGAAGGGAGAGAAAACTCAAATCCAGTGCACTTTCCAACAGTTTTTCTTCAATGGCAGTATAACTATCTTGAAAAATTCTGACCTGAATGTTAGGATATTTCGTCTGAAAGGAGCGAAGAATGGAGGGCAGCCAGTGGGTGCAGACAGTATTGAATACACCAATATGTACTGTGCCGTCATAGAGTCCATGAATTTTGGAAATTTCCTCTTGTAAGTGGGCCTCTTCAGACAAAATGGTGCGAATGCGAGGAAGAAGGGATTGTCCCAATGGTGTTAATGTAGCACCAGAACGACCACGATGAAAAATAGGAAAACCAAAGGAATCTTCTAAGGCACTGATGGCATGACTGGCAGCAGATGGCGTGATGTGCAGAGACTCTGCTGCCCGGGTCATATTGCCGTATTCTGCAATGGCTACCACCAGTTGATAGGTAGAAAGAGACACCTGTGACACCTGCCCTATCTTGAAATTTACTCAATATATCATATAATATTATGATATTTACTAAATGTCAACCTTGATGTAAGATAAAGACGCTCAAAGCGAGCTTAGGGAGATGAACGTAATTTTTATGAAGCTTCAGGGAATTTACACAGCATTGATCACTCCTATGCGTGATTTGGGACACTACTTTCAAGTAGATGAAGAAAAATTAAGAAATCTGATCCAATTTCAACTGGAACATCATGTTCATGGTCTGGTGGTTTTGGGTGGCACAGGGGAGTACACTGCACTCAGTACAGAGGAGAGAGTGCGCGCGATTTCCATTGCACTGGATGCAGTACAAGGAAAACTGCCTGTGATTGCAGGGGTACTGGAAACAGGGTTTGGAGAGTGTGTGGAGCACTGCAAGCGATTTCAGGAGCTGGGTATAGATGGGCTTCTGGTGGTTCCACCTTTTTATCTCAAGCCATCTCAAGAGGGCATACTGGACTATTTTCAAAGGCTGGATGCCTGTGTGGATATGCCATTGATTCTGTACAACATTCCATATCGTACAGGAGTGAATATTTTGCCGGAGACAGTGGAGCAAATTCTGGACCATACAACTCATGTGGTTGGAATGAAGGAGTGCTGCCCAGATTTGGAGCAAAATATAGAATTGCTGCGCCGGGTGGGGCATCGTATCAGTGTATTAAGTGGTGAGGAAGCCCTCTTTGCCAGTGTGATGACCTATGGAGCAAAAGGCGGCATGATTGCTACGGCAAATGTGGTGCCTGATGTGTGGGTGCAACTATACAACAATGCACAGGAAGGAAAGTATGAGGAAAATGGGCTTCTGATGCAGAAGTATTTTCCTCTCTTTCGGGCATTGTTTCAGGAGTGCAACCCAGGTCCGATGAAGTATGCCATGTCCTGTATTGGTGTAGACTGTGGCAGCCCCAGTACACCCATTCTGAGTGAGCCAACCCCACAGACCAAAGCGTTGATTTCCAGTTTGTTAGAGGAGTTACGGTGTATTTGAGAAATCAAATTCATGGGATTTAGGAAAGGATGACGCAGCCATGTCGAATGGATATTTTATGATGGAGAAGCCAAAAAACGACCTTGTCAGAGGATATTTGCCCCACAGCCCAGAGCGTGAGGCTCTAAAGGCAGAGTTGGAGCGGCAGTCTAATCAGGTTGTTAAAATTCCTCTTATCATTGGAGGCAAGGAGATTTACACAGAAAAGACCATCAAAGTGACCATGCCCCATGACCATCAGCATGTACTGGCAGAGTGCTGCATGGCAGGAAAAGAAGAACTGAACATGGCGATTCAAGCGGCATTGGATGCAAAAGAGCAGTGGGAGCAGATGCCTTGGGAGCATAGAGCGGCACTGTTTCTGAAGGTAGCAGACCGAATTACCCATGATTACCGTCCCATTTTAAATGCTTCTACCATGTTGGGGCAGTCTAAGACAGCCTATCAGGCAGAAATTGATATTGCTGAACTGGCAGATTTTCTGAGATTTGGTGTGTGGAATGCACAGGAGCTATTCCGGGAGCAGCCATTGAGTGGAGATGGTGTTTGGAACCGTCAGGACTACCGCCCACTGGATGGGTTCATCTGTGCCATTTCCCCCTTTAACTTTACATCCATTGGCGGCAATTTGCCAACCGCTCCCGCCATTGTAGGCAATGTGGCACTGTGGAAGCCCTCCAGAACCGCAGTGCTGTCCAATTACTACTACATGAAGCTGTTGATGGAGTGTGGTTTACCTGCTGGTGTGATTAACTTTGTCCCCTGTTCTGGTGGTGATATGTCCCACTATGTAGTCAGTCATCCCAAGATGGCAGGATTCCACTTTACAGGTTCCACAGGTGTATTCCAGAGTGTCTGGAAGCAGGTGGGTGAGCATATTGCATCCTATGCAAACTATCCCAGACTGGTGGGAGAAACTGGTGGCAAGGACTATATTTTTGCCCATGCTTCCGCAGATGTGGAGGCATTGGCAGCGGCCATTGTACGTGGCTCTTTTGAATTCCAGGGTCAGAAATGTTCTGCCTGTTCTAGAGTCTTTGTACCAGAGAGCATCTGGACTGAGTTGAAGGAAAAGATTCAGACTGCCACTGCTACACTGAAAATGGGAGATGTGCAGGAATTTGATACCTTTATGGGTGCGGTGATTGACGAGAGTTCTTTTGAGACCTGTAAGGGATATCTGGAGCGGGCACAGGCTTCCGACCAGTGTGAGATTCTCATTGGTGGGCATTGTGACAGCAGCAAGGGCTGGTTTGTGGAGCCTACCATCATCCACTGCTTCTCACCAGACTATGAGTCTATGACAGAGGAGATTTTTGGTCCCATTGTATCCATCTATGTCTACAAGGACACAGAGTTGGAGGAGACCATGAAAATCTGTGATACTGCCACACCTTATGCCCTCAGTGGTGCTATTTTTGCACAGGACCGCAATGCCATTGTGGAAATGGAGCGGGCTTTGCGCAACTCCTGTGGCAACTTTTACATCAATGATAAGTGTACTGGTGCAGTGGTTGGGCAGCAGCCCTTTGGTGGCGCAAGAGCTTCCGGTACCAACGACAAGGCAGGCAGTCTGTTGAATATGGTTCGCTGGGTCAGTGCCCATGCAACAAAGGAGAGTTTTTCACCCTCTAAGGAGATTGTATATCCCTATATGTGTGAGGCATAAAACAGAATTAACCTGATTTGATACAAGAAAACCAGTGGGAAATTCTACTTCCCATTGGTTTTTTTGAATCTTAGAACGCCATAAAAATTTCCCTGAGTACCGCTCATACTCAGGGAAATAAAATTTACCTTGTAACTCGATGGAATGTGACTGCTTACAGCCCCAGTGCTTCCTTTACCTTTGCAATAATGTGGGCACCGATGTCACGGGATGCGTCCACAGTCTGAGCACCCAGGTGAGGTGTTACCACAAAGTTGTCGCACTCAAAGAGAGGAGAATCAAAGCCAGCACCTTCTGTCAGACCGCCGCCTGCCAGCTCGTTTTCCATAACGTCAGAGGCATAGCCGCCGATTTTGCCAGCCTTCAGAGCCTCGTACATGTCCTTCTCATTGACAATGCCACCACGGCTCATATTCAGAACCACAGCGTCATCCTTCATGTTGGCAATGGACTTTGCATTAAACAGATCCTTTGTCTCTGGAGTCAGAGGCATATGGATGGAAACAAAGTCGGATACCTTCAGAACTTCCTCAATGCTCATGCTGGTGGCATGCTGCTCCTCAAATACATTGGCAGGCAGATAGGGGTCGTAGGCAACCACGTTCATCAGGAAAGCACGTCCCAATTCGCCCACACGCTGACCAATGCGACCAAAGCCCAGGACACCCAGAGTTTTGCCACGCAGTTCACGTCCAACAAACTTATACTTATCCCAGTTGTGGTTGACTTTTACATCATAGTTTGCAGGAATGGTATGGCGGGACAGATCCAGCATCTTGGAGATGGTCAGCTCTGCAACAGCGTTGCCGTTGAGACCAGGAGCATTGATGACCTGAATACCCTTTGCCTTAGCAGTCTCCAAATCAATGTGGTTGAGACCCACAGAGCAAACACCAATCACTTTCAGCTTGGCGGCTGCATCCAGAATCTCCTTGTTAATGGCAGGGTCCACACGCATAATCAGTACTTCATAGTCAGGAATCAGCTTCACAAGTTCCTCCTGAGTAGGAAGCATATGGGTATCAACCTGCATGTACTTGCCCAGTTCCTCAGCGATTGCACTGTGTACAACGTCAATGATAAGACATTTCATGGTGAAATCTTCCTTTCTTTTTCTTCCACCCTGTTTGCGTCCACAGGGAGGAAACAATATTAACAAAAAAATTCTAAATTGAGCCTTGGAAACTATACGATTTTTTGTCATTTCTTATTAAAGCATAAAATCTGTCATCCGAACAGCACATTTTTTATGATAGTTGCCACAACCATTTGATTGTGATATAATATGCAACAGAACATAGAATGGAATAGAAAGGGGGTTGGATGGGTGAATTTTCTCCATCTGAAATATTTTTTATTGGTGGCAGAGGAACTGAACATTACAAGGGCAGCGGAGCGTCTGTACATTTCCCAACAGTCTCTGAGCAACCACATCAGTAATATGGAAAAGGAACTGGATGTAAAGCTGTTTACCCGCTCCCCAAAACTGTCACTCACTTATGCAGGTGATTTATTGGTACAGACTGCCACACAAATTTTAGATTTATACAGCCAATACTTGACAAAAGTAGGGGATATTAACCGCCATTATATGGGGGTGTTACGGCTTGGCATTTCTCATACCTGTGGACTAGCTCTCTTGCCGGAGGTATTGCCCCAATTTCAAAAGGAATTCCCTATGGTGGAGTTTTCCCTCTATGAAGGCAATTCAACCCATTTGGAAGATGAACTGGCACATGGTCGAGTGGATTTGATTATTTGTTTCCAGCCAATTATGATGGAAGATGTGGAAGTGATTCCTCTAAGAGATGAGGAACTGATTTTGGCAGTGCCGAAACAGTTTACCAATGAGATGTTTGGAGAGCGTGCAGACGAGATGAGAGTACAATTTTCCAAAGGGGCTGACATAGCAGTGTTTCAAACCATGCCATTTGTGCTCATCAAACGGGGCAATCGCACCAGAAGTATTATTGACCAGTATTTCAGCCGCTATTTTTTTAAGCCAAAATTGTTATTGGAAACAGAAAATACAATTACAACACTAGCTATGGCTGAAGCTGGCATTGGCATTACCATTTGCCCAGAGCTGTTTTTAAAGACCATTCATATTACATCCTCAAAAACCACCACAGAGAAACTGGATTTTTTCCCACTGACAGACCCATCTACCATCAGTAAACTGGTGGTGGGATACCGTCGGGATCGCTATCGCTCCCATTTTGCAGATCGCTTTATTGAATTGACCAAACAGGCATTACAGACAGGGCATACCTGAGGACAGCTTCCCTGTGAAGGAAGCTGCCTTTCTTATGCTTCACGGTAGCGTACGCCATTTTCTGGTGTGATTCCACGGTACTCCAATAGCTCCTCTACCGTGAGAAAACAGTATCCCTGTTCTAATAGAGCATCTACCACTTGGATGGCAGCATCCACAGAGCTGGCATAGAGGTCGTGCATGAGAATAATATCCCCATCCTCCACTTCTTCCAGAACAGTTTGGACAATACGGGAGACATTATCATCTTTCCAGTCCTCTGGATCTACAGACCAGAGAATGATAGGGCTGTCTGTCCAGGCTGCCATTTGCCTGTCTAAAATTCCATAGGGTGGACGTAGCCAAAATTCTTCGTCTGGCATGATGGATTTCAGAAGATCCCGACTTTTTTGTATTTGGGCTTCAAATTCATCCTGTGACAGGTCACGCAAAATCACATGGTCATAGGTATGAATTCCAATTTGGTGCCCCTCCTGGTGCATTCTCTGAATCAGTTCTTCCTGTCCCGAAATTCGGTTTCCAACCAGAAAAAAAGTGGCAGGGACTTCACGCAGAGCCAGTGCATCCAGTAATTTGGTTGTAGTGCTTTTTCTGGGACCGTCATCAAAGGTGATAGCGACCACAGGAACAGACTCCTCTTGAGGAAGTTCTACAGGAACAGTGGAGGTAACAGGTGCAACTGGTTCTATGGGAGTCAGAGCAATTGCAAAACAGAACACCAATAAAATCCAGCCGATCCCCCATGCACCAAAATCACGCATGATGATCCCCCTCCTTTTACGTTGACTAAAAGGAGTATGTGATAAAAGGCATAAGAAATTTCACATCAAATTTTGCTAATCCCCTTTGTCTTGTGGTACAATGAGAAATCACATTTTATCTACTTTGTAGATTTTGATGATTGAGAAGGAAAGGAAGTCAGACAATGAACTCATTATTAGAGCTTTTGGAGCAAGACTGTACCCAATCTCACGCCCAGTTGGCTGCTCAAGCAGGTATGACAGAGCAGGAAGTGAAGCAGGAACTGGAGCGTATGGAAAAGGATGGTACAATTCTTGGCTACCAGGCGATTATTGACTGGGACAAGGTAAAGCGAGAGACAGTAACGGCCTTAATTGAAGTCAAGGTTGTGCCACAAAGCATTGCAGGGTTTGACCGCATTGCTCAGAGAATTTATCAATATGATGAAGTAGAGAGCATGTATTTGATGAGTGGAGCGTTTGACCTGACAGTCATTATTTCAGGGCGCACACTGCGAGAGGTGGCACAGTTTGTGGGAGAACGACTGGCACCCATTGAAGGAGTTACAGGGACTGCCACACACTTCATTTTGAAAAAATATAAGGAAAAGCATCTGGTATTTGGAAAGCCAGAGCCAGAGGAAAGGGAGTTAATCTTTGTATGAATTATGATTCATTATTAAATGATAAAATTAAAAACATCAAGCCCTCTGGCATTCGGAAATTTTTTGACATTTTAGAGGAAATGACCGATGCCATTTCACTGGGCATTGGAGAGCCGGATTTTGTGACACCGTGGCATATTCGGGATGCGGGAATTTATTCTCTGGAAAAGGGGCATACCAAATATACTTCTAATGCAGGTATGCTGGAGTTGAGACGGGAAATTGCCAGATATATGAGCCGGCGGTTTGATTTACATTATGAACATGCAGGTCAAATTCTGGTGACAGTAGGGGGCAGTGAGGCCATAGATTTGACCCTCCGGGTATTACTTAATCCAGGGGATGAGGTCATTATCCCCGTTCCCTCCTTTGTTTGCTATGGTCCATTGACAGAAATGGCAGGCGGTGTGCCTGTTTATGTGGAACTGAAAGGGGAAAATCAGTTCCGTTTGACACCAGAACAGCTGAAGGCAGCCATCACACCAAAAACAAAAGTATTAGTATTGCCATTCCCATCCAATCCCACAGGGGGCATTATGGAGCGGAAAGATTTGGAGGGAATTGCAGAGGTTTTGAAAGATACCAATATCATGGTGCTTTCCGATGAAATTTATGCAGAATTGACCTATGGGCAGCGGCATGTATCTATGGCAAATTTACCAGAAATGTACGAGCGTACCATAGTGGTCAATGGATTTTCCAAAAGTCATGCCATGACAGGCTGGCGTATGGGTTATGTGTGTGCACCAAAGCCAGTGATTGCAGCCATGACAAAGCTCCACCAGTTTGGCATTATGTCAGCACCCACCACCAGCCAATATGCCGCTGTGGAAGCCATGCGCAACGGAGACGGAGACATTGCCAATATGTGTGAGGAATATGACAGCCGCCGCCGCTATCTGGTGGAAAATCTCAATCGGATTGGGCTGGAATGTTTTGAACCAAAGGGGGCGTTCTATGTCTTTCCCTGTATCAAATCTACAGGGTTGACCTCAGAGGAATTTTGCCAGCAATTTTTAATGGAAGAAAAAGTGGCAGTCATTCCCGGCAATGCCTTTGGACCAGGTGGAGAGGGGTATGTGCGAGCCTGTTATGCCTCCTCTATGAAAGACATTGCAGAGGCAGTCAGCCGAATGGACAACTTTTTGACCAATCTACGCAGAAGACAGGGAAAGTAAGGGGGATGAAAACCATGAATCTTGTTTGTTTGGATATGGAAGGGGTATTGGTTCCTGAAATTTGGATTGCTTTTGCGGAGGAGACAGGAATCCCTGAACTGAAACGCACCACAAGAGATGAACCAGATTATGACAAGCTGATGCAGTATCGTATCAATATTTTGAAGGAGCATGGGCTGGGTTTGAAGGAAATTCAGGCAGTGATTGCCAAAATTGACCCACTGCCTGGGGCAAAGGAGTTTTTGGATGCCCTGCGTGCACAGGTACAAGTGGTAATTTTAAGCGACACCTTTGAAGAATTTGCTATGCCACTCATGAAAAAGTTGGGCTATCCCACTATTCTCTGTAATTCTTTGGAAGTGGCAGAGGACGGCACAATCACAGGGCATAAGATGAGATGCAGTCAATCCAAGTTGACCACAGTGAAGGCATTCCAATCCATCGGATATGACACCATTGCAGCCGGAGACAGCTTTAATGATTTGGCAATGATTCAGGCAAGTAAAGCAGGGTTCCTGTTCCGTACCACAGAGCAAATTAAGAAGGACTACCCCAATCTTCCTGCGTTTGAGACATTTGATGACTTGCTCCATGCCATTGAGCAGGCTCTATAAGGGAGATACCGTCCATGAGAACAATTCCCTTTCGGTCGGCGGATATTTTGCTCCCCTGCGGATGTGACTATGAGACATGGAGTGTGGTGGCATGTGACCAATATACTTCTCAGCCTAAATATTGGCAGAGGGTACAGGCACAGGTAGACTCAAAACCATCCACTTTGCATCTAATTTTACCAGAGTACAAATTGGAATGCGGTGGTGTAGAACTGGATATTCTGTCCATAAATAAAACCATGGAACAGTATTTAGAGCAAAATCAATTTGAGATTTACCAAGATTCTATTTTCTATGTGGAACGAACCTTGCATAATGGGGAAATCCGTCGTGGGCTTGTGGGTGTGATTGATTTGGAGCAGTATGACTATACACCTGGAAGCAACGCCCTGATTCGTGCCACAGAAGGGACAGTGCTGTCCCGTATTCCACCCCGGGTGGAAGTGCGCAAACATGCCCCCATTGAATTGCCCCATGTGATGCTGCTGATGGATGACAGGGAACAGTCTGTGATAGAGCCACTGTCAGAACAGACTGCCCAGATGACCCCGCTGTATGGGTTCGAGCTGATGGAAGGTGGTGGGCATATCTGTGGTTGGGCACTAAATGAGGAGCAAAAAGGGCAGGTACACCAGTCACTTGCGGCACTGATGGAGGAAAGCCGGTTTGAAACACTTTATCAAGCACAGGGGAAACGGGTTATGTTGTTTGCGGTGGGAGATGGCAATCACTCCCTGGCAACAGCAAAGGAGTGCTATGAACAGCAGAAAAAAATGACCCCACAGGAGCAATGGGACACACTGCCCTCCCGGTATGCACTGGTAGAGTTGAATAATTTGCATGACCCATCTCTGGAATTTGAGCCAATTCATCGGGTGGTATTTGATGTAGAACCACAGGAATTGATAGAGGCTCTCTGTGCCTGCTATCCTGAAAGCCATTCGGGGCAGGGTGATGGACATGTGTTTCACTATTGTTATGGGGAGACACAAGGAACCATAACCGTGCCACACCCCACAGCACAGCTTCCTGTTGGCACATTGCAGGCTTTTTTGGATGTGTATGTACAACAACATCCAAACTGCCATATAGACTATATTCATGGTGCAGATGTGGTTCAAACGCTGGCACTGAACCCAAACACTGTGGGTTTTTTCCTGCCTCCTATGGAAAAAGAGGACCTGTTTCCAACAGTGATTCATGATGGTGTGCTGCCACGAAAGACCTTTTCCATGGGGGAGGCACAGGACAAGCGGTTTTATTTAGAGGCAAGAAAAATACGATAGACAAAAGAGGGGTCGAAACCATGAAAGCAAATGCCAAAATCAATTTGACATTGGATGTACTGGGAAAGCGTGAGGATGGCTACCATGATCTGTGTATGGTGATGCAATCCATTACCCTCAGTGATATGCTGACCTTTCGCCCCAAACAACCAAAAGATGAGTTGCGTGTGTACAGCAACTTGGATTTTTTGCCTACAGGCAGAAAAAATCTGGCAGCCATAGCAGCTCTGAACTTTTGGCAGGCGGCAGGGATGCCAGAGCAGGGACTGGAAATTCACATTGAAAAGCGGATTCCCGTCTGTGCAGGGATGGCAGGTGGCAGCAGTGACGCAGCGGCGGTACTGCGTTGGCTCAATGAGCAGAATGGAAATCCATTTACCATGCGGGAACTTGCCAAAATTGGAGAACGGGTGGGGTCGGATGTCCCCTACTGTGTTTTGGGTTGTACTGCATTGGCTGAGGGACGGGGTGAAATTTTAACAGAACTGCCCAAACTGCCCCATTGCTGGGTGGTGGTCAGTAAGCCAGAGTTTCCCATCTCCACACCAGAGCTGTTTGCCAAAATTGACAGTACAAAATTAAGATGCAGACCAGATACCGCTGGGGTATTGGAGGCGTTGAAGGCACAGGATTTGGATGGAGTTGCCAAACGTATGTACAATGTATTTGAAGATGCCCTGCCCAAAATGTACTATAGCCGCATTTCAGAGTTGAAGCGGCTGCTCATCCACTATGGAGCGATGGGGGCAAATATGACAGGCAGTGGGTCTGCCACCTTTGGGTTGTTTTCTGATGAAGCCACAGCACAGACAGCCTATGAGGAATTGAAGCAAATCTGCGAGGAAACTTTTTTATGTGAGAGCGTTTAAAAGTGGAAAACACCGTCTATCCTCTATGTACTACATAGGAGATGGACGGTGTTTTTTATGATGGATCGAGCTTTAAAGCGTTGGGAAATTGCAATTTTATTTGCAGTTTTAGTCAGTGTCTGTGCAGGGTTTTGGCTGGACAGTGAACAGAAAGCCCTGTCCGAACAGGTCATCCGATTCCATGTCATTGCCAATTCAGATAGCAGTGAGGACCAGGCACTGAAATTACAGGTGCGGGATGCAGTACTTGAGGCAACAGAGACATTTTATCCACAGAATGCCACATTGGAGGAGGCAAAAACTGCACTGGCACAGCATCTCCAACAGCTCTCCCAAGTGGGACAGCAAGTGGTGGAGGAACAGGGCTATGACTATACTGTCACTGCCACATTGGGGGAGTGCTGGTTCCCTACCAAAGAATATGATGGGTTTGCCTTTCCAGCTGGAACCTATACTGCCCTAAATATTGAAATCGGAGCGGCAGAGGGTCAAAACTGGTGGTGTGTTGCCTTTCCACCCCTCTGTATGGGAGCTGCATCAGAAACTTTGGAAACTGCCGCAGAAGCTGGCTTTTTCTCTCAAAACCAGATTGCCCTCATTACAGAAGAAAATCAGGGCTATGTATTGAAATTTAAGTCGATGGAGCTGTTAGGGCAGCTCAAGGAACTGTTTTAATCCGCCTGTCGGCGCAGAAGGGAGAGAGGGGGCACAGAGCAGGGTAACTTCATACGAAATTCCATCTGAGGTTTACGCACCTCGTCCACAGAATGCCCCTTCTCATCCCAGAGCGCATCTACAGTGAGAGGCATGGGCTTTACATCAGGACCAACCAGTTCCAATGCCTCTCCAACCGCAAATTTATTGCGCAAGGACAGGATGGCGTTGCCCTGTGCGTCACACTCTTTGACAAGGGCAACAATCTGCCAATCCCGTACATAGCGGGAGTCCTCTGTATACTGTCCTGGCTCACCATAATAGAAGCCAGTGGCATAGTGGCGGTGGCTAACATGCTCTACTTCATCCCGCCAGATGGGGTCAAGGGGCTTGCCTGTCAAGGCAGCATCTACTGCATGTCGGTAGGCATTGGTCACAACTGCGGCATAGTAGGCGGATTTGGCTCTCCCCTCAATTTTCAGAGAATCCAGACCAATGTCAATTAACTCTGGAATGTGGTCAATCATACACATATCTTTGGAATTCATGATATAAGTGCCTTGGTTGTCCTCATAGATAGGGAAATATTCGCCAGGGCGTTTTTCTTCTACCAGCGCATACTGATAGCGGCAGGGCTGGGCACAGGAACCACGGTTGGAGTCACGTCCTGTCATATAATTGGACAGCAGGCAGCGTCCAGAGTAGCTGACACACATGGCACCATGAATGAATGCCTCCAACTCCAGTCCTTTGGGGGTTTTGGCACGGATTTCACCGATTTCATCCAGAGACAGTTCCCGGGCAAGAATCACACGTTTTGCCCCTAAATCATGCCAGGCACAGGCAGACTGGTAGTTGACAATGCTTGCCTGTGTAGAGATATGCCGTTCTACATTGGGGGCGTAACGACCAGCCAGAGCCATTGTGCCCATGTCTGCCAGAATAATGGCATCCACCCCCACTTTGTTCAGGTATTCCAGCCACTCTGGCAACTTGGATACTTCATCATTGCGGGGCATGGTGTTACAGGTCACATGGACACGTACCCCCTTACTGTGACACAGTGCCACCGCAGTTTTCAGTTCTTCTGGTGTAAAGTTCCCTGCAAAGGAGCGCATACCAAATGTGGTACCAGCCAGATAAACAGCATCTGCGCCGTAAGCAACCGCCATTTGCAGACGTTCCATATCACCGGCAGGTGAGAGCAATTCAATGGGTTTTGTGGTTGACATGATAAAATCCTCCTGAAAGACGGGCTTCAGAAGTGTTCTGAAGCCCGTTACATGGTTTATTGGTACAGTTTTTGTGTAGCCATAAAGTTTTGCATACTGTTGTAGGTTTTAAAGAAACTGTGTTTGCCATCATCACCCAATACATAATAGTAGTAGGATGTTTTATTGGGGTTCATGGCAGCCTGAATGGATTCAAGACCAGGGTTCGCAATGGGACCTGGTGGCAAGCCCTTGTACATATAGGTGTTGTAAGGGGAGTCAATTTGCTTGTCTGCCTCAATGGGAATCAGTCCACCATTGATATAGGCCAGTGTTGCATCAATTTGTAAATACCCGTTGGTGCCAGCAGAGGCGTTGGGGTTGTTCAGCCGGTTGTAAATGACAGAGGCAATATCCTTTCGGTCTGTACCATCTGTTTCTTTTTCAATCAGAGAGGCAACAGTAAGAATTTCATGGATGGTCTGTCCTTTGTTGGCTACCTCCTGACGCATTTCATCTGTAAACTGGGCGTCGAACTGCACCAGCATTTTATTGATGACATAAAGGGGGTTTTGTGGTGTTGTAAAGGTATAGGTATCGGGATAGAGGTAGCCCTCCAGCCGATGGTAGTCCCCAAGGGCGATGTCTTGCAAGAACGAGAAAGCATAGTCATGGGTGGCAGCCATATCCTGAAGTTCTTCCACAGAGGCAACCCCTTTTTCCTCCAGCAGTTTGAAAATCTGGTCAATGTTGTAACCCTCTGGGATGGTGACATTGACGGTTGCTTTTGTGGCAGAATTTGCACTCATGCCAGAGAGGAGGGCACGGTAGTCCATGTCGGTATTTAAGGTAAAAGTGCCAGCCACAATTTTATCTTTTGCACCTGTAAAAGAGGCGAAAAGATTGAACAGTAGTTTTGATTCAATCATCCCCTCCTCTTTCAATCGGGAAGCCACAGTACCAAAGCTGTCTTGTTCTGTAATGGTAATGGTAATGGTTTTTTCTGGTTTGTTCAGTGCCAGTATGTCATTGGCAGCCATCCAGCCCACACAGGCCAGTAGTGCAGAGATGCCAATAACAAACACCACATAGAACAGCATAAAACCAACACCAGAAGATCGTTTGGCTACTCGGGATGAGGTTCGCTCCCGTTGCTGGGAGGAACGAGAGGTACGTCTGGGTTCTTGTGCCATAGGGTCAGCTCCTAACAGAGAAAAATTTTTAACTTAGGATGCACCTAAGTGGGTCCTTCACCATAGACTATAACAGACCGGGCGGGAACGACACCCACCGGAATCTAATAAGAGGTGAAAGATTATGTGTTGTGGTAACAATGGTAACTGGGGTAACAATGGTTGCATGTGGATCATCCTGCTGATTATCCTGTGCTGCTGCTGTGGCAATGGTTTCGGATTTGGTGGCAATAGCAACAACGGCGGCTGCGGCTGTGGTGGCAACAACGGTTGTGGCTGTGACAACGGCTGCGGCTGCTAAGCACTGACGTACACAGGATAGGAAAAATGCAGGCAGCGGAGCAAAGCAGCTCCGCTGCTTTTTTATTCATAGAAAAATGTCTCTTGGTCTGTGATGAGCACCTGAACAGACTGGTCATGGGGTTCCAAAGGAACGTGATCCTGTAAAATACAGTTACGGCATAGCCCAACCGTAAAGCCAGAAAACTGGGATAACCACCGGTCATAGTAGCCACCACCAAAACCAAGGCGGTAGCCCTGTCTGTCATAGCACACAGCAGGAACCAGAACAAGGTCAATTTCCTCTTTGGAGAGGAGAGGGGCATCCAGTGGTGGCTCCTGTATACCAAAGGAGACAGAGACAAGGGGTTTTTCTGGCTCATATAGCCGTACTTCCATCTGATGCTCTGGAAGCATACGGGGCAGACCAACACGCTTCCCCTGTTTTGTAAGGGTAGAGACCAGAGTGGAAGTTTCCGGTTCTCTGCCTGGAATTCCCCAAAATAAAAACAGAGTATTGGCACGTTGTACTTGGGGAAGGGCGAGAAAAGAGGAGAACAGAGCAGCATCACTGGTTTGCAGTTGATGGGAAGTTAAATTGGATAAGGTATTGTGCACTTCTTTCCGCAGTGCTTTTTTCTGTTCAGCGATAGTAATAAATCCGTCCATTGATTTCCTCCACAGCTTCTTTGCCACGGAGCACCTCCACCAATTTCAGACCAAAATCAAAAGAGGAGCCACAGGCATGACCAGTTACAAAATGACCGTCTACTACAGTACGGGCAGCGGGTTCTACCAGAGCAGCCCCCAACTGCTGTTGACGTGTGGGGTAGGAAACGGCGTGCCGATGGTCCAGCAGCCCCCAACGACCCAGCAGCACGGGAGCAGCACACAAGGCAGCAATCCAGATTTCTTTCTCGGCAGCTTCCTGAATGAGAGCAGATACCTGTTCATTGTCCCAGAGATTCTGAACACCATCGCCACCACCAGGCAGAACAATCATTTCTGCTTTAGATAAATCCAGTTGGGCAAGTGTACAGTCAGCCTGTATGGTAATCTGGTGGGAACCAGTAACAGAGGGACCATCTAAGGAAACAAAGGCAGTTTCCATTCCGGCCTGTCGCAGTAAGTCCATAGGCACAACTGCCTCAGATTCTTCAAAACCGGGAGCCAATAATACATAAACCATATCAAACGTCTCCTTTCTGATTTACAGGTGGGGAGATACCAAAGACCAGATTTCCTGCTGGATGTCCCCAATGGAGCGGATTCGACCGCTGTCGTCCAAACAGTTAATTTTATGCCATCCCAGCAGATCGACTGCTTCCAGAGCACACTCCCGACAGGCAGCCAAATAGGCGGTGTCCAACTCATGAATATCTGCCTTCGTTTTGGTGTCTAATTCCCGTTGCCGCATCAAGGTCACAGCCTGTGCGGTTGGCATATCAAGATAGAGAACCAGATTGGGACGGGGGAGCCCCAGTTTGTTATGTTCAAAGTCATCCAGCCATTGTAGAAAATCCTGCCGTTCTGCTTTGGGGCACTTTACTGCCTGATGCACTGCATTGGAGGTGGTATATCGGTCTGTCAAAATCAAACCACCATCTCTATAGTAGTTTCCCCATACCTGCTTCATAGAAGCATAGCGATCCACTGCGTAGAAGGCAGAGGCAGCGTAGGCATTGACATCCGCAGGATTTTTTCCAAATTCACCACCTAAATACATACGAATCAAGGCAGAGGAGGGCTGGTCATACTGTGGAAATACCAATTTTTGAAATCTACGCCCTTTTTCCTCTAAAGTCTGTGTCAAAAGGCGAAACTGAGTGGACTTTCCAGAGCCATCTGTGCCCTCAAATACAATTAGTTTTCCAGACATCACTCAAGTTCCTTCCTTTCTCTTACTGCTAATGCGCTGATGTGTGGCTTTCACAAGGACAAGGGGGAGTTTTGCCATACGTCCAATGCGTTTTGGTTCTTTGGAGAGGCGGTAAGCCCACTCAAGCCCTAATTTTTGCCATGCTGCTGGAGCACGCTGGATATTGCCTGCAAATACATCCAAAGCTCCCCCTAAACCGATGGCAAGTTTTGCGCCTGTGATGGCTCCATAGCGAGTCATCCACTTTTCCTGTTTGGGTGCTCCCAGACAGACAAAGAGAAGATCTGGATTTGCCTGTGCTACTTCACATGCCACAGGGTCAGAATCCTGAAAATAACCGTCATGTGTGCCGCATAGTGTAATATTGGGGTATGTTTCAAGGATACGGCGACCTGCTTCCTCTGCCACACCAGGTTTTGCACCCAGAAGATAGAGACGTCCACCCATTTCGTTGAGTACGTGCAACATATCGCAGGCAAAGTCAAAACCTGCCACACGTTCTTTTAAAGGTGTACCCAAAATCCGGGATGAATAGACCACACCAATTCCATCTGGAAGCACCAGATTTGCACGGTTTAACAGGGCACGAAATTCTGAATCTCGTTCGGCTGCCAGAATAAATTCTGGGTTTGGGGTAACAACATAGTGGAAATCGGGACTGTGCAGCATGGCAGAGCCAGCTTTCTTTGCCTCCTCACGGCTGAGGTTATCAAAGGAAATCCCTAAAATTTCTGTTTTCAATGGAAGTTCCTCCTGCTTTTGTGGAAGTTCTAAATTGTGTTCTATGAGCAACCTATTCTATCACGCTTGTAAAGAAAAGTCTATGGAAATCCTGTGAAGGTTGGCAGTGTTTCCAGAAGTTCTATTCGTTACCGATGACAAACTGGTGCAATCTCTTGCCCTTGTGTGGAAAAACTGATATACTGGGGAGAACAGACCCATAAGAATCACAGGAGGAACACTGGATGAAAACCTTAATGGTGTTAGATGGGAATTCAATCGTAAATCGGGCGTTTTATGGGGTCAATCAAAATTTGACTACCCATACAGGACAGCCTACCAATGCAATTTTAGGATTTATCAACATTTTAAATAAGTTTTTGGATGAGGTAAAACCAGATGCCCTGTGTGTTACTTTTGACCGCAAGGCTCCTACATTCCGACACTTGGCATATGAGGGGTACAAAGCAAAACGCAAGGGGATGCCAGAAGAATTGGCAAGCCAGATGCCTATTTTAAAGGATATTTTGTGGGCAATGAATATCCCTATGTATGAACTGGATGGATGGGAAGCAGATGACCTGTTGGGAACCATTTCTGTTGCAGATACCAATGCAGGGTGGAATACTGTCATTGTAACAGGGGATCGGGATGCTTTGCAGTTAATTACAGAACATACCACAGTCAAGCTGGTTTCCACAAGCAAAGGAAAAACAACCTCCAAGGATATGACACAGACCGCATTTGAGGATGAATATGGGTTTCCACCCATTCATCTGATTGATTTAAAAGCTTTGATGGGGGATACCTCTGACAGCATCCCTGGCGTAAAGGGAATTGGAGAAGTGACAGCACTGGCACTGGTGCGGCACTATCACACCATTGCAGCCATATATGAGGCATTGCCAAATTTGGAAACAGAAGACGGTGTGAAAGCAAAGCCTGGTGTTATCAAAAAGATAGAGGAAGGAAAGGAACAGGCAGAGCTGTCCTATGATTTGGCACGGATTCGCACAGATGCCCCAATTTCTTTCCATCCAGAGGAAAATGTACGAACAGAAGTCAATCAAGCGGCACTTTATGACCTGTTTTTGGAACTGGAATTTTCCAAACTGATAGAGAAATATCAACTCTCACCTTCCAATCAGGGGAGCGACCCTGTACAGGTACAGCAAATACAGAGTACCTACAGCAGCGAAATTGTCAAAGAACAGAGCAGAATGGAAGAACTGCTGGCACTTTGGAGAGAGAAGGCATTTGTCAGTGTGATGGCATTGCCCTCTCTGGATGTTGTGTGTGTCACCTGTCAGACGGAGGAGAACCACAACCACAGTGCCATATTGCTATCCTCCAAGCTAAGCCACTATACAGACCATCTAAAGAAGTTGTTTTCGGCAGAAATCCGAAAAGTGGTGCATGGAGCAAAAGAACTTTGTAAGCAGCTTCTGGATGAAAATATCACACCAGATGGGATTCTATTTGATACAGAATTGGCTGCTTATCTGCTTTCACCCACCGATGGCAGTTACAGTTTGGAGAAATTGGGGTTGTCCTACTACAAAATGGAACTGCCAAAAGAACAGGCATATCTGGCACCAGAGGCGTTTTCCCCCCTGTCCAACCAAGAAGAATCTGCCCATGCACTGTCTTTGCACTGTGCGCTCATTGGAACATTGTATCAGAGTTTGTCGCAACAGTTGGAAAAACTGGGGATGATGGAGCTATACAATACCATTGAATTGCCACTGTGTATTGTATTGGCAGAAATGGAACGGGCAGGCGTTATGGTAGACCGAAACGCACTTCTTCAATATGGGCAAGAGTTGGCAGAGAGCATACAAGCAGTACAAAAGACCATCTACCAGATGGCAGGGGAGGAGTTTAATATTAACTCTCCCCAGCAGTTGGGACACATCCTGTTTGAGGTACTGGCATTGCCGCCAGTGAAGAAAACCAAGACAGGGTACTCCACCAATGCGGAGGTTTTGGAGAAAATACAGGGATTGCACCCTATTGTGCCACAAATTCAGGAATACAGGCAGCTTACCAAATTAAAGTCCACCTATGCTGATGGTCTGGGTAAAGTGATAGGGGCAGATGGTCGCATTCACACCTGTTTCCAGAACACAGTAACTGCCACAGGGCGGCTGAGTTCCACAGAACCCAATTTGCAGAACATTCCTATTCGTACTCCGTTAGGTGCAAAATTACGGTATATGTTCGTGGCTGAAGAGGGGAATGTTCTGGTGGATGCGGACTATTCCCAGATTGAACTGCGTTTGCTGGCGCATATGGCAGGGGACGAGCATATGATTGAGGCATTCCGTTCTGGAGAGGATTTTCATACGGTTACAGCCGCAAGAGTGTTTGGTGTTGACCCTGAACAGGTTACATCCCAGATGCGCCGCTCTGCCAAGGCGGTGAATTTTGGCATTATTTATGGAATTTCTCCCTTTTCTCTGTCTCAGGATATTGGGGTGTCTGTTTCAGAGGCAAAACAGTATATGGAACAGTATTTTCACACCTATCCAAAGGTGAAAGCATATATGGATATGGTGGTGGAGCAGGCAAAACGGGATGGCTATGTTTCCACCTTGATGGGACGCCGTCGCTGGATTCCAGAACTGAAATCCTCCAATTTCAATACACGGTCCTTTGGGGAACGGGTGGCTTTGAATACACCAATCCAGGGGACAGCCGCTGATTTAATTAAATTGGCTATGATTCGGGTGAGAAACCGTCTGCGGAAGGAAGGGCTACAAGGACAACTTGTGTTACAGGTGCATGACGAATTGATTGTAGAATGCCCAGAGCGGGAACGGGAATCCGTTGCCAGCCTGGTGCAGGAGGAGATGGAGCAGACCATAGAGCTGTCTGTTGCTTTGCAGGCAGATACTGCATCAGGGAATAGCTGGGGTGCTGCCCATTAAGTTCAGAATGTAGGAAGATAAAAGAGAGGCTGTGTCCTAGGACACAGCCTCCCTTTTGGTTTGGGTTTATTATGCGAGGATTAGTATGGCTCACAGTTCAGCTCAAAATAGCTTTTGCTGTACTGGCAGGTGGGGCAAATTTCAGGGGCAGATGTACCCACTACAATGTGACCACAGTTTCGACATTCCCACACTTTGACTTCGCTTTTTTCAAATACCTGTGCAGTCTCTACATTGTGAAGCAGTGCACGGTAACGCTCCTCATGATGCTTTTCAATGGCTGCAACCAGACGGAATTTGGCAGCCAGTTCAGGGAATCCCTCCTCCTCGGCTGTTTTGGCAAACCCATCATACATATCCGTCCACTCATAGTTTTCACCCTCAGCAGCATGTTTCAGATTGTCTGCTGTACTTCCTAAGCCATGAAGTTCTTCAAACCACAGTTTTGCGTGGGCTTTTTCATTTTCAGCCGTTTTCAGAAACAGTGCTGCAATTTGCTCATAGCCCTCATTTTGTGCAATGGAAGCATAATAGGTATACTTGTTGCGTGCTTCAGATTCCCCTGCAAAAGCAGCCAGCAGATTTTGTTCTGTTTGGGTTCCAGCGTAGGGATTGCCGGCTTTGGAGGGGGCTTCTTCTATCTTTTGGAATGCAGAAGCAGGCTGTTTGCAGAGAGGGCAAACAAAGTCATCTGGTAGGGTTTCTCCCTCATAAATATATCCACAAATACTACATTTCCACTTGCTCATAGAAGAGGATGCTCCTTTCGATGTTTCAATAGAGGATGGCTGTGCCATAGTGTCATGTTCTGATTTTTTCTGTATCAAACCGCTGCAATCGGTATAGATGGTATGTAACATTTTTTCTGCCAATTCGCTCAGGGGATGCCCGTAAAAAGATTCATAAAGGGCTTTGATTTCTGGGTTTTCGTGGCTCTTTCGCAGAGTCATACTGGTGTCTCGCTGATACAGTGCAGAAATACGTTTTTTCCGTATTTCATCCATATTGCCTGCAATATTTTTTGGCTGTCCACCGCCGCCAATGCAACCACCAGGGCACGCCATCACCTCTACAAAATGATAAGTCTTTTGGCTTTTTTTCATTTCGTCTAAAAAGGCTTTTGCATTGGCAGTACCATAGATAACAGCCACATTGACAACCTGCCCAGCAATGTCCACCTGTGCTTCCCGTACACCTTCATAGCCTCTTACAGGGGTAAGCTGTAAAAGAGTGTCTGGTGCCTGTTGCCCTGTCAAATATTCATAGGCGGTGCGCAAGGCAGCTTCCATTACACCACCAGTATTTCCGAAAATCACACCAGCACCTGATGCCTGTCCCATGAGAGAGTCATAGGAGGAATCTTCCAAAGAATCCCATTCAATTCCCACATCTTTTGCCCATCGTGCCACCTCTCTGGTGGTGAGTACCTGGTCTGTATCCCGCATATGGGGAATGTGGTGGTAATCAGCAGCGGCGTGCATTTCCTCACGGCGTACTTCAAATTTTTTGGCGGTACATGGGGTTAGGGTCACATGGACGATTTGTTCCGGGTTCAATCCCATTTTCTGTGCAAAGTAGGTTTTTACGGTTGCACCCTGCATTCCAATGGGACTTTTTGCAGTAGAAAGGTGGGGTAAAAGTTCTGGTGCATAAATTTCTGCAAAGTGCACCCAACCGGGGCAACAACTGGTGAACTGGGGCAATGGTCGGTCATGCTGGGTGATACGCCGCACCAATTCACTGGCTTCTTCTACAATGGTCAAGTCTGCGGCAAAATTGGTGTCCAGAACATAGTCAGCCCCCAGCTTGCGCAACAGTGCAACCATTTTACCTTCCACAAAAGAGCCTACATCCATGCCAAAGGCTTCTCCTAGCGCAACACGAACCGCAGGAGAGGTACTCACAATGACTACCTTATTTGGGTCAGCAATTGCCTCACGGACTAAGGGGCTTTCATCCCGTTCTGTGATGCTGTCTACTGGACAAGCATTGGCACATTGACCACAATAGATACAAATTGCTCGATTGTGGCTTTCTTCCAGCGTGTAGGTACCATGCACCCCCATTTGGTTGGTACAGGCTTCCTTACACATGCCGCAGCGAATACATTTTTCTTCCCAGCGTACAATGCTGGGGTTGTCCTCCTCAATGGGGACACGGACAGAGAGTGGTAGATGTTTCAGTTTACTCACATTCCTTTCCATTTATGGTCTTTTTACAGTTCTCACATACATAAACCAATTTAAGGTCATAGGACAGGATGGAAACCCCAGCCTTTGCCTCAAGTTGCTGTGTCAGATCTCCCAAATCCACATCAAGCAGCTGACCACACTGCTGGCATACCAAATGGTCATGCCGCTGTATATGGTCATAATGGTCCGGCATCCCTTCCATAGATACCCGGCGAATGGCGCCATCTTCACACAATCGGTTCAAATTGTTGTAGACTGTGGCCAATGCCACTTTTGGATAAGTACTTTGCAATTTTGCAAAGACTTGTTCTGCTGTCATATGGCAATTGGATGACGATACCATCTCTAAAATTTTTTTCCTGTATTTTGTCACAACACTCAACACCAATTTGGAATCATTCTAAAAGTAATTATATCGCTTCCCTGGTGTAAGTCAAGGGAGAAGGAGAAAAGTAAAAAATTTTTGATGTTGTACACAAAAAAGCGGCATTCTTTTTATGAAAGAATGCCGCTTGGACAGGTAGGATATAGAATCCCCCTGTTATTTGGTTGGTGGACCTGATCGGATTCGAACCGACGACCCCCACAATGCGAATGTGATGCGCTCCCAACTGCGCTACAGGCCC
>CALWON010000024.1 GCA_944383165.1 uncultured Oscillospiraceae bacterium
ATACTCAATCTTTGGATGCAGCTGCCATTTGAAACCTTCATTTCCTCTCTCCCCCTTATTGTGTCACAATACGCCCAACCACTGTGGCAAGTTCTGATGGCTCTGGATGTATTGACAAAATGCCATTTTCCAGTCGGGATGTTTTCACCAGAATTTCCATCAGTGTCTGAAGCTTATCAGCCTGAGACAAAATGGCTTGCAGGCACTCCACTCCTTGAGGGGGCAATGGCTGCTCAGCCAGTAATTGAGCATAGAGTTGAAGGTTTGCCACTGGCGTTTTCGTTTGGTGTGAGATGTCAGAGATAAGAGCACTCATCTGATCCTTCTGCTCCTGCACCCTCTGAGCTGATAGGGTATTAGCCATAAGATACCGGGCAAATCGACTTTCCAGCGCAGAAAGACAACTCTCATCAAAGGTTTCCTCGGTAAAATGACCATTCATAGCAGCCTTCAACATTTCGTCCAGACGTTTTACTGTGCAAATTGTTCTCCAACGGTAGAACATCACCATAATGACCGCCAGCAGTAGGGCAATCCCTGATATGAGATAACCACTCATAACTTCACCGCCCAAGTGTAACCAATGCCATATATGGTTTTCAAATATTCTGGTTTGGTTGGGTCTTTCTCCAGTTTGGTACGCAATCGCTTTACAGCAACAGAGAGGGCATTTTCTTCCACAAACGCTGCACCATCCGTCCAGACTCGGTCTACCAGTGTAGACCGTGGTATGGTATATCCTCGATTCTCTACCAATACCCGCAGTAATTTCTGTTCAGTTTTGGAAAGTTCTACTGTCACTCCATCTCTACAAAAATTCATCTGCTCAAAGTCAAACATAAAAGGTCCTATTTCCATTTGGGTGGAAGGCTGCATCAACCTGCGTCGGAGCTGAGCAGACACTCTGGCTCGCAGCACTGCTAAGGAAAACGGCTTTGTGATATAGTCGTCTGCTCCTGCTTCCAGACCAGTGACCTCATCCAGTTCCAAATCGTTAGCAGTCAATAGAATCGTTGGCGTGGTAACACGTTGGGTTCTCAAAGTACGCAGAAACTCTAACCCACTGCCATCAGGCAGATTGATGTCCAAAATTAACAGATCAAATTGTGTCTCCAACAGTTTTTGTTGCGCCTGTGCAATGGTAGAGGCAGATATTACTGTCCGCTCTGTTCCACAAAGAGCCATCGTAATGCCATGACTCAATGTAGTATCATCCTCTAAAAGAAAAATTTGTTCCATCATTGTAACGCTCCAGAAATACAAACAAGGATATTGTATTTATCCTATCAAAAAAATAAGCCCAATGCAAGTTTAGGCACTTACAAGATGTTGTGTTACAGATTGCCATTGCCCTAATACACCATATCCAAAAATACTACCAGAAATTTCAGTAATAATTGAAATGCAATCTCTGAAATCAAATTTTTCTCTCATTTTCATCTCTTTTTATTGTGTCTAAAATTAGCACAATCATCCATATTATGCAAATTTACACGTTGGCAGACGAAAGACATTCTCATAGAGAACATAAGCAATAACACAGAGCAGAATCTGTACCACTGTGGAAATGGGGGTTCCCAAACCAATATGGAACAGGGTTGCTCCCTCCATCTGGCTCATAAAATACACCACAGGAACACGGACACAAAATGCCCCTACAATACCCTGTATCATTACAAACATGGTACGACCACAGCCGTTATAATAGCCCACAAAGCAGAACAGCAATGCAGTAAAGATACAGTCAATGGCATATGCTCTTAAATAGTCATGGGCTGCCAGAATCACACCCTGTTCTGTGGTAAACAGTGCTGCCATACTGTCCCCTTTTGTAATTGCCAATGCACCCAAAATGGTGCCCGCTATCAAAGCGGTTCCAATTCCATAAAAAAGCGCACGTTTGGAGCGTTGATGCAGCCCTGCTCCATTGTTTTGTGCCACAAATGCAGAAATAGACTGCATATAGGCAGAAGCCACCAGCATCAAAAATACACATACCTTTTCTGCCACACCTACCGCAGCAGATTCATTGACTCCCATTCCATTCACTACAATTTGTATAAACAAGAAGGAAAATTGCACCAGCATATCCTGTAAGGCAATGGGAATCCCCACCAACAAAATACGCTTTGCATATTTCCATCGAAAGCGAACCATAGAAAGAGAAAAAGAAAAGGGCAGTTTCTTTTTCATAATTACCGCAAGAGATACCAGTACACTGATTGCCTGTGCAGTGACTGTGGCAATGGCTGCCCCCATTGCTCCCATTTGAAAGCCTGCTACCAAAATCAGGTCTCCAACAATGTTAATGACACAGGCAATGGCTACCGTCATCAGTGGCGTTTTAGAATCTCCTATGCCACGAAACACTGCACCAATCACATTATAGGCTACAATGAAAATGGTTCCAATGCCACAGATACGAATATAGCTACTGGTTTGAGAAAATGCCTCTTCTGGTGCGTGCATGATTTGTGCCAATCCGTCACTAAACGGCACAACAATTCCAGTGATGACCACTGCCACCACTGCAAAAATACAAATTCCTACTCCAACACCCCAGCCGGCTTCTCTATGCCGTCCAGAACCTATGGCAGTTCCCACCAAAACGGTTACTCCCATAGATAACCCTGTGATGACCATCGTTACCATGTGGAAAAACTGACTGCCTGTTGCAACGCCAGACTGTTCCCCTGTTCCAGCAAACTGCCCCACAATAATCAAGTCTGCCGCTCCATACATTGCCTGCAAAAACAGAGCCAACAGCACAGGAATAGCAAAAAACACCAGTGATTTGAGAATACCCCCTTGGGTCAATTTCTGTTCTTTCATAGACATGACTCCTTTTCTATTTTTTAGGGGCAAAAAAGCTGGATAAGAAACCAGGAATTCCACCTGACATCTTATCCAGCTCATAACTTCTCCTGTTATTTGCCCTCCGATGAACGAGGGGCATTATAACACAAAATCCCAAAAATGTAAAGTGCCGTTTTAGCTGGCTACGAATGCAGCACCAAATGCCTTGCACTGCTCCAGTGCTGCCTCATCTGGTGTCTCATGCACCATCAAGCCTGCATCCTGAAAGAGAGCTGCATTGGCATTTTGGCATCTCTCCTCCCAATCACGCATCCACTGACCATCTCCCCAGCCATAAGAACCAAACAGTGCCACTTTATGACCGCCAAGCTGTCCCTCTAACTGGGTGAAAAATGGTTCAAACTCGCTTTCCTCCAGCACCTCTGCCCCCATAGCAGGGCATCCCAATGCCAAATATTCATATTCCAAAGCCTGTTGTGCATCTACTGCGGACACATCCAGAAGTTCACATGCAATCCCTTTACTGGAAATCCCCTCTTGAATTGCCTCTGCCATCCTCTGTGTATTGCCTGTCTGGCTCCAAAAAATGACTGCTGCCTGTTTCATACTCATCTACCTCCTATGGCTGATGTGATTATGCTGCCAATGAAAATACTTGAAAAAGAGAGAGACCCTGTTCCATTCTCTGGCGCAGAGCTGTGGACACTCTGGCAATCCGCTGAAATGATTTTTTTGCCCGCTCCACATCTCCATACACCTTCCATGGACCACTGAGCTTAAAATTCTGCCCTTTCTGGTGGATAAAGCCCACCACATCCTCCACTGGATAGCCCAAAAACAGACCAATTTCATGAGGAAATTGTTTGCTTGTCTCCATACGCTGTCTCAAACGCTCCAATTTTTGATCCAGTGGCTGTGTTCTGTCATACCCATACTGTTCCAACAGTCTGGCGACTGGCTCCTGATTGAGATAGTGCTCCACCATCGCTGGACGGAATACCAAAATCAGTTGGTGCTGAGGGCAAGTACAGAGGGTTTGAAAGGCAACTCCCTTTTTTGCAAATACTCTCTGGTAGATTTCTAATTCCTGTTCCAAACAGGGAATCTCTTTTTGGGGCACGCATACCAGATTTGCAGGCTCTACCCCAACTAGAGCAGATGCACAATGTAGCCCCAGCAACTGATCCAATGAATGTTTCATGGTATCCCTCCTTTGGTTAGTTATTGCTAACTTTCATTGACAGCGATAGATTAGCATATGCTAACTATTTTGTCAAGCTATTTTTTGTTTTTTTCTCATATTGCATTTTATGACGGTATAACATTCCTTTTTTTGGTTTACACTACCATTACCTTATCTACAAAAGGCAGGTGTTCTAACCATTGAATTCTAAAAAAATTGGGCAACAAACCTTAGCCCTGTCTCAGCCTATTTACATTGCCGCCGCTGCCAATGCTGTGGGTCAAAAGGAATCAGAAGGTCCTCTCTCACCCTTTTTTGATTACGCTGACGCTGATGATACCTTTTCCCAAAAAACTTGGGAAAAAGCAGAAAGTGCCATGCAGGAAAAAGCCTTAGAGTTGGCAAAGGAAAAGGCCCATGTAACCTCCTCTGACTTGGATTTTCTCTTTGCAGGGGACCTTTTAAATCAGTGTATTGGTTCCGCCTATGCAGCCCGTGATGCAAAGCGTCCCTTTTTTGGTCTGTATGGGGCATGTTCTACCATGGGTGAGGGACTGGCTCTGGCATCCATGACCTTGGATGGGGGCTTTGGTCGCTATGCTGCTGTGGTTGCCTCCTCCCATTTCTGCACCGCAGAACGGCAGTACCGAACTCCATTGGAGTATGGAGGACAGCGTACCCCCACTGCACAATGGACTGTAACTGGAGCTGGGGCAGTGATTCTCTCCAAAGAACCGGAGAGCTGTGCCATCACCCATGTCACCATTGGTTCTGTGGTAGACCAGGGCATACGGGACACCAACAACATGGGAGCTGCTATGGCTCCCGCTGCCCATGAGACCATTCTGTCCCACTTGCGAGACACAGGACGCAGCCCTGATTACTATGATTTGATTGTCACAGGTGATTTAGGATACTTGGGTCATGAGTTGATGATTGAACTATTTCGTCAGGATGGGTTGTCTCTGGAGGTCAACAGCACAGATTGCGGCATATTGATTTTTGATGCCAAACGGCAGGATGTCCACTGTGGTGGTTCTGGCTGTGGCTGTGCAGCCTCTGTGTTAACTGGCTACTTGCTGGATGGACTGCGGGCTGGGCAATGGCACAATATTCTATTCTGTCCTACTGGTGCTCTACATTCCCCTACCTCTGCCATGCAAGGGGAATCTATCCCCGGAATCTGCCATGCCATTGCTCTGAGTTCTCAGCCATCTTATTAGGAGGAAGCTATGGAATATTTCAACGCTTTTTTGTGTGGTGGTATTTTATGTGTCATTGGGCAACTGCTCATTGACAAAACCAATCTGACCCCAGCCAAAATTCTGGTGCTCTATGTAACCTCTGGCGTGCTTTTGGGTGGGCTTGGGCTGTATGAGCCTCTGGTGGACTGGGCTGGCACAGGTGCCACTGTCCCTCTGACTGGTTTTGGCTACACCTTATCCAAAGGGGTCAAAGAGGCTGTAGCATCTGAAGGGCTGTTTGGTATTATCAGCGGTGGGGTCACTGCCACTTCTGCTGGCATTACGGTGGCGATTGTGTTAAGTTTTTTCATTGCTGTGGTTGGGAAATCCCATCCGAAAAGATAAAACTCTATTTTTATGGAACTCAACAAAAAACCTCCAACAAGAAAAAAGTTCTTTTCTTGCTGGAGGTTTTTGTTCTGGTTTATTATAGTTTAGAACTGTTTTTTCTTTTGAGTGGATTGACTGTTTGAATTGCTCCATGTGGGCAGGTCTGTCTGCACACACCACACCGAATACATTGACTTGTATTGGGTAATTTGTAGACTGGTAACTCCATTGGGCATGCTTTCTGACAGGCGGAACAGCCTGTACAACATGTTTGATTGATTTCATACCGATAGAGGGCAACTGGATTCATCCAGCCATAAATTGCTCCCAACGGACACAGATACCGACAGAATGGGCGATAAACCACCAGTGACAACAGAAGCAAAACCACAAGAATGGCTACTTTCCACTGAAAAAGAAAGCCAACAGCACTTTGAAGGGAGGGATTGGTGGCAATCAACGGTATCCCAGCAAACAGGGTTCCAGATGGGCAAATCCATTTACAGAACCAGGGCTGCCCCTGTCCAATGACATCCAAAACAGTCAAAGGCAGCAAAACCACAAACCCACCTAAAATGACATATTTCAAGCAACTGAGCATCCGATCCCCAGGCAGTTTTTTCCACTTCCATTTCACAGGGATTTTCCACAATACATCCTGTACCAAGCCAAATGGACACAGCCAGCCACAGACAAACCGCCCTAACAGTGCACCAAAAAGCAGCAAAAACCCAACAATATAGTAGGACATATGAAACTCACGGCTTCCAATCACAGCCTGAAGGGAGCCGATGGGGCAGGAACCCAAGGCACCTGGGCAGGAATAGCAATTCAAACCTGGGACACACAACAGCTTGCTGTCCCCCTTATAAATTGTGCCCTTGAAAAATCCGGCGGCGTAACCGTTGCTCAGGGCTGTACTGGCAATCTGTACCCATGTCCGTATAGAATGTTTCAGCTTATCCAAGTCCAATACACTCCATACAAATTTGCACTGCCTTTCGGTAAACTGTCTCTGCCTCTCCACGCCCTACGCCAACGGCAAGAAACACAACAGCCAGCACCAGCAAAACCACAGCCCAGCGATTTCTCTTGAACACTGTCATCCATCGACCTCCTGCAATGTCTCCTCTATAATTTCTGTCCATGCCTCTTTGTCTTTGCTTCCCAGGTAGGTATACCCCACCTGCTTTCCTGTCTCGTCTACAAAAAAGGTGGTTGGTACAGAGGTAATCTGAGCAAGCAACCCAAATAAACTCTCCCGTGGCACAATATGGAGGTAGTCCGCCTGTGTGGTCTCTACAATTTCCTTTGCGGTGTCCATTTGTCCTTCATCCAGATTTCCTTCCCGGTCCAGCACATCGGATACCAAACCCACAATCTGAACTCCTTTCTCCTGATACTCTGCACTCAGCTCCCCTAATTCAGGCATTTCCTTGATGCATGGGGAGCAAAAAGTAGCCCACACATTGACCATGGTCAGTTTATGACCTTCCAAAATGCTCTGGTCAATCTGGTTTCCCTCCAAATCTTCAGCAGAAAAAGAGGAGAGGATGCCCCCCTGCTCCTGTGTACTTTGGGTAGAACTGGCTGCTGATTGGGTACTGGCTTCTGCCTCTAATGCGCTGCCCTGTCCCTGTCCTCCACAGGCACTGAGCAAAACGGCAGATAACACAACTGGAACTAGGATTTTCCACTTCATGACATACCTCCAAAACCTAATTGTTACAATACTATTCTTTCAACAACGCCATCAACGCATAAAGACGGCGGTCTTTGATGTGATACTGCATATACTGACCATGCCGCTCCACCTCAATCAATTTCCCACTGCGCAGTTTTTGCAGATGTTGGGATATGGCTGGCATGGAAATGTTGGGAAGCTGTTGGGATAATGCGCCCACCGTCATAGGCTGTTCCAACAGTGCGCAGAGAATCAGCAATCTGTTTTCATTTGCCAGAAGCCCCATCATCTCTGCCACTTCTTTTGCCTGTTCCTGTAATTGCTCCATGACATCCTCCTTCATTACATCCAGCACAAACTGGCACAGCCTTGCCCGATTTCCACTTGCAGATCAACTGTGTCATGGTTCCCATGGGACAAAAAACACACCAGCTACGTGGCTGAAACAGTACCATAACAATCAATCCAATCAGGGTTGAGGTCAACATCATACTGTAAAACCCGTAGGAAAACTGTACTACCCATGCTGCCACATCCAGGTGTGGATTTGCCCACTGCCAGGGAACACGAAAACTCCAAAAGAGCTGCACAGTCTCCCTCAGGCTTTGACTGCCTGCCCCAACCAGAAAGGTCATCCAAAGCATTTGGAAAAACATTGCAAAAAAGAAAATCAGAAACCCATACCGAAACCACTTAGAACCCATCCATTTGGGCGTTGGTCGGTTGGCAGACCACTTCATCCGTTTTCCCAACAGGGTAAAAAACTGCCCACGGTCGCAATATCGGTTACAGTATACCTTATTCCCTCCAAAGATGGCAAGTAGTAATGGCACACTGAAAAAAATCATCCCTAACCATGCAAACAATATATTGAAAAGACCCAGTGCAAAATACACTGGTGTGACAATCCATAGATAATCATACCACGCTTTTTTCTTCATGCTGTCTCCCCTCTCTTTTCGATGGTAATGGCTCCGGCTGGGCATTCCTGCTTACATTTTCCACAGCCTACACAGCGACCTGTATCTACCACAGCCATAACGCCACGCCAGACAGAAATGGCACCCAATGGGCACACCTTTACACAGCTGCCACAGGCAACACAGCGGTCCTGTATTACACTTGCAAATGCCCTCATCTTCCTTAGACCTCCTATATTTAAGCATTTAAGATAATACTTAATATAAGGTTTTCTAACTGGATTGTCAAGTACAAAAATGAGGAACACCCATTTCCTTCCAGATGACAAACGAAAACTGGCAGGGTATTTGCGCTCACCCTGCCAGCCTCATTTGTACTTTCGAATATGCGTTTGTTGTTGGTGGCTACTCTCAATAATCTGTATTCCTTTGACCAAGCTCAAACTGCCCTACCAGTTGCTTCAAGCTCTGTGCCTGACCAGATAATTCCTCAGAAGCTGCTGCGCTTTCCTCCGAAGTTGCGGAATTATTTTGGGTAACACCGGAAATTTCTTCCAATCCCTGTGTAATGTGTGTAATTGTATCCGCTTGCTTTTCCGCTGCTTCTGAAATTTTCATCACCATCTGGACCACCACTTTGGCCTCATCCACCGCAGATGCTAGTATATTGGCAGTCTGGCTTACAACTGCCTCACCTTTCTGCACTGCCCTACGGGAATTCTCAATCAAAGTAGATGTGTTTTTTGAGGCATCTGCACTCTTTGCAGCCAAATTCCGTACCTCATCGGCTACCACAGAAAATCCCTTTCCTGCCTCACCCGCTCTTGCCGCTTCCACAGCCGCATTCAATGCAAGGATATTGGTCTGGAATGCAATGTCCTCGATTGCCTTGATGATTTGTTCAATTTTATAGGATGTCTCATTGATTTCTTCCATTGCTGCAATCATTTCCTGCATCATCTCATTGCAGTTGCTTAGATGCTCACTTGTTTGTGCGGTTTGGAGCTTGGACTCTTCTGCACTTTCTGCTGTTGTTTTAATATGGTTGGAAATATCCCTCATTGCAGATGTAAGCTGTTCCACAGAGCCTGCCTGTTCCACAGAACCCTGGGAGAGCATCTGGGCAGTGGATGCCACCTGTTCCGAACCTAGGGACACTTGTTTTGCAACCAGATCAATCTCACTAAGGGTAGATTTCAGCTTATCCTGAATGGTCTGTATTGAGAGCATCAATTGACGATAATCCCCAATATACAGATTCTCATTCTCATATTTCATTGTAAAATTACCCTTTGCCATGGCTGTCAAATGGTCGCCTATGTCTTTCATCAGGTCTTTCTGCCGTTGTACCATATCCTGAAATGCCATAGACAGCGCACCGATTTCATCTTTGCTGTGTACAATCTCAAACTCATCGGACAGCCTGCCCTCAGAAAGCGCATTCGCTGTTTTTACAATCCCCTGAAGTGGGTGCAATGCCTGGCGCAACACAACAGCAGACGCACCAATAATAATCACCAAAGAAACCATACTAATGACAATCAGGATGATAGCTGTCCTTGTGACATCACGGTTCATATCCGCTTCACTCAGTGCAGTCATCATCCACCACGTATCTGATCCAGCTGTCACAGGCTGGTAGAATGATACAACCCGCTGCCCATTCTCACGCACTTTGTTCATGGAAAAGGCCTCATTCCCCTGCATATTTGTTCGGATGGCTTGGAGCTCATTCTGATTTGGTGTAAATTCTGACATGCTCTTGCCGATATCTTGGGTTGAACCACTTGCATAGACCATAATTTCCTCATCATTATAGAGGCTAAGGACCAGAGAAGGGTAATCAGTCAGGTCAACTTCAAAATTACTGAGGTTAGCATAGGAAATATCTGCACCAATCACTGCCTTTACCTCCCCGTCACGAATAATAGGAGCAGCAATGGTAATCATATCTACGCCATCAAAATTGTAAGGGTCGGTCACGATTGTCTCTTTCCGCTCCACAGCTTCCGCAAAGTAAATCTCATTTGCATACTGTTCATAAGGGGCATAGATCGTAACTGTATCCCTTTTACTTTCTGGTGTCACATAAAAAGAATAGTCCTTGATGTTGTTTTGAAATCCATACTCTGTAAAAAAGACCCCAACACCATACAGATCTTCATTGCTATTGACTGCACTCAATGCCATTTCAATGAGGTATTCCTCTACATACTTATTCTCATCTGTCAATGGCATCCCACATACTGCGCTAATTTCCATCTGTGGTGCTGCTGTCCCTTCCCCTTCTGTAGCAGAGGGGGAAGGGACAACACCAGTATCACTCCAACTCTGGTCAACAAAAGAGGTCATCGTGTCTAAGGACACCTCTACTGTATGGAGCATAGATTGAATCTGTGTCCCATTTCGTTCAGACATCAGATGCATCTCACGCCCAATTATGTTGGATAATTGTACTTTTGTAAAGCTATATGTAGCAACAATGAGAATTACAAAAATCACAATTAAAATAGCTGCAATCAGGCTGCCAACCTTCATGGCTAACGAACCTTGTATCTTCTGTATACCACGGCTTTTCAATGCGTTAGACTCCTCTCTAAAACTCTATTTGGGAATGCTTCTTATTATTATAACAAGAATAACAATATTTGTAAAGTAAAATCCGTGTTATGTCTGTATAAAGATTTATCGTGTTGCATAAAAATCCTAGTGCACCTACACTATTCCCTATCCATATTTATATCGCATTTTATGCAATTCCTACAAAATCCATTGGGTATTGAAATTTTGCAACCATTCTCGGGTTTGAGTTCGTGGACCTACAAAAAGGGGTCACATCCATCTGACTGCAACCCTTTGCACCACCTTTGCCTTCCCCTTTTCCATAAGGATTTGCTACTGCCCAGTTCCCCCAATTCAAACTGCTCTACCATCTGTTTTAAACTCTGTGCCTGGCTGGACAGCTCCTCAGAAGCAGCTGCACTCTCCTGCGATGTGGCAGAGTTGTTTTGTGTCACAGCAGAAATCTGTTCCAAGCCCCGGGTAATCTGTTCCATAGTATCCGCCTGTCTTTCCGCTGCTTCTGAGATGTTCTCCACCATCTCTGCCACTGTATTGGCCTCCTCTACAGCAGACGCCAGAACCTCTGCTGTCTGCCCCACAATGAATTCCCCCTTCTCCACTGCAACACGAGAATTTTTAATCAGCGCAGCCGTATTTTGGGAGGCATTTGCACTTTTGGCTGCCAAATTACGCACCTCATCTGCCACAACCGAAAAGCCTTTTCCTGCTTCGCCCGCCCTTGCAGCTTCCACCGCTGCATTCAGTGCAAGCAGATTGGTTTGGAATGCAATATCTTCAATGGTTTTCATGATGTGTTCAATCTGGAAGGATGTGGTGTTGATTTCCTCCATTGCTGCAATCATCTCCTGCATCATCTGGTTGCACCTACGCAAATGTTCCCTGGTCTGGACGGTCTGCATCTTGGAGTTCTCTGCATTCTCAGCCGTTGTCTTAAGGTTGTCAGAAATATCCCTCGTAGCAGATGTGAGCTGTTCCACAGAGGCAGTCTGCTCCACAGCACCCTGGGATAGCATTTGCGCCGTAGATGCCACCTGTTCTGCCCCAATGGAAACCTGATGAGCTGACAAATCAATCTCAAGCAATGTAGCTTTCAGCCTCTCTTGGATTATCTGGATGGAAACCATCAACTGCCGGTAATCCCCCATATACAATGCTTCATTTTTATCATCCATTGTAAAATTACCCTTTGCAATTGCTGATAGATGTGCCCCTATATCAGACATCAGTGCATTCAGATGCTGTACCATGTCACAAAATGCTGTCGATAATGCGCCAATCTCATCTTTGCTTTGTACTTTCTCAAAGGAATTGGATAAGTCCCCCTGAGAAAGGGCATTTGCTGTCCTCACAATCCCTTGCAGCGGATGCAGTGCCCGGTGCAGTACAATGGCAAGGGTCCCAATAATAACCAGCAGTGCAACCACACTGATGATGGTGAGCAATGTAGCAGTCTGGGTAACATTGCGGTTCATGTCATTTTGATTCAATGCTGTTACCATCCACCAAGTATCTGTCCCTGCATACAGTGGCTGATAGAATGCAGTAATATGAGACCCATCTTCTGTCTCTTTGCTCATCGTAAATGCTGCTTTGCTCTGCATCCCCGCTCGCACCGTGTTCAATTCCTCCAAGTTGGGGGTCACATCGGATAAACTTTTTCCCACATCTTCATCAGACACACTTCCAAACACAATTTTTTCCTCATCGCTGTAGAGGTACACCATAAGGGAAGGATAATTTGACTGGTCAATTTCAAAATCGCTCAGTTTTTCATAAGAGACATAGGCACCAATCACTGCCTTTACCTGCCCATCCCGTACAATAGGGGTTGCAATGGTAATCATATCAACACCATTGTAGTTGTATGGCTCTGTCACAACGGTCTCTTTGCGCTCTGCCGCCTCTGCATAATATATTTCATTTACATATTTTTCAGAGTCTCTACAAATAGCCAAGGTGTCTCTTGTGCTGTCAGGTGTGATATAGAAGGAATAGTCTTTGATGTTGTTCTGAAAGCCGTACTCTGAAAAGAAAATCCCAATCCCAAACAAATCCTCATTGCTATTGACTGCACTCAATGCCAATTCAATCAAAAAATCCTCTACCCGTTTGTTTTCCGCTGTCAGTGGGGTTTCACACACAACCCCCATTTCCAGCTGCTGCACAGGATTGCCTATTTTCCCATCCACAATCCCTGTCCCACTCCAATTCTGATCCACAAATGAGGTAATACTATCCAGCGATACCTCTACTGTGTGGAGCATGGACTGGAATTGTATGGCATTTTTCTTTGCCATCAACTGCATCTCTTGGCTAATGGCGTTGGTTAACTGCATCTATGTAATGCGATATGTGATGGTAATTAAAATAACAAAAACCAGTATCAAACTACTGGCAACCATACTTCCAATCTTTCCTGCCAATGAAGTTTGAACTTTTTTGAAAACAAATCTTCTTATCACAATTGGTGCCTCCCTCAAGCCTCTCATTTCAACACGCCCTACACCCCACCATCAGACAAACAGGGGTACCCTAGTGCAACGTGTACTTTCCCTTTGATTCTCTCCGTCCCATATATATTCCGTTCTGTCGCTTGGTGTCCCCTCTCTGCCTCATTGTTTTTCGTCATATTTCACAAATCCATTCCTGTTTTGCAATCATTTTGTAACCTTTTTGAATGATACTGTAATCAAAATAGAGTGAGAATTTTTTCTCACTGTGCTATACTAAATAAAAAGAGAGTAAGAAGGGGGAATCCTGTTATGAAAAAGCGTATCGTTTCCATCACAGCCTGTGCTGTTTTGACTACTTCCTTAGTTTGTGTTTCCTTTGCGCAGACACAGCAGGAACCCCCTGCCGCATCTGTCCAGGGGAATGTGCCTGCCCAGAGCCAGGCTTCTCAGGCAATGCTACCTGCTGTCCATGCTCTTGTGCTGAGCATGACAGAAAATGATTTGACCTTCAATCCAGAAGACCCCCAGTTCTTATGGACTAGCCTGTATTATATGTTGGGGCTATATGGGGAATATGACCAGCGGGCAGAGCTGACTGATGAATCTTTGATTCTCCCCACTGAGGTGATTCAGGATTACGCTGCCGCCCTCTATCCAGATGTTTCTGCCTTGCCCGAAATCCCTGCCCCTATTTCAGAGCGGATTACATACCAATCCGCCAATGACAGCTACTATCTGGCCCGTGGTGACGCTGGTCTTGCTGAAATTACAGTACAATCCATCACTACCCAATCCAATGGTTCCGAATTTATGGTGGGTGACTTGACCTATGTGGTGGATGGCAGTGCCTTGGTTTCCTTTGAAGCCACCCTCGTCCCCAGTGACTCCATGTTTGGCTATGTGCTCACCGATTTAACCATTTCTGAATAGTCTTTTGACCATATGAAAAAGCCCCGATGTATGATACATCAGGGCTTTTCCTATTACACCACATCCATCTTCCCCTTGTATTGTGGTTTTTTGTATACTATAATGAGGTGGTAATTGACGAGAAAAAGTTGAGGTGTATTTCACTATGAAACCAGACATTCACGCCTATCTCCGTCCTGACATGCACGCCCACCTGATTGGTATTGGTGGAGTGTCCATGTCTCCTCTGGCTGATGTACTCCATAAAAGTGGTATGAGCATCACAGGCTCTGATCTAAGCGAAAGTGCAACAGTACAACATCTTCGGTCATTGGGGATTACGGTCTATCAAGGGCATCACGCTGACCATATTTCTGGAGCAGACTGTATTATCCGCACTGCCGCTGTACATGATGATAACCCTGAAATTGCCGCTGCGCACCAGGCTGGAATCCCTGTTTTTGAACGGGCTGAAGCTTGGGGTGCCATTATGAAACAGTATCAAAATGCCCTGTGTGTCTCAGGTACCCATGGAAAAACAACAACGACCTCTATGTGTACCGAAATTTTTATGGCAGCGCATCGTGACCCCACTGTCATGATTGGGGGTATTTTACCCTCCCTTGGCACAGGGCATCGAGTTGGACAGGGTGACACCATTATTCTTGAATCCTGCGAGTATTATAATTCTTTCCACGCTTTTTCTCCAACCGTTGCGATTATCTTAAATGTAGACGCCGACCATTTGGACTTTTTCAAGGATCTGGAAGATATCCAGAATTCCTTCCGCCACTTCGCTTCCCTGGTACCAGAACAGGGCTGGGTAATTGCCAATGCAGACGACCTCAACACTATGAATGCAATTTTTGGACTGAATCGACCTATTCTTACATTCGGTATTCAAAATGGGACTGTGACCGCCCAAAATATCACTTGGAACAATGGATTTGCTACCTTTGACCTGATGGAAGATGGTGTGTGCCTTGGCTCTATCTCCCTACAGGTCCCCGGCATTCACAATGTATATAACGCTCTGGCTGCTGCCTGTGCTGCACGCAAACTCAATATCCCATTGGCTGCCATCCAAGAGGGGTTACACAACTTTACTGGCGCAGGGCGCCGTTTTGAGTACAAAGGGCATTATCATGGCGCAGCGGTATATGATGACTATGCCCACCACCCCAGTGAATTACATGCACTATTCACCGCAGTCAAGAATTTGGATTACAAACGGATCATCTGTGCATTCCAGCCCCATACCTACACCAGGACCAAAGAGTTATTTGATGAGTTCCTCTCTGTGCTCCGATTGCCTGACCTTGTCCTACTGGCAGAAATTTATGCTGCAAGAGAACAAAACACGTTGGGTATTTCCTCTATGGACTTGGTCAAACAACTCCCCAATGCACAGTATTGTGCCACACTTGCCGATGTAACGGAACAGTTAAAGGAGCTTGCCCAACCTGGTGACTTGATCCTAACCGTAGGCGCAGGTGATATTTACCGCGCTGGCGAACAGCTGCTCTCCCTCTCCTAACAGAAATCCCCTCTGGGAAGCCACAGCCCACTCGGCTGCTGTTCCCAGGGGGAATCTTTTAGCTTTGGCTGCTTACCAGCTCGTAAACTGCATGGAGCTCCATTGGTCGGTGGTAATAGAAGCCCTGAATCAAATCACAGCCAGATTCTTTAATCAGAATATTCTGCTCGTCTGTCTCCACTCCCTCCATACATACTTTCTTCCCAAAGCGATGGCAGGCATAGACAATACTGTTGATAAAATTCATCTTATCCTCAGAGCCTGTCATCTCCACCAAAAGGGAGCGATCCAACTTCACAATGCTGGCAGGATATTTTAGGAGCAGCCCCAAAGAGGAGTATCCATTTCCAAAGTCATCCAGTGCAATCCGAATATGCAATTTGCTGCATCGCTCGACAAAACCTCTCAATTTTTCTGGCTCCTCATCAAAATGGGTTTCCGTCAGTTCTGCCACCAGGTTTTTCCCACTGACCTGATATTTTTCCAGTGTTTTCTCCACAAAATCAATGAAATCATCATTGACAATCTGATGGTAACTGACATTGAACGTCAAATAGAATTCTGGGTCATAGACCAGCAACTGGCGGCACGCTCTTACCGTTTGTTCAAAGACCCATTTCCCCGCGATGTGGATGGTCTTTCCCTTTTCCATCAGTGGGATAAACAATCCTGGGGATACATCCCTGCCTTCATACTGCCAGCGCATCAGCACTTCACCCCCAACGGCACGTCCCGTCTGGGCGGATACCACAGGCTGGATTACAATCCGGAACTGTTTCATCCCATCCAGCGCATTCTGGCTGAGTGCCAAAGAAAGGTTTGCATGTTCTTTTAGTTTCTGTACCCCCTCTGGTGAATAAACAATATATTCCTTTTCCGATTTCTGTTTGGCATCTGAGATCAAAACCATTGCATTTTCTATGAAGGTGTGGGCTGTATCTACCCCATTTGGGAAACGCATGACACCAAAGGAACAGGCGTTGCGTACGGAAATTTCCATACTGCTATAACCCTGCTCTACAATGCCACGCAGCTGCTCTATCTTATTCTGAGGGTTTTCAACTGTCATCCCATTCTGGGGGATACCCATGAATTTCAACCCATCCAGACGGTAAAAGCGTACACCCTCTCCCATCGTTTGTACAATTTGGGCTGTAATCTGTTTCATCAGCTGGTTTGCATTATATCGCCCCTTGGTCTCGTTGATTTCTGTGAAATGGTTCAGGCTGAATATCAACATATCCGTTGGTTTTTCCAATGTATTGAGAACCATAAGGGCAGTGTGTTCCCTTGGGAAATTGGTAATGGGGTCCACAATAAAAGAGTTATCCTGAAAGGATACACTACCTGAAAAAAAGACTGGTTCTGTTTTTTCTTCATTCCAACGCAGAATGCCAAAACAGCGAATCCACCGCACATTCCCACTCCGGTCCTTCACCTGATAGCGGAGGTCATGTATGGTACGCTTATATTTCATCATATCCGCAATATCATTTTGATACAGTTTGAACTGCTCTGGAGTGGCAACCCGATTTCCCCAATGGGTAAGCAAATCATACACAAGATTACTACCAAACCCAAAGGTGTCCCTCATATTGTCCGAAATATAGAAGTAATTGCTGCGCATATCTCCAAAGTAGACACATTGTGTAGAGTCAGACATAGTAATCGACTGGATAATTGCCTCAGCATCATAGTAGTATTGTTTTACATAGCGATTAAAATCGGTCTCTTGCTTGTTAGTAGAAACACAGTTTACCCTCTTCTGGTCTGGTAAAGCGAGATAGGCTGTATCTTTCTCAGCCTCCCTCTCGCCAATCTGCTCCTGTGCCTGTTTTAGCAGATACTCCCAATGGACAGATGTATCTTCCGTCCATACCCATACAATATTGACGCACAACTTCTGTGCAACCAGTTCCACGCGGAGCTGTTCCACCTGATATTGCAGCATTTCCTCTGTTGTATCCAACAGTATGACAACAAATTCACAACCACTAATGCGGTAGATATGCTGGGTTTTTAAAATATTGCTCAGACACACGGTAAATTGAACCAATGTCCCATCCCCAACACCATAACCTAAAGTACGGTTGATTTGTTTCAGTTCCTGCACTTCAAACAGCAATAGACCAGTTGCACTTGACTGACACCCTTCCTTCAAATTGGTCAATGCTTGCCGGTTCCACACCCCTGTCAATGGATCTCGAAATTGGATCTCCTCAGTTTTTTTGGAAAGCTGTTCCTGTTTCATCAGCATAGATGCCAAGCAAGCCACCATACTTAATACTTTTTGAATCATCGGATACAGGGTGCTTTTGGGATTATCCAACCCCAAATAGCCAATTCTCTCACCATCCCCATACAGGGGGGTAGCTGCCATAGAAGTGATCTGCTGTGGCTTCAAAAATCCATAGGTCAGAGGATGTGGGATGCGCAACTGTTCCACATCTTCAATCAACAGCACTTGACCTTCTCCAATTTGCTCCTGCCACCATCCAATAACTGCTTCTGGTACATCCTGAAGAAACTCCTTCTGTTCAGAAACCCCATACCGACACCATTCATAGGTGTTATCTATGGTCCCATCTGACTGTAGCTGGTAGATATACGCCCGATCACAGCAAAACAGGTCTACTAGGCACTCCAACATTTTTTCTACAGAGTCCTCTGTCCGTGCGCCATAGACAATCTTCTGTAAACGCTGAAAGCCATCCCATGCCATCTGCTGTGTCTCATCAATGATCGGCTTCCTCTCCATGCTACTGTTCACTCCCTTCTACCCTACGGTATCCGATATTCCACTTAACAAAAAGAAACTACTATAACTATAAGTCGATTCACTTCCCCAGTCAAGCACAATTCCATATATTTTATCTTCCCCTCCATGTACAATACAAAAACGCATGTGAGATTTCCTCTCAACATGCGTTTTGCAGTAACAATCCTTTATCTAGTTGAATCGCGCATCACCAACAAAAACCCTAGTACAAGTACCAGACCCAAGGGAAGCGCTACAATGCCAGGACCTCCAAAATGGGTCACCACACCTGCTACAATATAACAGATACAGGAAATGACCGCACAAGATACTGCGTAGGGTAACTGTGTGGACACATGGTTGACATGGTCACATTGTGCACCAGCAGAGGCCATGATTGTGGTGTCAGAAATGGGGGAACAGTGGTCCCCACACACCGCTCCAGCCATACAGGCAGAGATACAAATAATACCCATTGGATTATCCAAGGGAAAAATTGCCATTGTAATGGGAATAAGGATACCAAAGGTGCCCCAGCTGGTACCAGTTGCAAATGCCAACAGGCAGCCAATCACAAATACGATGGCAGGCAGGAAGAACTGCATATTCTCAGCATAGGTATTGACAAAGAACTCCACAAAAGCAGTGGCGCCCAGGGAATCTGTCATTGCTTTCAGGGACCATGCAAAGGTGAGGATCATAATGGCTGGAACCATGGCCTTAAATCCCTCTGGGATACACTCCATCATCTGCTTGAAAGTCATGGCACGGCGTACATAGTAGAAAATCAGGGTGAACAGCAACCCAAAGGCAGAGCCAAGCATAAGCCCCACAGAAGCATCAGAGCTAGAGAAGGCATCTACAAAGTTACTCCCAGAGAAGAAACCACCAGAGTAGATCATACCAATGATGCATGCTACCACCAGTACCAGGATAGGCACCACTAGATCAATTACGCCACCCTTTTTATCATCCACATCATCTTCCAGCAACCCTGCATAGGGGTTGGACCCTGAAAACAGGTCGCCAGTCTCAATGGCATTCTTCTCATATCGACGCATGGGACCAAACTCTACTTTGAGGACTACCATAGCAATCATCATAAAAATGGTCAGCAGTGCATAGAAATTGTAGGGAATGGCCCGGATAAACAGGGCAAGCCCTTGCCCATCTTCCACAAACCCAGATACCGCAGCCGCCCAGGAACTGATGGGGGCAATGATACAGACAGGTGCAGCCGTGGCATCAATGAGATATGCTAACTTTACACGGGACACATTGTGTTTATCGGTGATAGGACGCATCACGGAACCAACGGTGAGGCAGTTGAAATAGTCATCAATAAAAATCAACACACCCAATGTAATGGATGCCAACTGTGCTCCCACACGGCTTTTGATATTTTCCGCTGCCCAGCGGCCAAAGGCAGCCGAACCGCCTGCCTTGTTCATCAGGCAGACCATAGAACCAAGAATGACAAGAAAAATCAAAATACCCACATTGTAGCTGTCTGACAATACGGAGACAATGCCATCCTCAAATACATGCAGTATTGTTCCCTCAAACGAGAAACTGGAGTAGAGCAAACCACCTGCCAGAATCCCGACGAACAGAGAGGAATACACTTCTTTTGTCAGAAGTGCCAGGGCAATGGCAATGACCGGGGGCAGCAATGCCCAAGGGGTTGCATAGAATGGGCTGACATATTCAGCCACTTCCTCCCCTGATGCACTGGCTCCCAGCGTTAACGCTGTAACCATCAGAACTAGGACTGCCAGCACAGGCAGCCATCTCCTAAATTTCTTCATACAGTTCCTCCTCTACACAGTATAGAGTGCAGGGCACAAAAAAAACCATGAACGCAGAAGACGCTCACGGCACACAGAACCCACAGAAAAGATGATTTTCCTTTCTGTTGCGGTTTACATTGATAGCGCTCCACATTTGTGACAGTCTGAAAAATCTTATTTCACAGACCAGAGCACATCCCCCAGGCAGGAAATGCACCCTTCGGCGGCACACCCTCTCCCACAGAACAGCTACCTGTCTATATCCTGCCGTACGCATGAGTGCCGCACCTCTATCCTATGTATTCTATTTTATTCGGCTGTATCCTACCATGTACAGCAGGAAAAGTCAAGCTTAATCTAAAATTCTTTTTATTTTTAGGACTTTTCGGGGATTCATCTAACAATCCCACTCAAAGAGTGCCCTCTCCCCATATCCCTGCATAGACTATACCGAACCGCAACTTAAAATCTAATCTGGGAGGTCTATCGAATGTCTGATTCTCTATCGTTACAGCCCTTTGACCCAGCTCTATTTCAGCGGGTTTGGAACCGTGTGATGCCAGATCAATCTCTTAGTCCCATTGCCCTCACTTCTCTGCCTGCTCCACCTGTACCCCCTGTAGAAGCAGAAACTTCTCCTCTCTGTTTTTCTCAGTCCTCCAATCAAGATGTATCCTATTTGGAACAAACGATGGACTCTCTACAGGATCTTCTGTGGCTCATCCATCATCTCCTTTCACGCAGTCCTGCCCCTGTTCATCGGTCCTTACGTTCCACTTACACCCAACTCCAAAAAGCACAAAGACGGCTATCTAGTGCCTATTTTCTTTTAGAGGGTCAATGGTACTTACCACAACAACTGCAAAAAGAGGTACAGCCATCCATCCCGTTGGGCTTACGCTCCCTCTATTTTCAACTCCAAACGTTCCTCCATTCTTCCCCTACGTACACAGACCCCTGTCTCCAGACATTGAACCAGGAAATTGCACATACCATACAGACTGCTATGGAAACCATCCCATCCCTTTTGGAATATTTCTCTGGCTCTAAGCGCCCCTATAACTTTTAACTGCTCCATTGCCTCTTGTCCCCTTCTATGTTAGAATAGATGGCTGAACTACTTTATTGACATAGGATGTTGTATATGAAAGAGACACAACTGGTTGTGGGTATCCTGGCCCATGTAGATGCAGGTAAAACCACCCTCTCCGAGGGGCTTCTCTATCAATGTGGTCAAATCCGGCAACTGGGACGGGTGGACCATCAAACCGCCTTCCTAGATACAGACCATCAGGAGCGGGAACGTGGCATTACCATTTTTTCCAAACAGGCAATTCTCCCACTGGAAGATCGCACCATTACCCTTTTGGACACCCCTGGGCATGTGGACTTTTCCTCGGAAATGGAGCGCACATTGCAGGTGTTAGACTATGCCATTCTGGTCATCAGTGGTACAGATGGCATTCAAAGCCATACCATGACCTTGTGGAAGTTACTCTCTGACTATCAAATTCCCACTTTTTTATTCATCAACAAAATGGATCTGTCCGGGGCAGACCGTCCACAACTCCTCACGCAGTTACAGAAGCGACTGAGTGCAGGCTGTTTAGACTTTGGCTACTTTGATGCCTCATTGGAAGAACAAATTGCAGTAACCGATGATGGTGTTTTGGAGCACTATCTGGAACATGGGGTACTGGAACAGCAGGAGATTATCTCCCTCATCCAGCACCGCAAAGTATTTCCCTGTTGGTTTGGATCTGCCTTAAAATTGGATGGTGTGTCAGAATTTCTCTCTGGGTTTCAGCGTTACACCTGTGCTCCCCCCTACTCCGACCAATTTGGTGCCAAAGTATTTAAAATTGCACGGGATTCCCAGGGAAACCGACTGACTTATTTAAAAGTGACAGGTGGTACTCTGCGTGTGAAAGCTGCCATCACCAACCAGCGTAGTGACCATCCTCTACCTGATGCACAAATTTGGACGGAAAAGGCAGACCAGCTTCGTGTCTATTCCGGCTCTCAATTTCATACTGTAGATACTGTAGCGGCAGGAGGTGTCTGTGCTGTTACAGGTCTTTCCAAAACCTATCCCGGTCAGGGGCTTGGGTTTGAAGAAGATGCCCAAGTCCCTGTTTTAGAGCCGGTCCTCTCCTTTCAGGTGATACTTCCTGACCATGCCAACACACACACAGTTCTCAAACAGCTGCAACAACTAGAGGAGGAGGACCCTCAACTTCACATTGTCTGGAATGAGGGACTGCGTGAGATTCACATTCAGCTCATGGGACAGGTGCAACTGGAAGTCCTTCAGAATGTCATTGCAGAGCGATTTGGACTAGAACTCTCCTTTGGTACAGGCAGTATTCTCTACCGTGAAACCATTGCAGAACCAGTGGAAGGCATTGGGCATTTTGAACCCCTGCGCCACTATGCAGAGGTTCATCTGCTGTTGGAGCCATTAGAACGTGGCAGTGGTCTGCAATTTGACAGTATTTGCAGTGAAGATGTGTTAGACCGAAACTGGCAACGCCTGATTTTAACCCACCTGATGGAAAAGATACAGCCCGGTGTACTCACTGGCTCTCCCATCACTGACCTGAAAATCAGTCTGGTCACTGGTCGTGCCCATGTAAAACATACAGAAGGTGGTGATTTTCGGCAGGCAACCTATCGTGCAGTTCGTCAAGGATTGATGTGTGCCAAATCTGTCTTATTAGAGCCGTGGTATCAGATTCGTCTGGAAGTGCCCAGTGAACAGGTAGGGCGTGCCATGTCTGATATTCAAAGAATGGGAGGAACTTTTTCTTTGTCCGAGGAACTTTCTGGAACTTCAGTCCTCAACGGGGAACTCCCTGTGGCTACTCTTGGCAATTATGCGGCAGATGTGGCATCATATACCCGTGGACAGGGCAGATTGTTCTGTTCTCCTGCTGGCTATCGCCCCTGTCACAATCCAGAAGAAGTCATTGCCCAAATTGGTTACAACAGTGAACGGGACACAGAACATCCCGCTGACTCAGTATTCTGTGACCACGGTGCTGGTTTTGTGGTCAAGTGGAATGAAGTCCGAAACTATATGCACGTTGACAGCGGATTACAGCTCCATCCTTCACAGGATGTCCCTACAACATCTCATCCCCCCTCCCAAAAAGGCTCTGTATTGTCTGGCTCCATTGAGGCAGATGAGGAACTGCGTGCTATTTTTGAACGTACCTATGGACCCATCCGCCGGCGAGACCTGCAACCCCAGCCCAAACCTCGCAAGCACCCCTCCCTACCTGAGACACAACATATCAAGGAAAAACAGGAACTTGGGTTGGACTACTTATTGGTAGACGGCTATAATATCATTTTTGCATGGGAAGATTTAAAGGCACTGGCGCAGTACAATCTGGATGCTGCGCGTCAGAAACTAATGGATATGATGTGCAACTATCAGGGCTATCGGAATTGTCAGGTGATTATTGTATTTGATGCCTACAAAGTCCCCCGTGGCTGTGGAGAAGTGACCCACTACCATAATATCCATGTGGTTTATACCAAAGAAGCAGAAACCGCAGATGCCTACATAGAAAAGGCAACCTATGAACTGAGCAAACAGCATCATCGTGTACGGGTTGCCACCTCAGACTATGCCGAACAGTTGATTATTTTGGGGCATGGTGCACTGCGTCTCTCTGCCACCACTTTTCGCAAGGAGTTAGACCAAACTTGCCAATCATTGACCAAACAAATTGCACAACATAATCGTTCTACACCTTCCCAGCCCATCCGCATCGCAATGGAACTCGCCAAAAAGAAGTCATAAGTGCTTGTCTCTTTTTGATGTTGTGTGATATACTATCCACTCAAAAATATAATATGGAAAGGAATCTTCTATGTTGGTGATTGAACTATTCAAATCTGCCTTTTTAGGCGTAGTTGAGGGCATTACAGAATGGCTGCCCATCAGCTCTACCGGTCATTTGATTCTGGTAGACGAATTTCTCAAACTCAATGTCTCCACTGAATTCATGGATATGTATCGCTATGTGATTCAATTAGGCGCTATTCTCGCCGTGCTTGTTCTGTTCTTTCGCAAATTAAACCCCTTTTCCCCTCGCAAAAGTTCCACCCAACGCCACAGGACATGGATGCTGTGGGGCTATGTGGTGCTGGCCTGTATCCCATCCGCAGTCATTGGACTGCCACTGAATGACTGGATGGATACCCATCTGATGACACCTACTGTTGTGGCTGCCGCTCTGATTTTGTACGGTATTGCCTTCCTGTTCATTGAAAACAGAAATCGCACCCCCGCTATTTGCCACACCAATGAGTTAACCTGGAAACTGGCACTGGGCATCGGTTTGTTCCAGACCTTGGCCATTGTCCCAGGCACCTCCCGTTCTGGCTCCACCATTCTTGGGGCCATTCTGCTGGGCTGTACCCGTCCGGTCGCCGCTGAGTTCTCCTTCTTTTTGGCAATTCCCACCATGTTGGGGGTCACTGCTTTAAAATTAGGGAAATTCTTTGTGGAAAAAATCATAGCTGGACAGTCTCTGTTTACCACAGAGGAAGCCCTGATTTTGGCGGTTGGCTTTTTTGTCTCTTTCCTCGTCTCCCTTGTGTGCATTCGTTTTCTAATGGATTTTGTCAAAGCCCATGATTTTAAAGTATTTGGTTGGTATCGCATTGTTTTAGGTATTTTGGTATTGGTCTTTTTCGGTTTCAAATTCCTTCTTTTTCCAGCTTAAATCCTCTCTCATTCTACATTGATTTGCCATATGATACAACATCTGCCATTTTGTTTTTATTTTCTTTTTGCGGAATGGCAGATTTTTTATCTCATTTTCTTTTCCACTTTAAAGTATAAATGAATTGTAAATGGTTTCGTTTTTTTAAGGATTTGATTCCAAATCCTCTGTTTTTTACAGAAACTCTTTCTCTTTAACGTGCTAATACAATCAAGTATTAGTATATAATCGTCATGATGTACAAAATATTTTTATTTTGCGGAAAATAATTGTTGATTTTATATAACCATTGGTGTATGATAGTAACAGAGAAAGCCCGACGGAACTCGCTGTGTGTATCTGATCGTTCAGGTGGTGCTAGCCCGCTTGTTTGTCTATTTCATACATTGTCTGTCCGTGGGTTATGCCAGCGCAATTTCCTCGATCCTATCAAACACAATATTTCAGAAAGAAAGGGAGTTGTAGAAATGGAAATACTAACCAATCCTGTACTGGTATCAGTCGTTGTTCTATGTGTGCTATGTCTTTTCAAATTGAATGTGCTCATGTCCCTGATTATCTCTGCTATGGTGGGCGCACTGATTGGCGGCATTAGCATCCCTGATGCAATGGGTATTCTGACTGGTGGTTTCTCTGCAAACGCTGGTACAGCACTGGCCTATGTCCTGCTGGGTACTTTTGCAACCGCCATTGCCTCCACAGGTCTTGCTGACATGATGTCCAAGAAATTATCTAAGGTAATGGGAAAAAGCGCCACCGTACTGCTGTTGATTCTGGCTTTTGTTGCCTGTTTCTCTCAAAACCTAGTTCCAGTCCATATTGCATTTATCCCCATTATGATTCCTCCTCTGCTGTCTCTGTTTAACCAGTTGAAGGTTGACCGCCGTGGTGCTGCCTGTGCTCTGGCATTTGGTTTGAAGGCTCCCTATATCACCATTCCCTTCGGCTTTGGTGCCATTTTCATGGGCATTATTGCAGACAATATGACTGCCAACGGTATGCCTGTAACCATTTCTGATATTGCCTCTGTCAACTGGGTACTGGGTGTGGCTATGCTCATCGGTCTGTTACTGGCTATCTTTGTCACCTACCGCAAACCCCGTGAGTACAAGATGGTAGAGGTTGACACCTCCGCCACCGATGCAGTTTCTGACCATATCACCCCTGCCCACATCGTCACCTTAGTTGCTATTGTAGCAGTTGTGATTGTACAGGTAATCACAGAATCCCTGGCTCTGTCCGCTCTGGTTGGCGTTCTGGTCATGATCATCGGCGGTGCTATTAAGTGGAATACCATTGATGACCAATTCGCTGGCGGCATCAAGATTATGGGTATGATTGGTTTCATCATGCTGGTTGCTGGTGGTTATGCTGAAGTGATGAAGGCTACTGGTGCTGTTGAGGAACTGGTTTCCGCAGCCGCCAATGCAATGGGTGGTAACAAGATTATTGCTGCCACTGTGATTACCCTCATTGGTCTGCTGGTTACAATGGGTATTGGTAGTTCCTTCAGCACTGTTCCTGTAGTTGCTATTCTGTATGTGCCTCTGTGTCAACAGATGGGCTTCTCCCCTGCTGCTACTATCGTACTGATGTCTGCTGCTGCTGCTCTGGGCGATGCTGGCTCTCCTGCATCCGATACCACCCTTGGTCCAACCTCTGGTCTGAATGCAGATGGTCAACACAACCACATCTGGGATACTTGTGTGCCCACTTTCCTGCACTATAACATCCCATTGATGATTGCCGCTATTGTGGTATCTCAGTTCATCTGATTGTAGTCCCTACTATTTATGGCAGCACCGTAACACATGGTAAGTGTATTGCGTCTGAACGTATGTGAAGCCAATCACAGTCCTGACTGTGCGGTGCTGCCCCATTTATGCCAAATTTTCTACTGATTATGAAAAAGGAGCTTGAATTATCATGAAAAATCCAAAGGAAATTAAGTCTGTTGTGTTAGATGGTCATAGCCTGACTCTGGAAGAATTCGTCGCTGTTGCTCGTCATGGTGCGGAAGTATCCATTGCTCCAAGTGCTATGGAAGCCATGCAGAAGTCCCGTGCATTGGCTGAAAAAATCGCCTCTGAAAAGCGTGTTGCCTATGGTATTACCACCGGTTTTGGTGACTTTGCTACTGTGGCAGTCCCTGAAGAGATGAGCAACCGCCTGTCCACCAACCTGATTCTCAGCCACTGCACTGGCACTGGCGATCCCTACGCAGAAGAACTGGTGCGTGGCATGATGCTCCTGCGTGCCAATGCCCTGTGTGTTGGTATCAGTGGCGTGCGTCCTCTGCTTGTCACCATGCTGGTTGAGATGTTGAATAAGGGTGTCACTCCTGTTGTACCTCAGAAGGGTTCTCTGGGTGCTTCTGGTGACTTGGCTCCTCTGTCCCACATGGGTCTTGTTCTGCTGGGCCGTGGTGAGGCAACCTATCAGGGCGAGAAGCTGCCAGGCGGCGAAGCTATGAAGCGTGCTGGTATTGAGGCTCTGGACACTCTGGTGTGCAAGGAAGGTCTGGGCATCACCAATGGCACCTGTGCTATGACCAGCGTTGGTGCAATGCACCTGTATGATACCATGCAGGCGATTGCAACAGCAGATGTGATTTCCTCTCTGACCTTCACCGCTTTGACTGGTCAGCTTAACGCCTTCCAGGAGCGTGTGCATACCTGCCGTGGGCATTTGGGTCAGATTAAAGTGGCTGCCAATATGCGTAAGCTGACAGAAGGCAGCGAGATTCTGAAGAACGCACAGGGCGACCGTGTACAGGACGCCTATGCACTGCGCTGCATCCCACAGGTGCATGGTGCGGTCCGTGATGCTCTGGACTATGTGAAGATGCATGTTGACATTGAACTGAATGCTGTTACAGATAACCCTTTGATTTTCAATGAGGATGAGGCTGTCATTTCCGGCGGTAACTTCCACGGTGAGCCTATGGCTCTGCCCTTTGATATGTTGGGTATTGCCTGCTCTGAAATTGCAGATATTTCTGAACGCCGTTGTGAGCGTATGGTCAACGCCGCTCTGTCCAATGGCTTGACTCCATTCCTCACCACTGAGGGTGGTGTGAACAGTGGATTTATGATTGTTCAGTATTCTGCTGCCTCTATGGTATCCGAAAACAAGGTGCTTGCCCATCCTGCCAGTGTTGACTCCATTCCATCTTCTGCCAATCAGGAAGATATGGTCTCTATGGGTACCACTGCTGCCCGTAAGGCTGGCTGGATTCTCCAAAACACTCTGTCTGTTCTGGCTATGGAACTGCTCACAGCTTGTCAGGCTGTTGACATCCGCCGCCGTAAAAACAGTCACGGTCAGGGGCTCTCTCCTGTACACGAAGCTCTCTTTAACCATGTACGTGAGAAGGTAGATTTCTTTGAGATTGACCGTGAAATCTGGCCTGACATCAAGGCGGTTGAAGCAATGGTGCGCAGTGGTGAACTTCTGGATATTGTGCACACCTTCTTCCCAGATTTTGACTAATGGTTTCCTCCTATATTTTGTAACTGCTTTGGGGGCTGCTAGATGGCAGTCCCCAAAGCAGTTTTATTTTATATCATGTTCATTTGACTATTTTATCATTTTTTGTTACACTAGATTTGTGAAATTGTCTCACTGGCTCTTTTCACAGAAAAAACAAGGAGGTGCCCCCTTTGCTTCGTTTTGAACATGTTTCTCTTTCCTATGGAAGTCAAAAAATCATTGATGACATTTCCTTTTCTATTGAGGAAGGTCAGATGGTGGTCTTAATTGGTCCCTCTGGCTGTGGCAAAACTACCACATTGAAAATGATTAACCGTCTGATCGAACCAAGCCAAGGCAAAATCTACCTCAATGATGAAGACATTACCAAAAAGGATAAGGTGGATTTACGCCGCCATATCGGCTATGTGATTCAACAAATTGGTCTGTTTCCCAATATGACCGTAGCGCAAAACATCTGTGTCGTTCCCACCCTTTTAAAATACAGTAAGGAGGAATGTGACCGTATTGTCCATGAACTGTTAGAGATGGTCAATCTCCCCTATGAACAATACGCCCACAAATACCCCTCTGAAATGTCTGGTGGTCAACAGCAGAGAATTGGTATTCTGCGTGCACTGGCTGCATCCCCTCCCATTGTGCTAATGGATGAACCATTCTCCGCTCTGGACCCTATGACCCGTCGCAGTCTGCAACAGGAAGTACGCAGTCTCCAGCAAAAGCTGAAGAAAACCTTTGTCTTTGTCACCCACGATATGGAAGAAGCCCTTGACCTTGCTGATGTGATTGTCTTTATGGACCGGGGCAAAATCGTTCAAATGGCACCTCCAGAAGAAATGCTTGCCCATCCAGCCAGTGGTCAAATTCAGGATTTTCTGGGCAAATTCATCCATTCTTCCTCTACTCGCACTCTGACTGCGGCCGACTTCATGCGCACAGGAATCTATGCAGTGCCTGCCACAAAGGGAATCAACGAGTGTATCAGTAAAATGCAGCGTCACAATGTAGATACCTTGATTGTGGTGGATGATAAGGCAGCCTATCAGGGCACTGTATCTATTGCTGATATCCGTTTGACTGGGCATGTGGTCAAGTCCATTGAACCTCTGATTCGCTGCAATACACCTACTGTACAGACCACTGACAATGCCAAAGATTGCTTTGAACAGCTCATTTCCAGTGGAGCCAACTATCTTGTGGTATTAGATGAAGAAAAGCGGGTACAGGGTATCATCACCAAAACCAGTATGGCCTCTGCTATGGCAGAGCAGCTTTGGGGGTGAGGAATTTTGGGTAT
>CALWON010000025.1 GCA_944383165.1 uncultured Oscillospiraceae bacterium
AGAGAGGCACACATTATATTAGAAGTGCGTGATGTGCTGACCCAGGAACCTGTTCCAATGGCAGAATTTGCACTATATAAGTACAAAGATGATGAACTTCCCTTTGAGGTGCGTCAAACCAATATTTTTGGAACACTCACCTTTGATAATTTGGTGAAAGATCATCCCTATTTTATTCGGTTGGTGGATATGCCGGAAGAATATTATTTGAACATAGAAGAAAATTTTGTACAAGCATATATGGATGAGGACAATATAGTGGAAATTCCTGCACAGATTGCCCCCGAAGGCGGCGAAGGAACACCCCCCGAAGGTGGAGACGATGGGGAGCAGAATCCCCCTGAAGGCGGAGGTGGTGAAGAAACACCCCCCCAAAGGCGGAGACGATGGGGAACAGAATCCCCCTGAAGGCGGAGGTGGTGAAGAAACACCCCCCCGAAGGTGGAGACGATGGGGAGCAGAATCCCCCTGAAGGCGGAGGTGGTGAAGAAACACCCCCCGAAGGTGGAGACGATGGGGAGCAGAATCCCCCTGAAGGCGGAGGTGGTGAAGAAACACCCCCCGAAGGTGGAGACAATGGGGAACAGAATCCCCCGGAAGGAGGCGGCGGTGAAGAAACCCAACCGGACGGCGGAGAGGATGGAGAACAAAATCCTTCCAATGATGAAAATAAGAATCCTTCAGATGAGGAGAACAGTGGAGAAGTTCCGTCCAGTAGTCATGGAGACCAAAGTTCCACAGAGGAGGGAGCCAGTGGAGAGCTTCCACCAAGTGTTGGGTCAAATTCATCAGAGGAGACGACAAGTTCCATAGATGCCACACAACCACCACCTTCAGATACAGCAAAAACGGAGATTAGCGATTCAGGAGACAGGATAGACTTGACTTCTAAAACAGAAAGTACCATTCCCAAGACAGGGATAGCCCATTGGAAATATATTTTGATTGCAGGAATGGTGCTTTCCGCTACCATGTCAGCGTTGTTGGCTATGCTGTATTTCAAAAGATGGAAAGATGATGGAAAAGGAGGTTTAAAATAGAATCAACAGCTACTTGGGAAAAATTGTCTGTTTTTAGAGGTGATTGTAGCTTTCAAAGAAGAAAAACAGAGAAGGAGTCATTGTGTTCATTTGCCAGTTGTGCTATAATAAGGTTAGTAAAACAGAGACAAAATAAGCATCAATTTTGTCATTGGGAGGGATCTCTATGCAAAAAACTACAATCATTGTATCAGCACAAGACGGTTTAACCAATCGTACAGCAACTCGGTTTATTGAGGTAGCCAATCGGTACAAAAGCAGATTGACCATCTGTCGTCCAGGGCATACCATCAATGCAAAAAGTTTGTTGGGTGTCCTCTCATTAAAGGTAAAACGTGGAGATGAGATTGAATTGATGGCAGATGGACCTGATGAGGAAAAGGCATTGGAGGCTCTTGTTAAGTTCATTGAGGAGGAACCATAAAGAACAGCCTTGATTCCGCTGTACCATAGATAAAAGACAACCCCCAGCAGAGAGGAGGCGATTGCCTTCCATTCTGCTGGGGGTTTACAGTTGTCTGATAGAAGCAAATTAGTGTATTTACAGAATGCCCAAGAGAACCAGTGCGAATACAATAAAGGTAGCCAACAGAGCCAGTGCAAACAGAAATACACCAGTATAACTCTTGCGTTCAGGGGCACCAGCGGCAATTTCAACCAAGCCAGCTCGACGCAATGCAGTTACAACAGGTTTATAGAGCAGCAGAGTAGCTGCCATATTCAAGCCACCTTTTGCAATGTTAAAAGGTAAAAATACAGGAACCAGCAGGCTTGCCACATATTCACGGCTGACACCCTCCATATAGTAGGGGGTGATCAGATAATTCCACAGCAACATGACAGCAGTCAGCATCACAATACCAACAAACAGTCCCACAATAGCACCTTTCATGGTGTGGAACTTTTTATAGAAGAAAGAAGCAGTGCAGCAGAATGCACAGGTAGCAAGAATGTTCATCAGACAGCCAATAGGACCAGTACTGCTGGCAAAGAACATATTGATGACAGAAGATACAATGGATACCACGGCGGCAGCCACAGGACCAAACACAAAGCCACCAATACAGATGACAACATCCTTAAAGTCAAAGTCCAAAAAACCCATCACACTGGGGATGGCTTTGGACAGATAGGAGATGACAAAAGAGATGGCGGTAATCATAGCCAAAGTGGTGATGGTGCGAACATTGGTGAGAGATTGGGTTTGTGTCTGGGGTTGTTTGATTGCTGAGGTTTGTGTAGACATAAAAAACACTCCTTATTGTTTTGGTACACCTGAAAAGACATGCCTTCCAGGTGAAAAACAACAAAGGAGGTGCGACAGACACGCCATACAGGCGTGTATATTGTTTTTACACATCTTCTTCCATCCGGACTGTAACCGTTGGTCCCGGAGTTGCACCGAGTCAGCAGATACAAAACTGTATCTGGTCGCGGACTATACCGCCAGTGGGGAATCTCACCCCGCCCTGAAGACACTTCATTCAGTTGTCCGGGAGAAATTATACATCAACCATGAAAAAAAATCAATCCCTTTTTTATGGGCATAGCTGGAAAAGATGGCTCATACAATGTGGAGAACAGAACACCTGCAAACAAACGAAATCAGGAGAGTGATCATTGTGAAGCCAACAGGGATTGATACCAATTGTGTAGTACTACATGGGCATGTCTATAAACCACCTGTTTTTTCCCACCAAAATCATGAGGTTGAATTTTATTCCTTTTCTATGATTGTCAGCCGGCTGTCTGGTGCAGCGGACCAGATGAATGTGATTGCACCCAAGGGATTGCTAGAACAGGTGTCATGGTTAGAACGGGATGACGAATTGACAGTGAGGGGTGAAGTTCGTACCTTTAATAACCGCAGTGGGGTGGGAAATCGTCTTGTGATCAGTGTATTTGCCAAAGAGCTGGTGATGGAGCAGGGTGAAGATGAAAACCAACTGTTGTTGACTGGAACTCTGTGTAAACAGCCCAGTGTTCGCTCCACACCACTGGGAAGGAGCATTTGTGATATGATTCTGGCAGTCAATCGGCGGTATGGGAGAGCAGATTATCTGCCCTGTATTGCATGGGGCAGTCTAGCACATCGCTGTGGGGAAATGCAGGTGGGAACCCCTCTCTGTCTGGAAGGACGACTGCAAAGCCGTACTTATACCAAAAATATGGGGGATTATTCAGAGGAGCGTATGGCGTTTGAAGTGTCTATTATGAATTTGATGGACGCAAAGCGAGATCTATGTGTGGCTGCCTCCTGTATGGGAAAATAAAAGGAAAGCCTCAAACTCTCTGTAATAGAGAGTTTGAGGCTTTTCTTACTGGCACGCCCGAAGGGACTCGAACCCCCAACTTTCAGAACCGGAATCTGACGCTCTATCCATTGAACTACGGACGCATACCTAAATTGCTACATAATTATAGCAGACAAAAATATATTTGTAAAGAGCATATTTTTGCATTGTACAAAATTCATCCTGTGCTATAATGGAGAAAAAAGGAGGGATTTGTGATGGAACAGGCATATGAAACCCTGAGAGGATGGATATCAGAAAGTAAAAATATTGTATTTTTTGGTGGTGCAGGCGTATCCACAGAAAGCGGGATTCCAGATTTTCGCAGTGTGGATGGACTGTATCACCAGCAGTATGATTATCCACCAGAGACCATTTTAAGCCGCACTTTTTTTGACCGGAACCCAAAAGAATTTTATCGGTTCTATCGTGCCAAGATGCTGTGTTTAGATGCAAGGCCAAACAAAGCCCATAAAAAATTAGCCCAGTGGGAGCAAGAAGGAAAGTTGCTCAGCGTTGTGACTCAGAACATTGATGGGCTTCACACTGCGGCAGGGTCGAAACGGGTATGGGAGCTGCATGGTTCGGTGCTGAGAAATCACTGTATGAAGTGTGGAAAGGCATACCCTGTACAGGCAATTTTGGAGGGGGAAGATGTACCTCGGTGCAGTTGTGGTGGCATCATTAAGCCAGATGTGGTGCTTTATGAGGAGTCACTGGACACACAGGTACTGACTGGGGCAGTGGCAGACATTCAGGCAGCAGACCTGTTGATTGTGGGTGGTACTTCTTTGGCAGTTTATCCAGCCGCAGGGCTTTTGGATTACTATCGAGGAAAACACATTGTTCTTATCAACAAATCCCCCACACCTTATGACAGCAAAGCCAGCCTGGTTTTGACGGATGCCATTGGAAAAGTATTAGGAGCACTATAAAAAGGTGTCCTGCTTGACGCAGGACACCTTTTTTGTACACAAATCAACGTAGAACAGCACCCAGTTCACTGGATAGAGCAGACAGAATGGTTTTTACTTCTTCATCTGCTTCATCAGCAGTCAAACTGCGGTCATCTGCACGGAGAACCAGATTGAAAGCAACAGATTTTTTCCCTTCCTCGACACCCTTGCCACGGTAAATATCAAAGAGGCTGACTTCTTTCAAAAGTCCCTTTGTGCTGTTGCGGATGCAGGTTTCCAGTGCCCCCACAGTGACAGCTTCCTCACAGACCACAGCAATATCACGGGTCATAGCAGGGAATTTGGGCAGGGGAACATATTCTGGGTCACAACCCTTTGCATTTGCCAGTTGATTCAGGCTCAGTTCTACACAGTACAGTTCCCCATCCACCCCATAGTTCTGAGCAACCAGAGGATGAATCTGACCGAACCAGCCCAGACAGTTGTCTCCACACCACACCTCAGCAAAACGACCAGGATGGTAGGAGGCAGCTTCAGGGAAGTTGGAACCAGTGCAATAGGTGACAGTTTCGGTGCGTAAATCTTTTAAAATTGCCTCCACAGCACCTTTCATCACATAGAAGTCCATATCACTGCCATAGGCACCCATAGACAGCACCTTATTTTCAATGGCAAGACCACCCTCACCACCGGGGGCATAGATGCGCCCCACCTCATAGAGCTTGACATTCTGATTGCGGTAGTTATAGTTACGGGTGAGAATTTCCAGCATAGAGGGCAGTGTAGTGGTACGCATAATGGAAGTATCTTCTCCCAAGGGGTTGAGAATTTTCATAGAGTCTCTGCGCCAGTAATCCTGAGGCCAGCGGATTTTATCATAGCAGGTGGGGGAGATGAAAGAGTAGGTGATGATTTCATCATAGCCCATACTGCGGCACATCGTACCCAGTTGACGCTCCAACAGCTCCTCCTGAGAGTATCCTCCCAGAGTGGTTTGTCCACGCATCAGAGTACAGGGGATATTGTCATAGCCAAAGAAACGGGCAACTTCTTCCGCAAGGTCAGCCATACCGATTACATCGCCACGCCAGGAGGGCACAGTGACCTGGTCGCCATCTATCTGGAAGTCCAGAGCAGTGAGAATACGCACCATTTCCTCACGGGCAATTTCAGTACCCAGCAGCGCATTGATTTTATCAGGCTCCAAAGGCAGCACACGGGGTTGAGGCACATAGTTTAAAATGTCAATGGTGCCGTCCAGTACCTCACCTGCCCCCAGCAGCTCCACCAGTTCACAGGCACGGTCAACCGCAGGCAGTGTATTCATGGGGTCAAGCCCCTTTTCAAATTTGGCACTTGCCTCAGTTCGCATACCAAGAGACAATGCCGCTTTTCGAATGGCAGTACCATCAAAAGTGGCAGATTCAAACACCACATCTACCGTATCAGCCACAATTTCACTGTTTTCGCCGCCCATAATGCCGGCAAGACCCACGGCGCGATGTTCATCAGCAATGACCAGCATACTGGAATTGAGTTTGCGGACATTGCCATCCAGTGTGGTCAGTTCTTCCCCATCTTCAGCCCGACGGACAATGATTTTACCACCCTTTACATAGCGGTAGTCAAACGCGTGCATGGGCTGCCCATATTCCAGCATCACATAGTTGGTAATATCCACAATGTTGTTGATGGGACGAACACCCATAGCGCGCAGCCGCTCTCTCATCCACTTGGGGGAGGGGGCAATTTTTACATTGCGCACCATACGGGCAGTGTAACGGGGGCACAGGTCGGCGGCAGGAGTTTCCACATCCAGCAGTTCAATCAGGTTGCCCTCTCCACCACCTTTCACCACTGGGGTATGCAGGTTCAGCGGCTTGTGGAATGTCACAGCAGCTTCACGGGCAAGCCCAATCATGGAGAGACAGTCAGGGCGGTTGGGGGTGATTTCAAATTCTACCACATGGTCATCCAAACCAATGACAGGTTTAATATCATCGCCAGGCTTGCAGTCCTCACGGATGATAAAAATACCATCTGGAATGCAGTGGGGGAACTCAGCCTGCTGGGCGTGAAGGTCAGCCAATGTGCAATAGCTGTCTGTTTTTGTGTTGTAAGCCACCAGGTCGCCCACATGGAGATTGGAACAAACGGTATCAGGGCATACAGTAGCTTCCCCAATATCTGCACAGGTGTGGAATGTTCCGTTTCCAAGTGGCATAACCTCCAGCAGTTTGGCACATACCACAGGACCATAGATTTTATGACCAGGCTGGATATTCGCAGGAATGGACGGTTTTTCAGAGTCAAGGGGCTTGTAGTCGTTCAGGAGAGCAGCTGGCACCACAACAGCATAGGGGAAGTCACGCTCATCAAGACCCAGTTCAGACAGACCACACATCATGCCGTTGGACACTTCTCCACGCAATTTCCCCTTTTCAATTTTTACTCCACCAGGCAGCGTGGATTTGTGGAGGGCAACAGGCACCAAATCCCCCACATGTACATTCCATGCACCGGTGACAATCTGGACGGGGGACTCCTGTGCCACATCCACCTGACAGACCCACATATGGTCAGAGTTGGGGTGTCGTTCCATGCTGACCACACGACCGACCACCACATTGGAAATTTCCTTTCCCAAGTCCTCTGTTACTTCCACCTTAGAGCCAGAAAGGGTCATTGCCTCTGCAAAATCATGGTCAGAGACAGAAATCTCAACAAACTCGTTGAGCCATTTTCTACTTAAATTCATTTTGCAACACTCCTTTGTTCACCACAATTAAAACTGCTCCAAGAACCGCACGTCATTTTCAAAAATCAGGCGTAAATCAGCAATTTTAAAGCGGCGCATGGCAGTACGCTCCAGACCAATGCCAAAAGCCCAGCCGGAATATTCGTTGGGGTCAATTCCACTCATTTCCAGAACATGGGGATGAATCATGCCAGCACCCAGAAGCTCAATCCAGCCATCTCCCTTACAGGTGGGACAGCCTACACCGCCACACTTGTGGCACTGTACATCCATTTCACAGGATGGCTCTGTGAATGGGAAATGGTGGGGACGGAAACGGGTTTTAGTTCCCTTTCCATAGAGCTGCTCCACCACTGTGTTCAAAGTGCCCTTCAGGTCAGCCATGGTAACATTTTTATCAATCACCATGCCTTCTACTTGATGGAACATGGGGGAATGGGTGGCATCTACTTCATCCTTGCGATACACACGACCGGGTGCAATGATACGAATGGGAAGCTCCATCGTCTCCATAGCACGCACCTGCATGGGAGAGGTCTGGGAGCGGAGCATCACGCGGCTGTCAGTATCAAAATAGAAGGTGTCACTCCAATCGCGGGAGGGGTGCCCTTCATCAGCATTTAACTTGTCAAAATTATAGGAGGCAAATTCCACCTCTGGACCGTCCAGCACAGTGAAGCCCATACCAATGAAAATTTCCTTGATTTCATCCAGTGCAATATACATGGGATGGCGATGCCCCAGTTTTACAGGGGTACCAGGCACTGTAACATCTAAAGCTTCCGCTGCAAGGCGAGCCTCCAGAGCCTGAGCCTCCAGTTTTTTGCCCTGTACTTCCAGAGCCTCTTCCAGTGCAGCACGCACTTCATTGGCAAGCTGCCCCATGACAGGACGCTCCTCAGCAGACAGCTTGCCCATCTGCTTGAGTACAGCGGTCAACTCCCCTTTTTTGCCCAGATATTGTACACGCAGCCCATCCAGTGCCGCTGTGTCAGCGGCAGCTTCAAAAGCAGCAAGAGCCGCAGCCCGAATGTTTGCCAACTGTTCTTTCATCTTCAAAACTCCTTTTTCGGGTAAAATAAAAACCCTTCGCTCCCAAACCCATTGGGACGAAAGGTCAACCTTCCGCGGTACCACCCGCATTCATATGCACAAAGCACACGCACTCCTGTCCGATAACGGCGGAACCACCGTCTCCGTCTCCGAAGCCACTCCTGGGCGAACCAAGCACATCCTTTCAGAACAGCTTTCAGCCGGTGACTGTTCCTCTCTTGGAAAAGACTTGTGTGCTATTTTCCCATTCTACGCATTTCGCTATTTACACTTATACCACATCCCCTAAAAAATTGCAAGGGATAAAATCCTGTCTAGACAAAAAAGAAGGTGTGCAATATAATATGGAAGATGCCAAAATAGGGAAAAGTCTCATTGTAGATACAAGTGATAGAGGAGGTTACTCCAAATGTTAGAATTACAGCATATTTGTTATGAAGTGGATCAGGATGGAGACCAGAAGGGGATTCTGAGGGATATCAACCTGACCATTGACGAGCGATTTGTGGCAATTACAGGACCAAACGGGGGCGGAAAATCTACGCTGGCAAAAATCATTGCCGGGATTTATCAGCCAACATCCGGTCGCATTCTTTTGGATGGACAGGACATTACAGACTGGGATATTACAAAGCGGGCACAACATGGCATCAGCTTTGCATTCCAGCAGCCTGTACGTTTTAAGGGATTGACGGTAAAGGATTTAATTACACTGGCATCTGGTCAGAAAATTGGTGTGCCTGAGGCGTGTAACTATCTCTCTGAAGTGGGTCTGTGTGCCAAAGACTATATCGACCGTGAGGTGGATGGTTCCCTCTCAGGTGGCGAGTTGAAGCGCATTGAAATTGCCATGATTATGGCACGGAGCACCAAACTCTCTGTGTTTGACGAGCCAGAGGCTGGGATTGACCTGTGGTCCTTCTCCAACCTGATTCAGGTTTTTGAGCATCTCCACGAAAAAATCAACGGAAGTATTCTTATCATCTCCCATCAGGAGCGAATTTTGAACATTGCAGACCGTATTATTGTATTGGCAGAAGGACAGGTGCGCAGTGATGGTACGAGAGATGAAATTTTGCCCCAGCTTTTGGGGGAAGCTCCCAGTGTGTGCACAGCACTGAGTGACAAAGTAAAGTAAAAGGGAGGAATGGGACACATGGACGCCATTCAAAAAAGCCTTCTGGCACAGGTTGCCGATTTGCATGAGGTGCCAGAGGGAGCCTATAATATTCGAGCCAATGGGCAGAAAGCTGCCAGAAATACCACAGCTTCCATTGATATAGTGTCAAAAACCGATAAAGACGGCATTGACATCATCATCAAACCCGGAACCAAAAACCAGTCTGTCCACATTCCTGTGGTACTCAGTGAAAGCGGATTGAAAGAGACAGTGTACAATGACTTTTTCATTGGGGATGACTGTGATATCACCATTGTGGCAGGCTGTGGCATTCACAACTGCGGGGAGCAGAGTTCAGAACACTCTGGGGTACACACCTTCTATGTGGGAAAAAATGCCCGTGTGCGCTATGTAGAGCGGCACTATGGAGAAGGGGACGGCAAGGGTGAAAATATCATGAACCCCACCACAGTGGTGGAAATGGCAGAGGGCAGTTATATGGAAATGGAGACCACCCAAATCAAAGGTGTGGACTCCACCATTCGTACCACCAATGCAAAGCTGGAGGCAGGTGCTACACTGATTATCAAAGAAAAGGTGATGACCCACGGTACCCAACTGGCAAAGTCTGATTTTACTGTGGATTTAAACGGAGAGGACTGCTCCACCAATGTGATTTCCCGCTCCGTTGCAAGAGACAAGTCCAAACAAGTCTTTTTAGCCCGCATCAATGGCAATGCCAAGTGCTATGGGCATTCTGAGTGTGATGCCATTATTATGGATGAAGGTGTGGTGGCAGCTATCCCGGAAGTGACTGCCAACTGTGTAGATGCAAGTCTGGTTCATGAGGCTGCCATTGGAAAAATTGCAGGGGAACAGCTGATTAAGCTGATGACACTGGGATTGAGCGAAAAAGAAGCGGAAGAACAGATTGTCAACGGCTTTCTAAAATAATATGGAAAGAGAGGTGCTATATCAGTATCCTCTCTTTTTTTCTCCATAAATCTATGCTACACTGAGGCAAAGAAAGAGATAGGAGGGTTCAAGAATATGACAACCTGTGGACGTTTTGTGGCAACTGCTGCCCAAATGAAGGAGCTTGACCGACTTGCCATCGAACAGGAGGGAATTTCCTCTCTGGCACTGATGGAACAGGCAGCCCAGGCGGTGGCAGATGTGGTGGAAGAACTGCTAACCAAACAGCAGAGGTATGCACCAATAGGCACAAAAACAGTCATCCTGTGTGCCAGAGGGGAGCTGAGTGACGAAGACAGGGAGCAGCTTGAGCACCTCAACCAGATTGCCAACCCTGCACAGGACGAAAAACCCCGTGTTGCGGTACTGTGCGGAACGGGGAACAATGGAGGTGATGGAATTGCTGCGGCAGGGATTCTGTTGCAGCGTGGCTGGAATGTGCGTGCTTTTCTGGTAGGAAATCGGGAAAAAATGACACAGGATGCCAGAGCAATGGCAGAGAAACTCACTCAGTTAGGTGGGACGCTGGAACCGTTTGACCCTGAAAATCAGGAACAAGTTATCTGGATTGTCACCAGTGCCTGTCGTGTGGATGCTCTGTTTGGAGTAGGGCTGTCCCGACCCATAGAAGGAGATGGGGCAATGGCGGTACGTCTGCTGCAAAATGCCCCAGAACAAAGCCCTGTGGTGGCATGTGATATTCCATCTGGAATTCATACAGATACCGGAAAGGTTATGGGAGAGTATGCTGTCCATGCAGAGGTGACAGTCACTTTTACTTGGGGTAAGCTGGGGCATTATCTGGAGGAAGGCAGAGAGCACACAGGAGAACTGAGAGAAGTGGAGATTGGAATTCCACATAAACTGGTATTTCAGCAGGAGGGAACCGTACATACTATGGAGGGCTGTTGTATGCCCCAAAGAAAGCCCAACAGCCACAAGGGAGACTATGGCAGAATTTTTATTTTGGCAGGCAGTGTAGGATATACAGGTGCTCCTGTATTTGTGGCAGAAGGTGCATTGAGGACAGGAGCAGGGCTTGTATATCTGGGTGTTCCCAAAGAAATTTACCCCGTGATTGCCATGAAGTGTGGTGCTGCAATGCCACTTCCACTACTGGAGACAGATGAGGAACTGTATGACAAAATTTCCCGTTGTGATGTGGCAGTGCTGGGACCGGGCTTGGGACTTGCGCAGGAGACACAAAGAAAGGTCAGATTTTTATTGGAACAGCTCACTTGTCCTGTGGTCTTGGATGCAGATGGTATAAATGCCATCTGTGGGCATATAGATAAGTTAGACAAAAGAGCAGCTCCTACCATTCTCACACCCCATGACGGGGAATTTGCAAGGCTGACAGGCTGTGCTCTGCCTTTGGAAAACCGCCTGAATCAGGCAAAGGCATTTGCACAGGAGCACCACTGTATTTTGGTACTGAAAGGACATTGTACCATTACAGCAGCACCAGATGGTCGTGTGTGGCTCAATACCAGTGGCAATGCAGGAATGGCAAAAGGCGGCTCTGGTGACATCTTATCTGGTATGATTGCCGCACTTCTGGGGCAAAAGCATCTGTGTCAAACAGAGAAGCAAGTTGCCGAGCTGGTGGCAATAGCAGTCTATCTGCATGGGGCAGCAGGAGATGCAGCAGCAAAAAATCTGGGGGAATACAGCATGCTTCCAGAGGACATATTAGGGGCAATCCATCAGGTAATGAGGCAGAATTGATAGATGGGAGGGACGAAAACGAGGTGAAACAACACTGGGTTTTTGTACCGATGATGGCGGCGGTGGTCTCCCTGACTGGATGTGGACAGGGAGTGGAAGCGGAGCAGCAGGCACTGAACATGCGAGTGCAATATTTATCGGACACCCCTTGCAGTATGGTGGCAGAGTTGACCGCTGACTATGGGCAGAGAGTCTATACCTTCACCGTTTCGGCAGATGTGACGCAGGAGGAGATGACACTAACCATACAGGAGCCAGATTTGTTATCTGGCATAACTGCACATCTGACAAAAGACAGTAGCAGCCTTGTCTATGATGGGTTGGTACTGGAGCTTGGGGAGTTGGATGTAGATGGTCTATCTCCTATGGAGGCAATCCCAGCTCTGTTTGAAAGTATTCAAGGGGACTATATGGCAGAGTGTATCCTGAATGAGGAAGATGCCACACTGACCATACATTATACAGACCCAGATCAACAACAGGAGACTGGGAGAGAGACGACAGTGGTATTTGAGACAGAAACTGGAGCGATCAAACAAGGAGAAATCAATGTAGATGGAAGAAGGGTGATCACCCTGACATGTCAGGAGTTTCACAGAGGCTAAGAGGAGAGATAGAAATGGATCAGAAAAAGCTGAGAACATGGGCAGAAATTGATTTGGGGGCATTGGAGCACAACTATAGGGTGTTACGCAAGGAGATCCCATATACTTGTCGCTTCCTAGGTCTGTGCAAAGCAGATGCCTATGGACATGGTGCAGTGGAAGTTGGATTGAAGTTACAGGAGTTAGGTGCAGATATGCTGGCAGTAGCCTGTCTGGATGAGGGGCTGGAACTACGCAAACATGGGATTACCATCCCGATCCTGTGTTTGGGAGAGACCCCCGTAGAGGCAGCCCAGCTGCTGGTGGAACAGGATATGATACAGATGGTAGGAGATCTGATGTATGGCAAAGCACTGTCTGAAATCTCACAAAAAATAGGAAAACCAGTGGTTATCCATATCAAAATTGATACTGGAATGGGGCGGCTGGGCTTTTTATGGGATGAGGCACACAAAACACAGACACTACAGGCGTTAGAGGAGTTGTGCCATCTGGAGGGAATCTATGCACAGGGTGTATTTACCCACTTTTCCTGTGCAGATTGCGATGAGGCATTTACCACCTTGCAACTGGAGCGGTTTCAGCAGGTAAAAGAGGAACTGGAGAAAAAGAAAATTTATTTGTCAAACTACCACTGTGCAGCCAGTGCAGCCACGCTGTCCTATCCACAGACCCATATGGACATGGTACGACCAGGCATTGCACTTTATGGATATGACCCAACAGGACAGGAGAATCATCTTCTGAAACCAGTTATGACAGTAAAAAGCCGGATTACGACTGTGCGCACAGTGCCAGAAGGTTGGTCTGTCAGCTATGGAGGAACCGTCAAACTAAAGAACGAGACAAAGTTGGCAGTGATTCCCATTGGATATGGGGATGGATATCCCAGAATCCTTTCTAACCGTACAACCATGCTGGTGCGAGATATTCCGTGCCCAGTGGTAGGGCGTATTTGTATGGATATGTGTATGATTGATGTATCTCAGGTTCCTGATGTTCAGGAGGGAGAGCAGGTGACTGTGTACAATGGTGCTCTGATTCAGGAGGCAGCCCAAAAGACAGATACCATTGTGTATGAGATTCTTTGTAGTGTAGGAAAACGTGTACCACGTGTCTATGTTTCATCAGTGTCAAAGTGACACAAGCATACATAATATGAAATGGAGCAGCAGGTGATTGCCTGTGACAGGATGGGGATGGTGGGAATTTTCCAAGTCTGTGGTGTATAATCCCAGCCATCCCGTGGGAGAATCATAGTATAGCGTTACATAGGCCTGATGGCAAAAGTAACGTATACTATTTTCCAGCGGAGTGTGAGCATAGGTGGACAATATGGTCAAACGAGGTGACATTTATTATGCCGACCTCAGCCCAGTTGTGGGCAGTGAACAGGGTGGAATTCGCCCTGTTTTGATTGTACAGAATGATACTGGAAATCGGCATAGTCCAACAGTGATTGCAGCAGCAATTACATCCCAGACAGGGAAAGCCAGACTTCCAACCCATATCTCCCTTTCAGCATTGAGCTGTGGTCTGCCCAAGGATTCCGTCATCCTGTTGGAGCAGATTCGCACACTGGATAAACGGCGTCTAAGAGAGCATATGGGCAAGCTGGACGATCAAATGATGAAAGCAGTGGATGGAGCCATTGCGGTCAGTTTTGGTCTGCACCCAGAGAGTATGGTGTAGACTGTGTTTTTGCTTAAAAAGGGAGGTCATAAGACCTCCCTTTTTCATGTTAGGCTATTGTATTCAAAAGCGGTTTTAAAATGCGGCGATTGCAAATGAGAGTGATGATAGCAGTGCATAACTCAGCGAGTAAGAAGCAAAGCCACACCCAATTTGGAGCCAGCAAAAGCAGGATGGCAGCAAAAGGAAGCAAAAAGAGGAGCTGTCTGAAGAGAGATAAGATGAGGGAGAGAACCCCACGCCCAAGAGCCTGAAAAACAGAGGAAAAAATCACACTAATGGCAGCCAGAGGAAAACTGAGGCTTGCAAGACGCAGTGCAAAAATCCCCATATCCAAAGTCTGTGCAGTGGCATGGAAGCATATTTTTAACAGGAAGGGAGCAAATAGGAACAGTAGAACCATGCCAAAAACCCCCATGCCAATGGCAAGCTGAAGCCCAAAACGGATGACACTGCGGATGCGGTGTGGATTTTTTGCGCCAACATGATATCCAATAATAGGAATCAGACCACTACTGATCCCAAAAGCAGGCATAAAGATAAAGGATTGAATTTTAAAGTAGACACCTAATACAAATACAGCCGTGTTGGACCAGAGGGTGAGGAGTTGGTTCAATCCCAAGGACATAAAACTGGACAGGGATTGCATTACAATGGCAGGAATAGAAATTTCCATAATTTCATGCAGGAAAGACCAATGGATACGAACCCCTTGTATGGAAAGTGGAAATTGAGCACGGATTCTGTATAGTAAAGTAAGCCCAATCAGCCCACCACAGATTTGACCAATGACAGTAGCCACGGCTGCACCAGTGACACCCATTCCAAAATGAAAAATAAACAGGGGGTCTAACACAATATTCAACAGTGCACCAGAGCCCTGTACGATCATAAAACCGGCTGGATGACCAGTGGCTTGTAAGATGCGTTCACAGATAAACTGGGTACACAGCCCCACAGAGCCAATACAACAGACTGTGAGATAGCGAATTCCAGCATCCATCACCACAGGGTCGGAGGTGGAGAAGTGAAAAAACACAGGCGTACCCACAAGCCCAAATACCAGAAACAGAAGCCAACAGCAGCCATAGAGAAAAAAACCATGAAATGCCACTAGATTGGCAGTTTTTTTGTCTCCTTCCCCTAGTTTTTTGGAAAAAATGGCACTAAATCCAATGCCAGTTCCAGTACAAAAGGCAATCATCAACAGTTGGATGGGATAGGCATAGGACAGAGCCAGAAAGTCCAAGTCGCTGACCTGTGCCACATAAATACTGTCAACCAGATTGTAGATGGCACTGATGAGCATGGAGAGCATCACAGGAGCTGACATGGAAAGTAAAAGTGGTTTGATTGGGGTGGTACCCATAAAGGAATGCGTATTTTGTGACATTTTGGGAATCATCCTTTCAAATCAAAATAAAAAACGGGCTTCCCAGAGAAGGGAAGCCCGTTGCCAATCACTCAACTTCATTCGTGGGGAATAACGGGCCCATGGACACGAATGAAAAAGCACACCAGAATGGTGTGCTCCTTAAATTGGAGCGAGTGACGAGGCTCGAACTCGCTACCTCCACCTTGGCAAGGTGGCGCTCTACCAGATGAGCTACACTCGCAAAATGCTTGCTTAGTATAACAAGTAAAAACGGTTTTGTCAATAGAAATTTTAAAATTTTTTAAATGAATTTCAATACAAGGGAAAAGTTGCCATGGACACGAATTGACAAAATGCACAAAAACATGGCAAAGCCATATGGCACAGGGGGTACAGAGTTTTTTGAAATTTGCGATAGTTCAATTTGTATTCAATCTTGCAGGGGTTCTGTCAAAAAAGGAAGATATTTTTTGGATAAAATACATCTGGTATACTCAGTAGAAAAACATGACTAAAAACACAAGATATAGTGGACAAGGGGAAGGGGGTGTGCTATAATCATGACCCGAACCGTATGCCAGCGTACTGCTGGCTTTTGCTATGGACAGGGATTGCCCATGGCGAAAAGAAAAGACAATTCGACATGGTGTCGACCGGATACTTAAGAGAGGGGTAAGGGCATGAAAGTAATCAAGCGAGATGGCTCAGTGGTCAACTATGACCGCAGCAAAATCATCACCGCCATTCGTAAGGCAAATACGGAGGTGACTGAGGAGGACAAGTTGAGCCAGGATCGCATGGAGGCAATCGCAGATAAAATCGAAGGAACCATGCGTGCCCGTATTCTGGTAGAAGATATTCAGGATTTGGTGGAACAGGGACTGGTGGCAGAAAACAAATTCCATCTGGCAAAAAAATATATCATCTATCGCTATAACCGTGCACTGGTCCGCAAAGCAAATACAACAGATGAATCTATTTTATCTCTGTTGCGCAATGAGAATAAAGAGCTTGCGGAGGAAAATTCCAATAAAAATACCATGATTGCGGCCACGCAGAGAGACTATATTGCTGGCGAGGTCAGCCGTGACTTAACAAGGCGGATTTTACTGCCGGAGTATATCTCCAAAGCCCATGACGAGGGTGCAATCCACTTCCATGATGCAGATTATTTTATACAGCCGATTTTCAACTGCTGTCTCATCAACATTGGGGACATGTTGGATAATGGCACTGTGATGAATGGGAAACTGATTGAGTCCCCCAAAAGTTTTCAGGTGGCATGCACGGTGACCACCCAAATCATTGCCTGTGTGGCATCCAACCAATACGGCGGGCAAAGTGTGGATATGAGCCATCTGGGCAAGTATCTCCGCCGCAGCAGAGAGAAGTTCCGTAAACAGATGACCTATCAGTGCGCAGGCGCAGTGGATGAGGCAACCCTGGAACGGCTGGTCAATGATCGTGTACGGGATGAGATGAAAAGTGGTGTACAGACCATCCAGTACCAAATCAACACCTTAATGACTACCAATGGGCAGTCTCCCTTTGTAACACTGTTTTTAAATCTGCGTGAGGATGACCCCTATTTAGAAGAAAATGCCATGATTGTGGAGGAGGTACTCCGCCAGCGTCTGGAGGGCATTAAAAATGAGAAGGGGGTCTATATTACCCCCGCCTTCCCCAAACTGGTGTATGTACTGGATGAGCACAACTGCCTAAAGGGTGGCAAGTATGACTATATTACAGAACTTGCTGTAAAATGTTCTGCAAAGCGGATGTATCCTGACTATATCTCAGCAAAGAAGATGAAGGAAAACTATGAGGGGAATGTGTTCTCCCCTATGGGATGCCGCTCTTTCTTAGCCCCTTGGAAGGATGAAAATGGGAATTACAAGTTTGAAGGGCGGTTCAATCAGGGTGTTGTTTCTTTGAACCTGCCCCAAGTGGGGATTTTGGCAAAGGGAGATGAGGTAGAGTTTTGGCGGTTGCTGGATGAGCGGTTGAAGCTCTGTTTTGATGCCCTGATGTGCCGACACAATGCCCTCAAGAGTGTGCGTTCCGATTCCAGCCCTATCCACTGGCAGTATGGAGCCATTGCACGGCTGCCAAAGGGGGCTTCTATTGAACCATTACTGTATGGTGGCTATTCCTCCATCTCACTGGGCTACATTGGGCTTTATGAGGTGACAAAGCTGGTGAAGGGCTGTTCCCACACTGAGCCAGAGGGTGAGGAGTTTGCCCAAAGAGTGATGCAACATTTGCGTAGCACCTGTGACCGCTGGAAGAAGGAGACCAATATTGGATTTGCCCTCTATGGTACTCCAGCAGAGTCCCTCTGTTATCGTTTTGCCCGCATTGACAAGGAGCGGTTTGGAACCATCCCAGATGTGACCGATAAGGGATACTATACAAACAGTTACCATGTGGATGTGCGGGAGCAGATTGACGCATTTGATAAGTTTACCTTTGAAAGCCAGTTCCAGAAAATTTCCACCGGTGGTTGTATTTCCTATGTGGAAATTCCAAACATGCGCCACAACCTGGAGGCACTGAAAGAGCTGGTGCGCTTCATTTATGACAACATCCAGTATGCAGAATTTAATACTAAAAGCGATTACTGCCAATGCTGTGGGTTTGATGGTGAGATTGTGCTCAATGAGGACAATGAGTGGGAATGCCCTGATTGTCACAATACAGACCGCACCAAAATGAATGTTACACGCCGCACCTGTGGTTATTTGGGAGAAAATTACTGGAATGTAGGAAAAACAAAAGAAATCAGATCCCGTGTATTGCACATCTGAGAAAAATAAAAGGAGATGAGATAAGGGGCTGACCCTTATCTCATCTCTTTTTGAAAGGAGAGATTGTATTGTACTATTCCGATATTCGCCCCATTGATGTGGCAAACGGACCTGGAATTCGTACCTCATTGTTTGTCTCAGGCTGTACCCATGCCTGTGAGGGATGTTTTAATCCAGAGACATGGGATTTTTTTCATGGGGCACCGTTTGGGCAGCCAGAGATTGATAAAATTTTAGGCTATTTATCAAAACCTTATAATAAGGGGCTGTCTCTGTTGGGTGGGGAGCCATTACACCCCAGCAACCAACAGGCAGTGCTAGAACTGGTCCAGATTGTGAAGGCACAGTTTCCCCAGAAAGATATCTGGTGTTACACTGGGTATCAAATAGAGGAGCTGATGCAAAACAAAGTGGGAGAATGGGACAGAGCATTATTGGAGCATCTGGATATTTTAGTGGATGGAAGATTTATTTTGGCACAGAAAAACCTGTCCTTACGGTTTCGAGGTTCTTCCAACCAGAGGATTTTGGATGTGCCTGCCTCTCTGGAACAGGGAGTTCCTATTTTGTGGGATGAGACTTCTATAGAGTAGTCAAAAGAGGGAAGCACCTCTGTCAAACTGTCGATAAAAGTCTTTGATGATGTCCATAAAGGTACGGGCAGCGGGAGAGAGAAAGCTGTTTTTCTTATAGACCAGAGCCATAGGGCAGGTGAGGGGCGGTTCGCCCACAGTAAAGAAGGAGAGGCGGTCCAGATAAGGGGTTCGCAGGATGCCACTCTCCGGCAAAAAGGTGAACCCCATATTTTCTGCCACCAGATTGATGGCTGTGGTGTTGTTTGTGGTAATCAGGGTGTTGGTCAATTCTACGTTTTGTACACTGAACAGGTTATCCAACAACTTAGACAGCCGCCAGTCGCTGGGTAGTGCCATAATCCGCTCATGTTCCAGTTGTCTCAAATCCTGAAAGGGGAGAGGACTGGAACAGGGGCTTTCCAGTCCACGGACAAGCGGGTGGTCACGGTGGGCAATGAGGAGGATACGCTCATGCATCACCAATTCGTAGCTTAAATCTGTAAGATTGCTGGGGATGTGCATCAGGCAGAAATCGGTCACACTGCTGGCAGCAAGGCTGCCCAGTTCAGGGACAGGGGCTTCATGGAGTACCACTTGCACATCTGGGTGACATTGTACAAATTTGGGCAGCACATCGGGGAGCAGTGTGGAACCTCGCCATGTGGACACACCGATGTGTAACTGCTGGTGTTTTTTTGCCTGCAGTTCCTGTAAGTCGCTTTCCAACTGGCGGCGCAAATAGCCCTGCCGTTCCAGGTAGGAGTGAAACAATTCACCGGCTGGCGTGAGTTGTAATGGGGTATGGGAGCGGTCCAGCAGTGTGACCCCTAAATTATGTTCCAGCTTGGCCAGATACTGGCTCAAATAGGGCTGGGAGAGATAGAGACGGTCAGCGGCTTTGGAGATGCTGCGCTCTTTGACAATGGTTAAAAAATATTCTGGATTTTTGACAAACATATTGCACCTCGGTTCAAACATGAGAGTAAGAAAATCCCCCGTATCTCTGATACGGGGGATTTCATCTTGCCATATACCGATTACACAGCGCGGGTGACCTTACCGGAACGGAGGCATCTGGTGCAGACGTACACATGAGAGGGAGTACCCTTCACGATCGCCTTCACGCGCTTCACGTTAGGCTTCCAGGTGCGGTTGGAACGGCGATGGGAGTGGGAAACCTGAATACCAAAGGTGACGCCCTTCTCGCAGAATTCGCATTTGGCCATGTTGCTTACCTCCTCGCTATGAGAGTTCGCTTTCATAATGAAGCATCGTCTGATATGGTAACAGATTTTAAGCGAAAATGCAAGCCTTTTTTCAAAAAAACAAAAAATTTTTTGTGAGCACCCATTTGAAAATGTACTTTCTATTTTTCCGTGCTTGTGCTACAATAAAGTAGCAGGAAAGTAACGCTAAAGTGAGGGAATTTACGATGAGTATTGTAAAAGATTTGTCTCTGGCTCCTTCTGGGCATCAAAAAATCCAGTGGGTGAGAGATTTTATGCCAGCCCTGTCTGGAATTGAGGAGCGGTTCCGCAAAGAAAAGCCATTTGAAGGCTTGACCATTGCAGTATCTGTCCATCTGGAGGCAAAGACCGCCAATTTGGGGCTTGTTTTACGGGAAGGAGGGGCCAATGTCTATCTGACAGGCTGTAACCCTCTTTCTACACAGGATGATGTGGCAGCCGCAATGGCTGACCTGGGTGTAGAAACCTTTGGTGTACATGGCGTGGATATGAAGGAGTATCAGCGGCTGCTGGTGGAAACCCTCAGATGCCGCCCCCATCTCATTGTGGATGATGGAGGCGACCTGATTTCCCTGCTTGGCGGGGAGTACAGCCATCTGGCTGAGAATCTGATGGGCGGTTGTGAGGAGACCACCACAGGTATTCACCGCCTCTATGCCAGAGAGCGTGCAGGTATTTTGCCCTGCCCCATGATGGCAGTGAACGATGCCAAGGCAAAACACTACTATGATAATAAATATGGTACAGGGCAGTCTACCTGGGATGCCATTATGCACACCACCAACCTGATGGTGGCAGGGAAAACAGTGGTTGTAGCAGGCTATGGCTGGTGTGGAAAGGGCATTGCCATGCGTGCAAAGGGCATGGGAGCCAATGTGATTGTCACAGAAGTAGACCCATTCAAGGCACTGGAAGCCACCATGGAGAATTTCCGAGTGATGCCAATGGATGAGGCTGCAAAATATGGAGACATTTTTGTGACAGCCACCGGTTGTAAGGATGTGATTGTAAAGCGGCATTTTGAGGTGATGAAAGACAATGTGCTGTTGTGCAACTCTGGGCACTTTGACTGTGAGGTAGATGTAGCAGCTTTGAAGGGGATGGCAACCGAACACTTCCCACGTAGAGAGGGCATTGAGGGTTACAAAATGAAAGATGGACGCACCCTGAATGTGCTGGCAGAGGGTCGCCTTGTGAATCTGGCAGCTGGCAATGGGCACCCGGCAGAAATTATGGATATGTCCTTTGCAGTACAGGCTCTTTCTCTGGAGTGGATGGCAAAACATGCCAAGGACTTGGAGAAAAAAGTGTACAATGTACCAGATGAGATTGATGACCAGATTGGTCGTGTCAAATTGGCTGCTATGGGGCTTTCCATTGATACCCTGACACAGGAGCAGAAGGACTATCTAGCAGGCTGGGAGGCATAAGGGAATTTTCTCCAAACTCTATGATGTAAAATGCCACCATATAAAACACAAAAAACAGGATAGCCTGAAAGAATCAAAATGGAGGTGTGAAGCGTGAAAAAGCACCCAATCAGTCGGTGGGGTGTCAGAATATATGGTGCTGCGGCAATCATATGGACCATAAATTCGATTGTTTCCCTCACAACATCCAGATATGATGGACCATCCAGTACAGATATCATGTTATATATTCTTTGTGCGGTGATATGGTGGATTGCATTTTTGGTGCAAGTCATACGTTATCGCAAGGGGAAAAAAGATGACCCATAGAGCAGAAAAACACAAGCGTGAAAAGTAACAAATTGCCTATTGACAAAGTCGGAAAATGGGATATAATAGGGTACTGTAAAACTGAATTACCTTATCAAGAGTGGTGGAGGGAACGGCCCTGTGAAGCCCGGCAACCTGCAATGCGCAAGGTGCTAAATCCGGCGGCAGAGTATCGAAAGATGAGGGTGCGAGAAATCCAAACGCTCCGCTGCTGCGGAGCGTTTTTTTCCCCTTCATAAAAAGAAAGGATGTAGGAATATGGCAAAAAAATTATTTACCTCTGAATCTGTGACAGAAGGGCATCCAGACAAGATTTGCGACCAGATTTCGGATGCAGTTCTGGATGCAATTATCGAAAAAGACCCCAGTGCCCGTGTGGCATGTGAAACCACAGTGACAACAGGTATGATCAATGTGATGGGAGAAATTACCACAAAATGTTATGTGGATATTCCTAAAATCGCCCGTCAGGTGGTGCGTGAAATTGGATATGACCGGGCAAAGTACGGCTTTGATTGCGATACCTGTGCAGTACTTACCTCCATCGATGAACAATCCCCAGATATTGCAATGGGTGTGGATAAGTGCCTGGAGGCAAAAGAGGGAGCACAAAACGACGGTCTAGACAACGGAGCAGGCGATCAGGGCATGATGTTTGGGTATGCCTGCAATGAGACCCCTGAACTGATGCCTTTGCCTATTTCCCTGGCTCAAAAGCTGGCAATGCGTCTCACCCAGGTGCGTAAAGAGGGGCTTGTTGACTATCTGCGCCCAGATGGAAAGACACAGGTGACGGTGGAGTATGACGAAAATGATATCCCTGTGCGAGTAGATGCAGTTGTGGTTTCCACACAGCATGGTCCAGAAGTGGAACTGGAGCAGATCCGGAAGGATATGATTGAACTGGTCATCCGCCCCATTATCCCTGCTGAGCTGATGGATGAGGACACCAAGATTTATGTCAATCCCACTGGACGTTTTGTAGTAGGCGGTCCACAGGGAGATTCCGGTTTAACTGGACGCAAGATTATCGTAGATACCTATGGTGGCAGTGCTCCCCACGGTGGTGGAGCTTTCTCTGGAAAGGACCCCACAAAGGTAGACCGTTCTGCTGCATATGCTGCCCGCTGGGTGGCGAAAAATGTGGTAGCCGCTGGGCTTGCCTCCCGCTGTCAGGTGCAGCTTGCCTATGCCATTGGTGTGGCACAGCCTGTCTCTGTGCGTGTGGATACCTTTGGAACAGGTACTGTCTCTGATGACAAACTTTCTGACGCTGTGATGGCAACCTTTGACCTGCGCCCTGCTGCCATTATCCGTGATTTGGATTTGCGCCGCCCCATTTTCCGACAGACTGCTGCCTATGGTCATTTTGGACGGGATGATTTGGATCTGCCTTGGGAAAAGACCAATCGGATTGAGGAGCTAAAGGCAAAGCTGTAATGGAATACAGTTGATAAAATTGGATATGATTGATACTGTTCCATAAGTGAAAAGGCGGGTCGAGGTTTTCTCGACCCGCCTTGATACCACAAAAAAGGAGTGATACATGTGATGGATGCAAAAGAATTGCTGCATAAGGTAGACCACACCATATTGAATCCAACAGCCACATGGGAGCAGGTAAAGGCAGTTTGCCAAGAAGGGCTAGAATTCCAGACAGCCACTGTCTGTATCCCACCCCGGTTTGTACACTGGGCTGCACAGGAGGTTGGGAATGCTATCAAAATCTGTACCGTAGTTGGCTTTCCAAATGGTTACAATATGCCAGAAGTGAAGGTATTTGAAACAGAGGATGCCATCCGCAATGGTGCAGATGAAATTGATGTGGTAATGAACCTGGGGCTTGCAAAGGCTGGAGACTGGGAAGGTGTTTTGGAGGAGCTGAAGGCGGTAAAGCAGTCCTGTAAGGGGCACATCCTAAAGGTGATTGTAGAAGCATGCCAGTTGACCAAGGAAGAAAAAATGGATGCCTGCCGTGTTGTGTCTATCTGTGGTGCAGAGTTCATCAAAACGTCTACTGGCTTTTCAGATGGCGGGGCAACGGTAGAGGATGTGGAACTTTTTCGGGAATACCTCAGCCCAGATGTACGCATTAAGGCAGCCGGTGGAATCCAGACATTCGAGCAGGTGCAGGCTCTATTGCAGGCAGGTGCCGACCGGATCGGTTCTAGTAAATTAGTGGAGTGTTATCGAAAAAAATATCTGTGATGGAATATTCCATCACAGATATTTTTTATTATATGGATGTAGAAGGAACCACAGAAGATGGTTGGAAGGCATGTTCATATAGAACTTTCAGTGTAATGGGTGTGACAACAGCAGAGACAATAATCAGCAAAATGACAGCCGGGAAGTAGGATGCACTCATAAGCCCAATAGCCAGCCCCTTTTGTGCTACAATCAATGCCACTTCCCCACGGTTCATCATACCCACACCAATTTTCAGGGAGTCACTGCTGGAAAAGTGGCACAACCGGGCCATGACACCGCACCCTACCACTTTGGACAGCAGTCCCACCACCAAAAATGCCAGTGAGAACCATAGGATAGAGAGGTCAAAGTTGCTGATATCTGTACTGATTCCCATAGAAGCAAAGAAAACAGGGGCAAAGATGGTATAGGAGTTAATATCCAGACGGTTCTCAATGTAGGATGCATCCTTTAGATTGGAGAGTACCAGACCGGCAACGTATGCCCCAGTAATATCAGCAATCCCAAACCACTCCTCTGCAATGAAGGACATCAACAGGCAGTAAGATAGCCCAATCACTGTCAGACGGCGTGTATGGGGATGGTGCCGGCTCATGTCCTTGAAAAACAGATAAATAAGGTAACCGCTTACCAAACAGAACAGGAAAAACCCACCGGTTTTTACCAAAACCATAGAGATGGAGGCAGAGGGATCTTTAAATGTGGAGACAATGGTGAGCACCAGGATACCCAAAATATCATCAATAATAGCAGCGGATAAAATGGTGGTCCCCACCTTTGTTTTCAGGTGCCCCAATTCCCGTAGGGCTTGTACTGTGATCGAAACCGATGTGGCAGTCAGAATACAGCCCATAAATAAGGCGTGATAAAATGTGTCAGACTGAAGCCCCTCAAAACCATAAAAGAATAGATAAAGCCCAGTGCCAGCCGCTAGTGGCAGAAGTACACCAGACATGGCAATTAAAAAGGAGACAAGACCACTGCGCTTAATTTCCTCTATATTGGAATCCAGCCCCGCATTGAACATCAGAAGGACAACACCCAATCCAGCCATTTGTGTGATAAATTCAGAGGGCTGTACAAAGCCAAGCATACAAGGACCTATGAGCAGACCAGCCAAAATTTCACCGGCTACCTGTGGTGCATTGAGACGCCTTGCCAAAAGCCCCATATACTTGCCTGCTAGGAGGATAATGGCAAGGTCACGAAAAATTCCATAGTCCATGACGGATTCACCCCATTGCGTAGTTTCAAAGCGGCGTAACATCTATGCCGTCCTCACTTATCATAGCCCTGTAGCAGGGCAAAGTCAATGTTAGGGAGCGTTCAGATTTTGTATATATTTTATGATATGGATAAAAATGAAAAGGGAAAATCTGAAGGATTACACAAAAAAGCACTTGATTTTTTTGTCAAAATGGGATAAAAAGAGAGTAGCAAGTTGTTTGGAGGTGGCTCAATCATGAAGCTCAGCCGAATTCGTGTACTGCCCCATCTGATTGTCAGTTGTATCCTGTGTAGCATTGCAGTAAACTGGATTGCACTGCCAAATGGCTTTGCTGTCACAGGGATCACAGGGCTGTCTATGACCTTGGCGCTTTTCTGTCATGTGAATTATGCTGTCATCTACTATGGGTTGACAATCATCATTTTGATTTTAACAGCATGGTTTTTAGGTGCCAGAGAACTATCCAATATCATTGTGCTTTCCATCCTCTACCCTATGGTTCTGTGGGTATTGAGCTATGTGCAGGTAGAAATTGTTTTAGAGGAAAAACTGTTGGCATTGCTGTTATTTGGTGCAGTATATGGAGTGGGTGGCGGTATCAGCTATCGTGTGGGGTTCTCCTATGGCGGTTCGGACACCCTTTCAAAAATACTGAAACAGAAGCTGTTGAAAACAGTATCCCTGAAACATATTATGCTGGGGATGGACTGTATTGTGATCTTGATTATGTTGACAAAATTCAGTGTGGATGCGTTGGCATATGCTCTAGTGGGACAGATTATCTATGTGAACTGTTCCAACTATATTATTTTTAATTTGGGACCAAAATTGTATGAAATTCAGATTGTTTGTACACAGCCAGAAGAAATCGAGGAGTTTATCATACATAAAATCCAAAAGAGTACAACCATCTGCCATGTGATCGGTGGTTACTCCAAGGAGCCAAAAATCCAGTTGGATTGCGTGTGCAATTCCAGAGAATATGTGATGTTACGGGAATTTATTCGGGACCGGAAGCAGGACTGTTTTATCAAAGTATTCCCACTTACCCATGTGTTTGGTTCTAATAAGGACTTTCATCAACTGGATGATGAAAATTTAGCGTAGAAAAGAATTATGTAAAATGGTACTTTATTTCCAAGTCAAATTTTGTTATAATGTGGGTACTGTGGGTTGGTAGATGGTCTACCAAATAAGTGTTTCTGTAAATGGAGGAGAGGATTCTATGCCAGGGAAAAAAGAGGATGTGAATCAGCATGAAAGAAAAAAGTTTAGAGTTGGCATTTTAGGAAAATTGCTTATGGGGATTTTAATCCCGCTGGTAGCCATATTGTTGATTGTTGAGTTTAGCCTGAATGCAAAGGTGGGGGATATTGTCTACACACTCAATTCCCAAAATGCGAACAATGCAGCTGAGAATGGGGCACTTGTGGTGGAGAATTTCTTTCAACGCTATACCAGCATGGTAGAAACCATTGCAGATTCCTCTGACCTGAAAAATAGTTTGCATGGATGGGCAAATGAGGCAGATTTGACTCCGGAAAAGCAGGCTACAGTTGCCAGTGTACTGAATGGCTATATTGATGGCAGCACACAGCTGTTTAATCTGTGGATGTACAATATGGCAACAGGGCAGTTGATGGAATATGATGGGGGAGTTTATGGTCGTGATGTGTTTGATGGCACAACCCGTTCTTGGTACCAGCAGGTTATGGAAAAAAGAGAAGTGACCGTATCTGGTGCCTATGAAGATGTAACCACAAAAAATCTGGTTGTAACAGTTTCTGCCCCTATCATAGAAGGCGGAACCATAACCGGGATTATCGGGATTGATTTGGCTTTAACGGATATGGAGGACACCTTATCCCAGTTAAAAGTAGGAGAAACTGGGTATATAGTGGTATATGATAATGAAAATTATTGTATCTTCCATCCAAATGAGGAATTAAAGCTAAAACATGTTGAAGAATTGGGATACTCAGATGAGGTAGTTGGGATCATAGAGAACCACCAGGCAGTGTCCAACAAGCCAGTGGTTCGGAGTGGCGATGAGTTGTATATTACAACTACCTATCTGGAGGATGTTGGCTATTTCATCATGGGGACCATACCAAAGGCGGAATTTGACAGCCATGTACAGCAGGTATCAACAACCATGCTGTTATATTTTGCAGGTTGTATTATTCTTTTGGCTGCAATTGCTACAGTGTTAGGATACCGTATTACCAAAGGGATGAAAGAATTGACCGTGGCAGCAAGCAAAATTGCCAATGGTGATTTGAGCGTGGAAATCCGTACCCAAAGCAATGATGAGGTGGGGGTATTGGCCAATGATATCCGAGCCATTGTAGACCGGTTACAGGAGTATATTTTATACATTGAGGAAGTAACAAGGGCATTGAATCGCATTGGCGATGGCGATTTTACATTCCAGCTCCAACAGAGCTATGTGGGAGAGTTCGCAAAAGTCAAAGAAGCGTTGCTCCAAGTGCGTGCCACCTTCTCTGATACCCTCCGGGCTGTGGTGGAAGCGGCGGAGCAGGTGAATCATGGTGCCCACCAGCTTGCCACAGGTGCCCAGAGTTTGGCACAGGGTTCCACGGAACAGGCCTCCAGCATTGAGGAAATTGCAGTTTCTATTTCTGAAATGACCCACCATATTCACGAAAATACCGTGGATACCCAAGAATCCAATCAGGAAATCCAGACAGTGGTACAGGAGTTGACAGAAGGCAACGAGAAGATGAATAAAATGGCAAACGCCATGGAGGAGATCTTCCAGAATGCCACTGAGATGGGAAAAATCATCAAGAGTATTGAGGACATTGCATTCCAGACCAATATTTTGGCATTGAACGCCGCTGTGGAAGCAGCCCGTGCCGGAACAGCTGGAAAGGGATTTGCTGTGGTGGCTGATGAAGTACGAAGTCTTGCCGCACGCAGTGCAAAGGCATCAAAGGACACTTCTGAACTGATTGCAGCATCTTTGCGTGCTGTAAACTATGGAAAGTCTGTGGCAGATGACACAGTCAGCACCATACGACAGACCTTTACAAGCATTGACAATGTTGCAAAGCGTTCTGAAAAAGTGGCAAACAGCTCTGCGTCACAGGACAAAGTGATTCAACAGACCTCCGCAGGGATTGATTTGATTGCAAATGTGGTGCAGTCCAATACTGCAACAGCGGAAGAGAGTGCCGCAGCCAGTGAGGAACTGTCTGGACAGGCTGCACTGCTGAAAAACCTGGTAGCCCGCTTCCAGTTGGAAGACACCCCAACAGCAAGACAGGGAGCAAGAACGACGGTTACACAGCCTTCACAGGATACGGCATCTGTGGGTGAGAAATATTAAAAAACAGCAGGCTGCATCAAATGGATGCAGCCTGCTTTGGTTGTATGCAAACACAAAAAAGAAAAGATACACATACATGCATCTTTTCTTTTGGCGGAGAGAGAGGGATTCGAACCCTCGAACGGGTATTAGCCGTTACACGATTTCCAATCGTGCGCCTTCGACCAGCTCAGCCATCTCTCCA
>CALWON010000026.1 GCA_944383165.1 uncultured Oscillospiraceae bacterium
AAACGAGCAAGTCCCAATTCATGCGCTTGGTCTGCAAGCTTGGCAACATCACTTGGTGTCAAGCTTCTCTTCCCTGCTGCATTTTTCTGATATGCTTCAATAGAACAATGCTCACATTTCATGTTACACATATAATTATACTGCAACTGAATAATGGCAATACTTTCTCCTCTATTATATTTTTCTTCAAACTTGATAATTTTATCATAGACAAGAGGTTTCTTTTCTTTTAAATAGTTGCGTCCCTGTTGCTCCGCAGCCTGTAATACTGTGCTCATATTGCTCTCCATTCTAATTTTTATTGATGTGGCTGATCATTTCTTTTGTCAAAATAACCTTAGTTTTTCTGGGGGTTACAAAATGATCCCCATCCTCATAGATAGAATCATCTGTGTAGTGTGTGGTTGAGACTTCTTCAAAGATGCATCCCTCATCTGTGAAAAAGCTATGTTTGACACCACGCTCTACTGTCATCACATCTCCCTTAGATAATATCGTCTCTTTTCCATCTAAAATTAAATGGATTGAACCATATAATACAACAAAAGTTTCTTCTTTTTTGATGTGTGCATGGGTAGGATGTTTTTGATTGGGCAACAGAATAAGAATTTTTTTACAATATTCCCGATTAATACAATCTATCATTGCCACCCCTGTGTCATAGAAGTGTTCAATGCCATAGTGGTGTGAAATTTCACAACTACTTCCCACTGGAATGACTACATTTCCCTGTTCCATCATGACTATGATATCCTTTGTGATCTGTCCAATTGCTTTTTCTGTATTGTGAATAGAAACTGAATTCAACATGATTGCCCCATCTTGTTGAACTTCCTGTAACATAGAAATCACATTATACTTAGACAAATCCCCTGCCACCAATTGTCCTGGTTGACATGGAAATGCCAAATAAAAATCTTCTGGTTTCAAAATAGTACCAGCAGACAGTGTTTTTTTAGCAAATACCCCACGTTTCAGTGCAGCCAAATCTGCACATTCCTTTTCTGTTGGAGCATATCTCTGCCCTGTAATTCCACATGCCTGATATGCTTCTCTTGCAGCAATCAACCAATTTCGCACCTGTTCTGGATTGGCAGAATAACCATTCAATGTAATCTCATCAGTAGGGACACCCACATGCTTTTCAAATACACTTGCTCCTTTTGCCACCGCCATAGAAATTGGCAATAAGTTATCTGGAGCTTCATGGGTAGAAAAACCGATGCGAAGAGATGGAAATTTTTCTTTATAAAAATCAATTTGATTTAACTGCAAATGTGAAGTTTCTGTTGGATACTCAGCTATACAGTGCATTAAAGTTAATGAAATTCCTCGATTTTCAAAAAATGCAACCACATTGGTAATTGTATCAAAATCACTTCCTGCTGCAGAAGCAATCACTGGCAACTGTTTAGAAGCTATTTTCTCCATCAACGGCCAGTCTCCAAAGGAACAGCTTGCAATTTTAATAAAATCATATCCTTGTTGTGCAATGTAATCCACAGATGGTTCATCAAATGGGGTGCAGACGGCTTTCATTCCATATCTATGAATCTCCTGCATCATCTCCTTAAAGCCATCTTGTGACATTCTTGTGTCTTGGAATCGTTTTACATTCTTAATGTCCATCCTGTTTTGGTATGCTGGATGAATGAATGTATCTAAATCTCTGTATTGAAATTTAAAGGCAAATTCAAACTCAGGGAACTCTGAACATATTGTTCCGAATTCAGAAATAATTCGTTTTCCATGCTCCACACTTCCCTGATGGTTATTTGCCATCTCCAAAATAAATAGTGGTTTCATATTCAAATTTCCTCCATTCGTTTATAGATTGAGTCAATTTCTTCTGCTGGCAAGAATGGATAGGGATTTTCCAACTGGGCAGAAACTCTATTGTTATTCTCATCTAAATGTGAAATACATTTTGGAATCTCATCAAAACTTAATGACCCAAAAAACTCACATAGAACCGGACCCTTTTGTGCAAATACCTGCTCTACCGTGTTAACAAGCTGTTCTTTTTCCTTTACAAAGTAATATGGTATTCCATAGGCACAGGAAATTTTTTCTAAATCAGGCATTTCTACACCACTTTCTTTGTCACATCCCACATGAAAACCGTCAAAATTTCTGTCTTGCATGGTAGCTATTGCAGCATAACCTGTATTATGAAAAACAAAGAGTTTTGCATCAATGCAGTAGGTCACAATCGTTTGTAATTCCTGTAAGTTAAGCTGTAAGCTTCCATCTCCTTCTAGCATCACAACTCTATTTTTCTTTGATCCAAACCATGCACCTATCACAGATGGTAACGCAAACCCCATGGAACCAAATCCCATCGAGGAAATGACACGTTGATTTACTTTATGATGAAACGCCATATGCCCTGCTGTGTTACAACGACTGGTAGAGGATACCACAACAGTATCATTTTCACCACAATGATTTGAGATCTCCATTGCCATTTTATATAAATCTATTCCTTCTACTGGTGGATCCTGTTTTTCTTCGGTCAATGGATACTTCTTTTTTAAGTCTCCACAAAAAATATGCCAATCTTCATATTGGGGCATATCAAAATTAGAAACCGTTTGATACAATGTATCCAAGTAGTCTTTGACGTTACACACAACTGGAGTAACATTTTGCATATCCAGTTTCATAATCTCTGCTTCATCTATATCTACAATGATCTTTTGGGCACGACAGGCAAAATGTTCTTCAGAAAAAGCAGTAATCATATTATCCAGTCTGCTTCCCAAAACAATGAGCAAGTCTGCTCCTTGTGTAATCAGATTGGAATACCGACATGCCTGTAACCCTGGACTGCCAAAAAAATACGAATCATCAGAATCCATAACATGAAGTGCTCTCCAAGTTGCTACCACAGGAATTTTCAATCTTCTCTGTACTTGCAAAAACAGATCTTCTGCTCTGCTTGCCACCACTCCATGTCCAATTAAAAAGAGGGGTCTCTTGGCTTTTTGGAGTAATGTCACTGTATGATAAACTACTTTATGTAACATTTCCAAATCTGGTTGTCTCTCAGCCAAAATATCTGGTTCTGATATTTTATCTGGTGTGAATCCACAGAGCTGCTCTGGTTCAATCTCGGCATTTTGAATATCCAATGGAATGTCTAGCCATACAGGTCCCTGTCTGCCGTGTGTAGCCAAATAAATCGCTTTTTGGAGATGATATTTTATTTCTGTGGCATCTGTAACACAAACTGCATACTTTGTAACAGGCTTTGCCATAGACACAATGTCATTTTCCTGTGCTCCAAACTGTCTTACATGGCGTTTAGAAGCAAAATCTGCCCGTTTCACCTGCCCAGAAAGAAAAAGAACTGGGGTGGAATCCACATACGACGCACCTGTGGCTGTCAATGCATTTGTTCCCCCTGGTCCTGTTGTCACCAGACAAACACCTAATCCATTGCGTTTCATTGCATAGGACTGTGCCGCAATGGCTGCCGCTTGTTCGTGGTGACAACAAACATGGTGGATTCTACTACGTCCTAGGGCATCCACTAAATACATGATACCGCCCCCACTAAGCATAAAGATGTTGTCTATCTGTAACTGTTCTAGATATGACATCACATAATCAGATAGTCTCATAGTTGTAAACAATTCCTTTCTTTGAGTGTTAATAATCTCTTTGTAATATTTTTTGACATACACATTTTATTTATTGGTGTGTACTTTTTAATGTCATCTTTTGAGAAACTTCTAAACCACCTTCACACCTCACAAGATTGAAACACAGTAATGGTTCTGCATATCAACAAAGTAAAGATTTTTAATTTTCTCTGAAAATTGTGCTAATTCTTGTATACACTTCTCATATAATTCATAATTAGTCGTTTTGAAACAAACTTTCATTCTTCCACTGTAATGGTATGACATCAATATTTACATGTAAAATTACACACATAAATAGGAATAAATTGTGCTACATATGGTGTTGAAATGGGATGTTTTTCACCAAGTTTTTGTCTTTTTCTCTGTGGTGCTATATGTTCTGTTAAATTCACTCCCATAGATATTCCTCCCTTACATTTGCAACTATATTTAAACTTTATATACTTATCAATCTATGTAAATTATTGTATTCTACAAAATCTTTTCTATTCTCTAATGCATTTCAATTATACTATACTACAATCAGCTTTGCAATCGTTGTTCATTTTGCTGTCCAATAGCCATTTTACTACAAAAATAACCCCACTACATCTTTTTAAAAGATATAGTGGGGGATGAAATTTTTCTCTTTCTAATACAGAGGAAATGCAATTGCAGACCAGACAACACTTACGATACAGAACAGGATTGCTGGAATGGCAGACTGTTTAAATACACTTTTAATATCATAACCACCTGCTGCCATATAATAGGGCACAGCTGCGGTTGCCATTGGAGTCATAAATGCAGTCAAACAGGCAGCCTGTACACAAATCACAATACCAATGGGGTTTGCTCCCATACTCTTACATGCTTGGGCAGCCAAAGGAATAAAAATCAACATGACACCACGGTTCTGCATGACCTGGGTCATGAGGAATGGGATGATAAAGAACATCAGGTAAATGAGGAATGGATTCTGTAAACTATTGGCAGCAGAAGCCACTGCATCACCAATCAACTGCCCTGCACCGGTGGCAGTCAGCGCACCACCCATACACAAGGAGCCAACAAACAGCAAATACATCCAAGTGGGCATGGCAGCCACTGCCTCATCCTGAGAAAGCACCCCTGTCACTACCATCAACACAGCCGCTACCACACAGATAATCCAAGTATCTAATCCAACTGCTTTCTGAAAAATTAGTGCAATGGTGGTGCCAAAGAAAATTACAAAGGCACAGATTTCCTGGAATTTTGGCAACTGCTTTCTATGAACCGCAGCCTGCGCACCACGATTTTCATTTTGCTGAATCTCAACCACAGGCTCATCTGGTGCCAGTCTGGGTGCAATGAAGATACAGTACAGAGCACACACAATGACCAGTGGCAGACGTGCCTTCATGGGGTCAGTCAACTGTACCACATAATCTGTATAGCCACCAGCAGCTAGATAGCCATTCAACTCCGCAGCCACTGTGGCACCAGAACCAAGAGGGAAGGCAGAACAGGTTGCAATGGAAGCAACACCCAAAGAAAACATTACCTTAGATGGTTTCACACCAATTCCTTCTACTGTCTGTGTCAGCAGAGGAGCCAGAATACCAAACACAACCACAGGACTTTGGATAAACTGACTGAGCAGAATGGCAACCAGTACATAGCCTAACATAATTTTGGTTAAACTGCCTTGTGCAAACTTTGTCAATGCGTCTGCCACATTTTTGACAAATTGTGTTTTACTAAATCCAGCAGCAACCACAAACATGGACATAATCATAATGCCATTATTGTTTCCAAAATACCCCAGCACAGTAGCTCCATCAATACATCCCGTCACCAAATAGGCAGCCACGGATGCCATTGCAACCACAGCCATGGGGAATTTGCCATAGACATAAAACCCAACTGTAATGGCACTGATTACCAGACAGAGAATCAACTGATTACTCATAACAAACAACTCACCCTTTCTCATTGTTTGCCCTCTCCATTGGTCAAATAAAGATGGCATAAACCCTGACACATCAGGAAGTGCACCTTCCGTTTCCTGCGTTTTATGTTACAGGTTGCCTAAAAGAAAGTAAAATATTGTTTGTTTATCGGTTGATAATTTCCTGTAATTGTACCCAAACAGAAAGCAATCTTTTTGCATGATTCACAAAAATAGCAGAGTCATTTTATCTGGTTGAGAAAAAATTGAATTTTTTAAATATGAATCTATAACTTTTTTTGATGGTACGGACAAAAAATATCCCCACCAACCGGTGGGGACAAAATCAATCTGTTACACATCCCGTACAGAACCATCAAATGAAATTTGACAGTTGATACTGCGTGGGGCTGGTGGAAACTTTTCGGAAATATCTTCCACCAACTCAATTCCAATACCTGGGGCATTTGGTACCACCAAAAATCCTTTATCCAACTCCAATTCTGTGGTAATCATCTCTTTTTCATTGCCCTGAAGATAGAAACTGGGGAATTCCTGAATGGCTACATTGGGTACACAGGCATCTAATTGTAAACAGGCGGCTGTGGACACAGGTCCCAGAGGATTGTGGGGCACAATATCCACATAGTGACTTTCTGCAATAGAAGCCACTTTTTTACAGGCAGTGATACCACCCATAGCACAGACATCTGGGCGCACATAGCGGGCTGCTTTTTTCATCAGCAGATTTTCAAACTCCTGAATATTGATAAACCGTTCCCCTGTGGCAATGGGCAAACTGGTTTTAGATGCCACCTCTGCCATGACTTCATCGCTGTCTGGTGCAATGGGGTCCTCTAAAAACAGTGGGTTGTATTGCTCTACTGCTCTGGCAAATGCCACTGCATCCATCACACTCATAGAGCGGTGTACTTCTAAAATCAAGTCAAAGTCATCCCCCACCGCCTCACGGCATGCCTTGACTCTGGCAACCTGTGCTGCAACCCGATGGCTGAAAATGCTATCTTCATAGGGGGCTTCTTTTGCTCGAATATCCCCTGTAATCATCAGCCGAGCAGCGGTAAAGCCCTGTTTTTTGATTTCTACACAGGCATCAGCCATATCTTCCGGTGTGAACTTAAATACAGCGGGATAAGTACGCACCTTATCACGGCACTTTCCACCCAACAGTTCATACACAGGAACCCCTAATGCCTTGCCCTTAATGTCCCACAGCGCAATATCAATAGCAGCAATGGCACTCATCACAATAGAACCACGGAAATACATGCTTCGATACATATATTGCCAATGGTGCTCTATACGACTGGGGTCTTGACCTACCATGTAGCCCTCCAACTTTTTTAGTACACCAATGACCCCATCCAGATAGCCCCATGCGCCTGCTTCACCAATGCCAACAATTCCAGCATCTGTGTGAATTTTTAAAAACAAATACTTACCAGCTTGAATGTACTCGAATTTTGTAATTTTCATTGTTTGTTTCCTCCTTCTATGCTTTTGCACAACTCATACTGGACTCATTATGATACTGTTAGCATAGCTGAGAAAACGCCATTCGTCTAATATCGTTGTGTGATGAAACCATAAGTAAACCATAACATTACTCAGACAGGAATCCAATGTCTCCATTTAATGCCGGTAGTAAAAACTCACGGGTCAACTGGATCAACTCCTGAATCAATGGCATACGGGGATTTCCACTTTGATAGGCTGCCACCGACGTTCTTTGATAAACCGGATTTTGCAGAGTACAAAATGCAAGATTTTCTTTTAAGTGAGGCAAGAAATAGTCAAACATGGCACGTGTAATAAATAGAGCACCCACCCCTCTGGCTGCCAGTTGGTAGGCGGTATTCATATTGGAGTAGTTGAGAATTCGTCCAGGCACCACCTGTGCCTGACTGAGCAACAGTTGCGCACAGCGGTAAAACCCATTCCCAGGATAGGGCAATAAAAAAGGGAGACCAGATAGCCTGCTTGGGTCCATGAGGGCTGGCTGAGTACTGGTTGCCTGATACTGTGAAAATTGAGAGACACATTCAAAAGAACGTGGAATTGCCAATACAACCATCTCATCTGTCAACTTTTCATACACCAATTCTGGATAACTGGTATTGAGTACCCCAAAAGCCAAATCAATTTCTCCCTGTCTGACACCATCCTCCAAAAAACTCTCTCCATGTTCATGGAGCTGCAAGGCAACCTCTGGATGTCGTTTACAAAATTCTGGAAGAAGGTAGGGCAGCCAATGGCTGCCTCGGGTGGCACCAATTCCAAAATGAAACACAGTCTCCTGTGTTCCGAGCGTCTTTAATTCACTGAGCAGGCTATTCTCTGCCATCTGTATTTTTTTCATTCGTTCAATATACAGTGAGCCGGCACGGGTAATCTGAATGGGTGTTACCGTCCGGTCAAACAATTTTACTCCTAACTGACTTTCCAGCTTATTGATATAGTTGGTCAATGCAGGCTGAGAAATAAAGGTTTTCTTTGCTGCCCTTGTCAGATTTCTCTCCTCTGCCAGTGCTAACACATAGTCAAATTTATCCAAACTCATGGCGGAGCCCCTCCCTCTATTTTTCCCCATTCTAGTCTAAATTTCCCCCTGTGTCTACCCTGTTTTTTGGGCAGACAGCCCAAAGATTTTGATATGGAACCATCAACAATTACTATTGACCAATCCCTTGTTTTTCCGAAAAAAAGTGCGCTATAATGGCACCATCAATCTAATTTCGTGAGGTGTTCTGCAATGGAACAAAAGGAAAAGCAGTTATTGGTTGAGCAGATGAAAGCCAGTACCCCTCGCCTTGCCCAACCTGTCATCTCCCAAGAGGAAATGAACCGATACCCCTGCTCAGTGCGTCCCATATTTGTGGAAGTGGATGGACAGCCCCCAGTTACACTCTATCTGACTGTACCATTTCAGGTGCAGGCTGGTGCCCCCATTGTGGTCAATTATCATGGTGGGGGTTTTATTCGAGGTCGCAGTGATCGAGATGAGTTGTTCTGCCGCCGCATTGCCTCCACCTTCCAGTGTGTGGTCGTAGATGTAGACTACGCACTTGCTCCAGACCATCCTTTCCCCACAGCCGTTCATCAGGCAAGGGCGGCTGCTCTTTGGGCAAAGCAAAATGCTGCCTCTCTGGACTGTGACCCAGACAAGCTTATCCTGTTGGGACAGAGTGCTGGTGGCAATCTGGTCGCCAATGTGTGTATGGAGGAGGCAATTCATCCAGAACTACATCCCATCTGTGCCTTAATTGCCTATGCTCCTCTGGATTTAAAAACAGATCCAGCTGATAAAGTGCATCCAGAGCGTGACATGCCTGCTGAGCGTGCCAGAAATTACAACGCCCTTTACTGTATCCCTGAAAAGGCAGATGATCCCCAAGTATCTCCCCTCTTTGCCAGCAGAGAACAGCTTATTGCATTTCCTAAAACTTTGGTTATTTCCGCTGGAGATGACAGTTTGGCGGCTGAATGTGAGGCATTTGCCCAAAAGCTGGTGCAGGCTGGTGTGGAAGTCACTGCAAAACGCTTTGAAGGCTGTGTACATGGCTTTTTCATCAATCGCATAGATCAATGGGAGGGGGGCGTTGAGCTGATTCACCGTTTCCTGAAAAACTGTCTCAAGGATTGTTCCTAAGTACATTTTTAGACAAAAGGAGTGATATAAGATGGAAAGAAAATTCCCTCATTTGTCTCAGCCTATCACCTTAGCAGGTGTTCGCTTTCAAAACCGCATGTTTTCTGCCCCTATGGGTGGCACGGATATTACCAATGATGGCTGTATTGGTCCAAAATCCACCGCATTTTATGAGTTACGTGCCCGTGGTGGTGCTGGTGCAGTTACTGTATCTGAATGTATGGTGCATCCCGCCACAGATGGCTCCCATGCCTATCATTTGGACACTGACATTCTAAATTCTCTGGCTTCTGCCACCTATACCGCAGACGCCATTCGTCGTCATGGCAGCATCCCAAGTCTGGAATTGTCCCACTCTGGGATGTATGCAGGTACTTATATGACCGACAAAAATCGTCAGCACGAACTGTGTCAATGGGGACCCTCTGCCACGACACGCCCAGATGGTGTGGAAGTGAAGGAACTGACAAAAGAACTGATTGATGAAATTGTAGCTGCCTACGGAACGGTTGCTGGGCTTGCTAAACGGGCAGGCTTTGAAATGCTGATGATTCATGCAGGGCATGGCTGGCTCATCAATCAATTCCTGTCCCCCTATTTTAACCACCGTACGGATGAATATGGTGGTTCTCTGGAAAATCGCTGTCGCTTTGCAAAAGAGGTTTTAACTGCTGTTCGACAAGCTGTGGGTCCCCGATTCCCCATTGAACTGCGTATGAGTGGCTCTGAACTGTTTGAGGGTGGCTATGATTTGTCTGAAGGCATTCAAATTGCCCAGCAGTTAGAGGACTATGTAGACCTGCTCCATGTATCCGCTGGAACCTATCAGCGTGGCTTTGGTGATACACACCCCTCTATGTTCAAAGAACATGGCTGTAATGTCTATCTGGCATCCGAAATCAAAAAACATGTGAAAGTTCCAGTTGCCACCATTGGTGGGCTGAACGACCCAGAACAGATGGAACAAATTATTGCCTCTGGTCAGGCAGATGTGGTCTATATGGCTCGTGCTTTACTGGCTGACCCAGAACTGCCACGGAAGGTAATGGAAGGGCGAGAAAATGAAATCGTTCGGTGTCTGCGCTGCTTCACCTGTATGGCAGAGCGTGCTGCCACTGCTACACGCCGCTGCACAGTAAACCCACTCATTGGACGTGAACTGGATGGAGTGGAAATTTCCCCTGCACCTATGAAGAAAAAAGTTCTTGTGGCTGGCGGTGGTCCCGGTGGGCTGTATGCCGCCTATACTGCTGCACGTCGAGGACATCAGGTCATCCTCTGTGAAAAGGAATCAGAACTGGGTGGAATTCTGAAAAGTGAACAGGCTCTCCCATTCAAATATGAAATGTATCAGCTCTCTGGAACCTATGAACGTCTGGCACGCAAGGCGGGTGTCGAAATTCGACTGAATACAGAAGTAACGCCAGACTATGTTACCTCCGAAAACGCCGATGCGTTGATTATAGCAGTTGGTTCCACACCACTTGTGCCACCAATTCCTGGATTAAATGGTCCCAATGTTGTCATTGTCAATAACTATTACAAGCAAAAAGACAAGGTGACAGAGGATGTAGTTGTCTTTGGTGGTGGACTTGCAGGCTGTGAGTGTGCCATCCATTTGGGAATGGAGGGAAAACGGGTTCATCTGGTAGAAATGCGTGACATGCTTGCCCCAGATGCCAATGTACGCCATCGCCCTCTCATGTTGAAAGAGTTGGACAAGTATGTGACTGTTCACACCGGCTACCGTGGTTTGGAAGTGCGTACAGATGGAATTTTGTGTGAAACCCATACTGGTGAACAGATTTTGCTCCCCGGTACCAGTGTCATTTGTGCACTGGGACAGCGTTCCCGCACAGATATGGTAGATGCACTGCAAGATACAGCCCCCTTTGTCCGTGTCATTGGAGATGCTTCCAGAGTATCCACCATCACCAATGCAGTCTACTGGGGCTATCATGCAGCTCTTGACATTTGATGGTTCCACTTTGAAACCATGAGTCTATCTTTCAAAACAACATAAGAAAATGCACCTGAGCAGAAATCAATTCTGCTCAGGTGCATTTTTATAGTACAGTTCAATTTGCTATGTTCTCTTACTTCTTCTGAACATACTTCAGACAGTCCAGCATAACAGCCACCAGAATAATAATACCAGAGAACACAAATTGCAGGTTGGTATCAATACCCAGAATGGTGAGGGCATAGGTCAGAGCGGTGAAGATAAACACACCAACGACTACACCGGAAATCTTACCGATACCACCGGTAAAGGAAATACCACCTACCACACAAGCTGCAATGGCGTCCATTTCCCAGCCCTGTCCATAAGCGGCAGAACCAGAACCAACCATGCGGATACACTCCAGCCAGGAACCAAAGCCATACAGAATACCAGCCATAACAAAGGCTCCCACAGTAACCCAGAATACAGAGATACCAGATACTGCTGCTGCTTCAGGGTTGCCACCTACTGCATACAGATTCTTACCGAAGGTGGTCTTGTTCCAGATAAACCATACCACAACGATAGCTGCAATTGCCCACAAAATAATGGTGGGGAAATTGTTAATGCGAGGAATGATCATTTTGGGAATGTTGGGGTCAATAGCACCAAAGGAAACACCCTTTGTGGAGTAAGTAACCAGTCCGAAAATGACCAGCATATTGGCCATAGTAGAAATAAAGGGGTGCATCTTAAACTTTGCTGTAAAGAAACCGGCAATGGTAGTAAAAACAGTACACAATATAATACATACCACCAATGCAAGAACAACACGAACAAAAACTGGCATCGTGGAGAAGTCAAAAATATGACCAAAAACAGAACCAGTATTGGGACCCTGGTGCATGATGATGGTAGCGGTTGTCATACCCATACCAACCATACGACCAATGGACAGGTCAGTACCAGCCAGCAGAATCAGACCAGCAACGCCCAGAGCCAGGAACATTCTGGGAGAGGCCTGCTGCAAAATGTTCAGCACATTGTTCATGGTCAAAAGCTGTACATTGGGACCCTTGACAATGGGAGTAGCAATACACAGACCAATGAAAATGACAATGATGGCAAGATACAATCCATTGCGCAACAGGAAGTCACGGCGATTAAATGTGTACTTGTAGTTTTCCCACTTTTGTTGGATTGTCTCCCCAATAGTAAAACGAGACATGCGCAACAAATCAATCAAATGATAGCGATGATCAAAGGCATTGTGCTGTCTGTCCTTTACCTCCTGCAAATCCTTGGCAAGCTGCATTTTTGCATCAAACAGGCGATTTTTGTGGACGTACTTCTCATCCTTAATCTCATGCTGATCTGTGAGCTTAGACATGGTCTCCTGATGCTCTTTTTGAAGTCTTGCCACAGATTCCTGATACTTCGCCTGCGCCTCTGCTCTTTCTTCCTTACAGCTTGCAACCACAGCCTGATAGTAGTCCTTATCAAAGTGTGCGTTCAAGTATGTCTCAGCATCTGCAATCAGGCGGGAAATTTCATCTTTGTTTTTTGCTTCCACCGCCTTTGCCTGCTCCAGCTCCTGATTCCACTTGGCTGCCAGTGCATCTTTTTCCTGTTGTGTATAAATCCGGTCACGCTTCAGGCTATCCAAATTGTTTTGCAATTCTACCACCTTATCGGTGCCATCCTGACGCAGTGCATCAATCTTACTTTGGATGCTGCCTACATATTCATCAATGGACTGACGGAGCTTTGCCTCCTGTTCAGCCGTTAAAATATTTGTTTTTACCGCTGCCATATACGTTATCTCCCACTATAGGTATTTTGCGCTGAGTCTCAACAGCTCCTCCTGGTTTGTCTCATTTGTATTGACAATTCCAGAGAGGTGTCCATTTGACATCACCCCAATTCGGTTGGTAATGCCCAAAATCTCTGGCATCTCAGAAGAAACCACTATGACGGTTTTTCCCTGTTTTGCCATGTTGATAATCAGCTCGTAAATTTCGTACTTTGCACCTACGTCGATGCCACGGGTTGGCTCATCCATCATAAAGATTTGCGGCTCCCGCTCCAGCCATTTACCAAAAATCACCTTCTGTTGGTTGCCGCCTGACAGACTGGCAATCATATCGTCTGGTCCCATGCATTTGGTGTGCATGGTCTTAATTTCCTTATTGGTTGCTTTGACCATCTTCACATCGGATAGTGCAATGCCTGATTTATACTGGTTCAGGTTTGCAATGGTGGTATTAAAGGTGAGGTCGCATTTTAAGAACAACCCGTTTGCTTTCCGTTCCTCTGTAATCATGGCAAACCCATGGTCAATGGCCTCTTTTGCACTATTGAAGTTCATCAGGCGGTTTTTAAAGTAAACACGACCGGCTGCACGGGTTCGCACACCAAAGATAGTCTCCATCAGCTCTGTACGACCTGCACCCACCAGACCATACAGACCAAAAATTTCACCTTCCCGCACATCAAAGGTAATATCTTGAAGATGTGGGGCGTACTTTGTAGACAGGTGTTGCACAGACAGAATGGTATCTCCTGGGGTGTTGTCCACTGGTGGGAAACGACTTTCCAAAGAGCGTCCCACCATAGCGGAGATCAGCTCATTCATATTGGTTTCCTTAGAACTTTTTGTCATCACCAAGTTGCCATCGCGCAACACAGAAATTTCATCACAAATCTCAAAAATCTCATCCATCTTATGAGAGATATAAATGAGAGCAATGCCCTGCTCCTTGAGCATCCGCATCATCTCAAAGAGCTTATCCACCTCTTGCACAGTCAGAGATGAGGTGGGCTCATCCAATACAATTACTTTGGAATTATAGGAAATTGCCTTTGCAATTTCGCACATCTGCCTTTGTGAGACAGACATATTACGCATAGGCTGTGTCAAATTGACAGTCATGCCCAGTTTTCTGAACAACTCTGAAGCTTTCTTCTTCATGCGTCCCTCATCTACCATGCCAGTAGATGTGGTAGGATAACGACCCAGAAACAGGTTGTCAATTACATTGCGCTCCAGGCACTGGTTCAGTTCCTGGTGCACCATAGCAATTCCATTTTCCAGTGCATCCTTGGGACCTGTAAAATTGATTTCTTTTCCATTTAGGAAAATCTTTCCCTCGTCCTTCTGGTAGGTGCCAAACAGACACTTCATCATGGTGGACTTGCCAGCACCATTTTCGCCCATCAGCCCCATCACGGTGCCACGCTTCACGTTCAGATTGATGTGATCCAGCACCCGATTGCGACCAAAAGACTTACACATACCACGTATGGACAGGACAATATCGTCTTTCGCATCTGCCATTGTAGTTACTCCCATTATTGCAAATTCCAACAGCACCTCTCCCAACTTTGTGGAAGCTGGCTGCTTTGGCAGAGTCAGCAAAAGGCCGAACCTGCCGGGTCAATCTTCCTTAGAAGTGCTTCGGGAGAATTCCTTCTGCCGTACAGAGAATCGCTTCCCAGAACGGAGAATTCCTTCTCCCGAACCACAACATTACACGTACTGATTACTCGGTTGGAACAAAACCCACCGATTTTTTCCTATTACTGGCTCAGCAGAGCAGTATAAGAAGCAGAGTTATCGGTCTTCACCATGTTGATGGCAAAGGCATCATAGGCGGATGGGTTGCTCAGACGGTTGGTGATATTGGCCTCGGTTTGACCATCGCCACCGATGTACTCTACCTTCAGGTTCAGCAGATCATCATAGTTCTGCAGCAGGGGCTGATAAGTAGCACTGAGGAAGTTATCAGCAGAGTTGTAGATGTTCAGCCACACACTCTTTTCAGGGCTGGTGGTAGCATCCAACTGGTTGGAAACTGGCTCATAGACCTTTGTGGAATCCATGAAGTCCTGATAATTCTCAGCGGTAACTGCTACGTTCAGAGCATAGTAGGAGCGTTGCTCCTCATCATAGTAATACACATCATCGGTCAGCACATTGCCTGCACTGTCAGCAGTTCCGATACCAGTATCAATATCCACACCGTCCAGGGCGTTGCGCAGTACACGCAGAGTCAGGTAAGCCTGAACGTCAGCATGCTGGCTGATGGTTCCGCCGTAACCTTCTGCAATGGCTGCCACAGCGTCAGCATTGGCATCATAACCGAAGGTGGGAACACCACTCTCCTTAGACCATGCGTTGAACATGGACATACCCATACCGTCGTTGTTAGAAGCAATTACATCAATGGAATCACCAAAGGAAGCAGTCCATGTGCCAATGGCGTTACCAGCAGTCGCAGCATCCCAAGTAGCACCAGCGGAGTTCTTCATCTCCTGAGAAGCCAGCTCACGGATGGTGTAGGTCTTACCATTGACCTCCAGTGTGCCGTCCTTTACTGCGGTTGCAGTGCCATCTGTGTTAGTACCAACTGGAGCACTGTCAATGGCTCCATTTACCTCAACTGCGGTACCCAGAGCAGCACGTACGCCACGAGTACGGGCAATAGAGTCATTGTGACCAATATCACCAATGGCCAATACATAGCCGATGATACCGTCGCCATTGCGGTCGATGGTGTCGATGTTTGCCTTAATGTAATCCATAATCATGGTGCCCTGAAGTTCGGCACCCTGGTTGGCATCGAAACCAACATAGTAAGTATCTTTGTTGAAGCTCAGAGCGTTCATGTCCAACTCACCAGTGGAGCTGTTGGAGGGCTGACGGTTAAACCAAACTAAGGGCTTGTCCTTGTTGGCAACCTGAGAGGTTCCTGTGCCGCTGCCGGCTGCGCTGGAGGTTGTACCTGATGTGGAGCCTGTTGTAGAACCTGAAGATGTGGTGCCGCCTGTACAGGCAGTTAAACCAAGAGCCATGGTTGCCGCTAAGGTAAGTGCAAGTGCTTTTTTCATGTTCATTCTCCTTTTTTCATTCATTCCTCACATTTTGTGGGTTTCACCAGTGAAGTCCCACCTGACACCTGTAATTTTAGTGGAAATGACGTAAAAAAACAAGGGGAATTTTCACCGAATCATGGGTAAATTTTTATTGTTTTCCGACACAATACCAAAAGCATATCCTCTTATTTTGTGCACTTTTACGGTATTCTGCGTTGTTCAAAGGAAAACAGGGCTTTTTGACTGTCCATAGAAAACAGATTATTTCTGTCTACAATCTGAGTGGATGTATCCACAGTCTCCTGTAATGTGCCCCCCTGACCAGTCAGTAATTTATAGGCACTCTCCACCCCTAGATACCCCATTGCATAGGGATTCTGGACAATGAGTGCATCCACACTCCCCTCCTGCAAACCATCTACCGTTTCTACATTGGAATCAAACCCCACCAAAAAAATCTGTTCCACACAGTCCATTTCCTCCACTGCCTGTGCTGCCCCCATACTGGTTGGCTCATTGAACGCCAGTAACACATTGATATCAGGGTATTGTTGCAGTAGATTGATTGTATCCAATTTGGACTGGGATGCCTCTGCCAATGTATTGATGACACCATATACTTTTGCCCTTCCACTCGCTGTAAAGGTATCAATGGCACCTCGTTCCCGTTCCTGTCCATTGGCACTACTCATATCATAGTTAATAATCCCCACTTTCAGTTGCCCTTCCACTCGCTCCAACGCTGCCTGAGCCGCCATCTGCCCTGCTGCGTAATTATCCGTTCCAATATAGGTACTGACTGCCTCAGAATTTACATTGCTGTCAATCGCTACAATTTTGGTTCCCGCTTTCGCCGCTGCATCAATGGCTGCTCCATTGTTATCATAATCAATTGCAGAAAATACCAGTGCCTGTGCCCCCTGTTCTACACATTGTGCCACCATTTCATTCTGCGTCTCATAGTCCTCCTCTGTCTCCGGTCCCATAATTGTCAGCTTTAAGTTGTATTCTGTGGCTGCTGCCTCTGCACCTGCGAAAACAGATAACCAAAATTCAGTTTTTGTAGATTTTGCCACTAGAGCCACAGAATGCTGTTCTGGTGCAGTTGTCTGTGTGGTGCAACCACAAAGCCCAAACAACAAGAGCCCTACTACAATCCATATACTCTGTCTACTTGCCATACTCTCCCTCCCGCTGTTTGGGCATTCTAATGGTGACGCAGGTTCCCTCATCCGGTTTACTGGAAATTTGCAGTCCATATTCTTTGCCAAAATAAATTTTCAGCCGGTCATTGACATTTTTTATGCCAATCCCTGTATTTTCCCGTTTGCCATCCTGTAGCACCGCCTCAATTTTTTCCTGACTCATACCAACCCCATTATCTTGTACACAGAAGATGATATCCTCCCCATCCTGATATACCTTCACCAAAATCTGTCCCTCATCCACCAGCAAATTCAAGCCATGATTGATGGCATTTTCCAAAATTGGCTGAAGGGTGATTTTATTGCAGTAGTAATCTAGGCACTGTGGGTCTACATCAAATTGGTAAGTGAATTGATTCTTATAGCGGTATTTCTGTATTTGCAGATAGCTTTCTGCGTGTTGGATTTCTTTTGCAATGGGAATCAGTTCATGCCCTTTGCTGATACTAATACGAAACAGGCATGCCAGTGCATGCACCATGTGGACAGCATCTGCATTGCGTCCCCGCTCACACATCCAGGCAATAGAATCCAATGTGTTGTAGAGGAAATGTGGGTTGATTTGGGCTTGCAATGCCTTTAGTTCTGTTTTACGTAGATTGATTTCTTCTTCCCGTACGGTTGTCATCAATTGTTGAATGCGCATTACCATATGCCCAAAGGAACAGGACAATTCTTGTACTTCTTTTGTCCCCCCAACGGGGCAGTAGGTAAAATGGTCTGCATCTGCCTCAAAACTCTCCATTGCAGATGCTAGTTTTTTCAGCGGCTGCCCCAACAGGTTGGACAGTAGCCAACTGGTCAGTAACGCAACCAATAAGATGACCACCGCAACAACACCGGAAATTTTTAACATCTCCACTACATTTCGATTGACCAGCTCATCAACATAGCTCACCCCCACCACTCTCCAGTCACTGCCTTCCACACTTGTGATACAATGGATCATGGCATCATCGTCATAGGTCCCATCCGGCAATTTTGCCAAACGCTCTGTGTCCTCCTCCTTTAGCCCAGCATAGAGAAGCTGTTGTTGGGGATGGTAAACCATATTCCCTTTTTCATCCATTAAAAAACAGTAGCCACGTTGCCCAATGCTTACATTATTGATATAGCTAGAAAGACTGGAAAAACTCAAATCCAACGAGACCCAACTTACTTCACTGCCCTGAGGCAATGGTGCTGTCATCGTAACAACCCAGGGATAATACCCTTCAAACAAAGTGGTCACATGAGGGGTTGACATCACAGTTCCTTGTGTATGTTGCACCTGCTCTAAATTGAAGGAAAGGTTTGTAAATAGGTCCTCTTTGGGTTCCCTGCCCAGAGACCAACATTGCATTAACTCCCCTGTTACAGTGTAGCTTGTCACTGCCACCACATCTGGGCGAAAGGTCAAAAAAGAATCCAACCGCTCATTTCGTTCCTGTTCTGGCTGTGCAATGGACTGCTCCACCAGTTCCATTGCCTGCCCCATATCCCATAGATAATTGCTTACTGTGTTGGACACCTGGCTCACTGCCTGGGCGCTTGTAGTGCGGGCGGTCTGTATCATAGCACTGCGGTATCGGTCCAAAAACAGTAAAATAATGCAACATAAAATGACTGCTACAACCCCTACCACCATAGAAACTAAAATTGTGGTAATCCGTACCCCTGCATGGGAGAAGTGCCGTTTCACTTACCTTCACTCCCTTTTTCTGCCTCCATACGTCTACGCAACGCATTTGGAGACTTCCCACAGTATTTTTTAAAACAATAGCTAAAATAGTGCTGGTCTGTGTAGCCACAACGCTGGGCTATATCCTGGATTTTAAAATCTGGGTTTGCTAACAGTTCTTTTGCTGCCTCCATTCTCTTTCGGATTAGCATATTGATAAAGGTTTCCCCTGCATATTTTTTGATACATGCACTGAGATGGTTTGGGCTTACATCCAACATGGCGCTCAAAGAAACCAATGAGAGATTGGCATCCATATAATGTTGAGAAATGGTATCGATTGCCCGTTTACATAGCAGATTGCCCCCTTTGACTGCTGGTGCCAAGTCACTGATAAACTGAATTCTACCATCTCCATGCCCCAATGCCTCCATTGCCTCTCGGTATGCCCCATGTATTTCTCCCAGTGTTCTGACAATATGGCTAACTCTTATGCGACATCCCTTTCCAAGCACACGGGAAGCCATTTGCACAATCTCATCTGCTAAAATATGTAGATATTCTTCAAAATCGGATGGATTTCCCAGTAGCACAGTAACCACGCGACCGGAAGTAAAAAAACTAACACTTCGCAGGTATTTTCCAGCCAAGGAATCCACAGAGGCTACAAAAGATGGTGGTGCCCCTCTACTCCCATCCTCCTCCTGTAGCGTAGACACCATCACAGTATAATAGGGTCTGTCTTTTTCATCTCGTAGCAGACCACATTGCTGCGCATATGTCTCTATTTGCCCACTTTCCTCCATATGGGCATAGTCATCCAACACCAGAGGCATGACCATAGCTGCACGCATATCTGCCCCTTCCACCTTAGAAGCCTGTCGAAATAGTTCAAATTGTGCATCAATTTTTTGTCTGATAATACGCAGTTCTGCACCAATGCCCTCGATAGTCAATGGTTTTAGCATATAACTAATGATGTTGTATTGAATGGCCTGCTTGGCGTATTCAAAATCATCATACCCACTGAGAAATGCAATATTAATTGCCGGTCTCACTTCCCGTACCTGTCGAGCCAGTTCAATACCTGATATAAATGGCATACGGATATCGGTGAGCAGCAAATCTGGTTCATGTTTTTCTACCAGTTGCAAAGCATCCAATCCATTGCTGGCACTTCCAACCAGGCAAAACCCATACTCCTCCCAGGGGATCATGGTACACACAGCCTCCCGCAATTCATCCTCATCGTCTGCCACAACTACAGTATACAAATTTTTTACAGCCATCGGTATACCATCCCTTTCCCTGTATCATCTTCTTCCGAAAATCTATGCTATTATACCAGATTTTCCTTTGAGTCACAAATATTTTTGTGCTTTTTTCTGTCATTTAAGAAGGGATGTATGGTATAAAACAAGAAGGCATGTTTTATTTGAATCTACTGTTCTCTATATCATATTTACCTATATCTCCAAAAAAATAACAAAACAACTTTACGGATAGAAGGAAACGTGTATAATGGTGATAGAATTGAAGTTTCTATTTTTATAGATTCACTGCTTGTATTTAAGCAGAGAGCTTTTGGAGGGCTTAATATGGAAAAGAATTCTAAAATTTATGTAGCAGGGCATACGGGTATGGTTGGTTCCTCCATTATACGTGAACTGAAACGTTGTGATTATGATAATATTGTAACGCGTACTCATCATGATTTAGATTTGTGTAGACAGTTAGATGTTGAGACATTTTTTCAACAAGAGAAACCAGATTATGTGTTTCTAGCTGCATCTAAAGTTGGTGGTATTGTAGCAAATCAACAGGCACTCGCTGACTTTATGTATGAAAACATGACTATGGAAATGAATGTTATCCATGCTGCATGGCAAAATGGATGTAAAAAGCTTTTATTTTTAGGATCATCTTGTATTTATCCACGCATGGCACCTCAGCCAATGAAAGAAAGTTACCTGCTTACCTCTGAGCTTGAAAAAACAAACGAGGCATATGCATTGGCAAAAATTTCTGGTCTTAAATATTGTGAGTATCTAAATCGTCAGTATGGAACCGACTTTATCTCTGTTATGCCTACAAACTTGTATGGTCCAAATGACAACTATCATCCCACTCACAGCCATGTATTACCAGCCCTGATTCGTCGCTTTCATGAAGCCAAAGAGCAAAATCTGCCTACTGTCACTTGTTGGGGCGATGGCAGCCCAAAACGTGAGTTTTTATATGTAGATGATCTTGCAAATTTGTGTGTCTTTTTAATGAACCATTATAGTGGAAATGAAACTGTAAATGCAGGCACTGGAAAAGAATTAAGTATCAAAGAATTGTCTGAACTGGTAGCATCTATCGTTGGGTATCAGGGTAAAATTCTGTGGGATACCAGCCGTCCAAATGGTACACCACGTAAACTTTTAGATGTATCAAAAAGCCATGCTCTTGGCTGGCACCACACAATTGAACTTGAGGATGGTATTCGTTTGGCATATCAGGACTTTCTCACCAATCCAATCCGTACAGAACGATAATCCTGATCATTGTCCCTCGTTTATAGTCGGATTGTGGATATAGTAAGGAGATAAAGACATGAAAGCGGTTATTTTAGCAGGTGGCTTTGGCACCAGAATTTCTGAAGAAAGCCAATTCAAACCGAAACCTATGGTTGATTTGGGTGGCATGCCAATCTTATGGCATATTATGAAACTGTATGGCTACTATGGAATTACAGAATTTGTTATCTGTGCCGGATATAAGCAGCATGTAATCAAAGAGTATTTTGCTGATTATTTTTTACATACCTCTGACATTACCTACGACTTTACCAGGGGCAAAAACGAAATCATTGTACATCGAAACACCTCTGAACCTTGGAAGGTCACTGTGGTAGATACAGGTCTTCATACTATGACTGGTGGGCGTGTTCGACGGATCAAAGATTTTGTGGGAAATGAACCATTTATGCTGACCTATGGGGATGGTGTATCTGATATCAATATCAAGGACCTTTTGGCGTTCCACCGCTCCCATGGAAAACTGGTCACAATCTCCGCCTACAATGCCGGTCAACGGTTTGGTGTGTTGGATATTGATCCAGATGGTCATATCAACGATTTTCGGGAAAAAACACAGGGCGATGGCAACCTAATCAACATTGGATATATGGTCTGCCAACCAGAATTTATCCAGTATATTGATGGCGATGATGTGATACTGGAAAAATCGCCTTTGGAACGGGTGGCAAAGGAAGGGCAGCTTATGGCATACAAACACACGGGTTTTTGGCAGTGTATGGATACCGTGAGAGAAAAACAGCAACTAGAAGAGATGTGGGCTTCAGGACATGCCCCTTGGAAAGTGTGGGCAGATTGATGGGCATACTAAACCCAACCTTTTTCCGTGGGAAAAAAATTTTCATTACAGGGCATACTGGTTTTAAAGGTGCATGGCTATGTGAAATTTTGCAGCTGTTTGGTGCAGAAATCACAGGCTACTCCCTTCCTGCCCCTACACAACCAAACCTGTTTGCTCTGTCGGGGGTTTCAAAGAAAATTTCGTCATGGACCGGTGATATCCGAGATCGGCAGGCATTGACAAATGCTTTTAAGGCAGCACAACCTGATATTGTACTGCATCTGGCTGCACAACCCATTGTTCGTGACAGCTATCGAAATCCTGTTCTCACATATGAGACCAATGTAATGGGAACTGTCAATTTATTGGAATGTGTACGCTGTACAGGCACTCCTGTGAAATCTGTTGTGAATGTTACAACAGATAAAGTGTACTTGAACCGGGAGTGGTGTTGGGGCTATCGGGAAGATGAGATGCTAGACGGTTATGACCCCTATTCCAACTCAAAATCCTGTTCTGAACTGGTTACCCATAGTTATTGCAACAGCTTTTTCCATGCTCCGGATGCCCCTTCTGTCTCCACTGTACGGGCAGGCAATGTCATCGGGGGTGGCGATTTTGCCAATGACCGCATCATTCCAGATTGTGTGCGAGCTGCAATCTCAAAAAAAGAAATTATTGTGAGAAACCCCCATTCTATTCGCCCCTATCAACATGTTTTAGAGGCACTCTTTGCCTACCTTATGATTGCACAAAAACAGTTTGAGAATCGCAACTATGCTGGTTGGTACAATGTAGGTCCTGATGACTGTGACTGTGTTACAACAGGGCATCTTGTGGATTTGTTCTGTCAAACATGGGGCAATGGACTAACATGGTCCAGCCATGCCCAGCCCAATGCCCCTCATGAAGCAAACTTTTTAAAGCTAGATTGCACCAAATTAAAACACACCTTCCACTGGCAGCCCAGGTGGCATATTGATGATGCAGTTCAATATACCGTTGCATGGAGCCAGGTTTGGCAGAATGGAGGCGATATTGAACAGGAAATGGTGCGTCAGATCCTGGCATATCTGGAGGCTTGAAAGATGGGATGAAGGGCTGGTTCCGCTCAGGAAACCGGGCACTGCCGACCCTCATGATCCAGTGTATATTCTTCCTGCAATAATAATTGGGAAATGGGCACAAAGGTATATCCATCCTGTATCAACGTCTCCAAAATGGTAGGCAATGCCTCTGGTGTGTGGAGAGCTGCATTATGGAATAGGACAATAGAACCACATTGTACCTTGTTAATGACCCGCTGGGAAATTTCCGATGCGGGGATCTCTTTCCAGTCTAAACTGTCCACATCCCATTGGATTGGCTCCATTCCGATGGAGCGCACTGCATGGATGGATTTGTCGTCATAATCCCCATAAGGAAGGCGCACCAATGTAGGGCATTCCCCTGTAATTTCTTCAATTTTTTCATTGCACGCCTGTAAATCAGCCACAATTTCATCCACAGACAACTGTGGGTAGTGGGCGTGGGTGTTGGAGTGGTTCATAATTTCGTGCCCTGCTTCATGCAATGCTTTGACGGATTCTGGGTAGCGTTCTACCCAATCCCCCACCACGAAAAAGGTTGCTTTTACCTGATATCGCTCCAAAATATCAATTAGTTCCTGTGTGTCTTCATTCCCCCATGCTGCGTCAAAACTAATGGAAATCATAGGCTGGTCTCTCTGTACACAGTAAATAGGGAGTTGGCGCACAGTAGCAGAGGTTTCCAAAGTCACTGGGCAACAAGCGAGATATAGGATAACAAGACCAAGGATTCCACTTCCAAGGGCAACCAGCCACTTTTTCCTGCACAAAATAATTGGTTTCATAGAATGACTACCTCCCATACTGCATTCTTCCTTTTACCTTATGCACCGCCACTATGGGATATGATATCAGAGATTTTTATCTGCCGGTTTAAATTTTCTGCTGTTATTTTGTGGTCACTATCTTGTTTTCTAGTATACAAGTATTATAATATATTACAGCGAAGGGCACTTTTCCCCATTTATTTTTAGGAGGAACAAATTTATGAAGGCTTTTATGGACAAAGATTTTTTGCTGGAAACCGAAACTGCCAAACATCTCTTTCATGATTACGCAGAAAAACTTCCCATTGTCGATTATCACTGCCATATTTCCCCTCAGGAAATTTATGAAAACCGCCGTTTTGATGACTTAGCCCAAGTGTGGTTAGGCGGGGAAAATCCTGATGGTACATTTGCTGGTGACCACTATAAATGGCGCTTGATGCGTTCCAATGGGGTGAGTGAGGACTATGTGACTGGTAGTCAGCCTGGTCTTGACCGTATGCGCAAGTTCTCTGAGGCATTGGAACTTGCCATTGGGAATCCCATGTATCACTGGTGCAATCTAGAACTGCGCAAATTCTTCGATTATCATGGCTGTCTGTCCCCTGCCTCTGTAGATGAAATTTGGGAAACTTGCAGCCAGAAACTGCGCACTGAGGACACTATGACCGTTCGTGGTCTCATTCAGAAGGCAAATGTAGCCATGATTGGCACCACAGATGACCCCATTGACTCTCTAGAATGGCATAAAAAGATTGCAGAGGACCCCTCAATTTCCACCAAGGTTTGCCCCTCTTTCCGTCCAGATAAGGCTGTAAACATTCACAAAGAGGGTTTTGTGGACTATATGAAGAAATTGGCTGACAGTGTGGGAAAATCCTCTTTGAACAGTGTGGAGGAGGTGTGTGATGCTCTTGTGACCCGCCTTGAGTTTTTCGCCTCTGTGGGCTGTCGTGCCAGTGACCATGGGCTTGACTACGTACCTTTCCGCACAGCATCTATGGACGAGGTCAATGCAATTTATAAAAAAGCAATGGATGGACAGACTGTCAGTGTGGAAGAAGCAGAAAAGTATCAAACCGTTCTTTTGCTGCACTTGGGCAGAGCCTATCATCGTCTGGACATCGTGATGCAGCTGCACTACTCCTGTTTGCGCAATGTCAATGAACGTGCATTCCGTAGGCTGGGGGCAGATACTGGCTATGATATGATCAATCAAAATACCTGTGGTGGAAATATTGCACAGTTGCTCTCTGCCCTTGAAGAAACAGGCGAATGTCCCAAAACCATTCTTTATTCTTTGAATCCTGTGGACAATGCCCAACTGGGTACCCTGCTTGGCTGTTTCCAATCCCCTGAACTACCCGGAAAGATTCAGCATGGTTCTGCCTGGTGGTTCAATGACACCAAAACTGGTATGGAGGAGCAGATGAAATCCCTTGCCAACCTAGGTCTGCTAGGAAACTTTGTGGGTATGCTCACAGACTCCCGTTCCTTCCTCTCCTATGCACGCCATGACTATTTCCGCCGCATTTTCTGCAATCTGGTGGGTAATTGGGTAGAAAATGGGGAGTATCCCAATGATGAAGCTGCTCTGAAAAAGATTGTAGAGGGTGTCTGCTACTACAACGCTGTGCGTTATTTCAATCTGTAATCACGGAAATAGGCACAATGTTCCAAAGATTGCTTCTGTGTCTTGATTGTCGCAGTTTATTTGCATGCTAATTTTCTGTATTCGGAGGAGGGTTCCCTATGTTGCACCCCACAGACCATTCTGCACAAAAGTTTATTACCATTGGTGAAATAATGCTCCGTCTTACACCACCTAATTATGAGAAAATCCGTATGGCGACTGGATTTGAAGCAAGCTATGGTGGCAGTGAGGCAAACATTGCCCTGGCTCTGGCTAATTTGGGTATTGACAGTACCTTTTTTACGGTTGTCCCCAATAACAGTTTGGGGAAAAGTGCCATTCGTATGCTGCGGAGCAATGATGTACACTGTTCCCCTATCATTCTCAGTACGCCTGCCGAAACCCCAACCCATCGCCTAGGGACCTATTATCTGGAAACTGGGTATGGGATTCGTTCCAGTAAGGTGATTTACGACCGGAAACAAAGTGCCATCAGTGAATATGACTTCTCACAGGTGGATCTGGATGCACTGCTCAGCGGCTATGATTGGCTGCACCTCAGCGGCATTACCCCTGCCCTCTCTCCCAACTGTGCAGATTTGATTATGAACTGTCTAAAAGTTGCCAAAACACATGGTTTAACCGTCAGTTTTGATGGGAATTTCCGCAGCCTTTTGTGGAGTTGGGAACAGGCACGCGATTTTTGCACACAATGCCTGCCCTATGTGGATGTATTATTTGGCATTGAGCCTTATCACCTCTGGAAAGATGACGCCAACCACGAACTTGGAGATTGGAAAGACAATGTGCCATTACAGCCTGACTTTGCACAGCAGGATGAAATCTTCAGGCATTTTGTGGAGCGCTATCCCAATTTGAGGTGCATTGCGCGCCATGTGCGTTATGCCTATAGTGGCAGCGAGAACAGTTTAAAGGCATTTATGTGGTACAAGGGACAGACATTTGAAAGCAAGCTCTTTACCTTCAACATTCTGGACCGGGTAGGAGGCGGAGACGCCTTTGCCAGTGGTCTGATTTATGCCATGATGAACCACTATCAGCCTCTGGATATGTTAAACTTTGCTGTGGCAAGCAGTGCCATCAAACACACCCTCCATGGAGATGCAAATATTACAGATGATGCAAATACCATTCTCAACCTTATGAACATGAGCTATGATATCAAGCGTTAATTCTGTTTTGGCAGGCAGCCCCAAAGGCTGCCTGCCCCTTTTGGTCTAGGGCTAGCTTAGCCCCTCTATACCCACTGCCTTTTCCTGAATTTAACCGATCAATTACATAAATCCTCTGGATTCTCTCTGGAAAGTCTGCTATACTGGAGTTGTCATCAAACAAAGGCTGAGGTGATTGATATGAAGTGGTATCAAAAGACGAGTCAGGAAATTGAGGCTAGGCATAGGCTGCGGCAAATTTCATTGGTTACAGATGTATTCTGAACCAGTTGGGATTTGCCGTGTTTTTTTGCCCTCCCTCACAGAGAATGAATCAAAAGGGGTGTTTATGATGCTTCCATGTCAAACAAACTGTCCAAACTATCACACCGGCTGTCATAAATCCTGTGTTTCTTTCCATCAGATGCAGGAAAAACAACGGGAACAGCGTCAGAAAAAAAAGGCATATTTAGAGTATTACAATGAAGTATGTCTCACTATGACAAGACAATTTCGGGCACTCAGCCCCTGTAGACCCACCTATTGACTTCTACTCCTGTGGATAGACTATCCTGTCTGTTCACAGGATTTTTATTCTCAAAAATAACCTGGTTTCCACCTACCCCCTTATTGTTTTTTTAGGATTTATCTGATATAATGAAACACTGATTCCATCTAGTTCATTGGAGAGGAGGAAATTTTTCTTGAATCGAAAGTTTATTCAGATCTTGCAGCCAAGTGTACAACTCTATTTTCTTGTTTTACTGGTCTTTGCATTGGTGAGCTTTTGGTTTTCTTTCCCCCTGGCTCTGGTGGAATTGATGGTCATCTTGCTGTTGGGCATCTATCACCGCACAAACTCCCATAAGCGTCGTCGGGAAATTACCAAATATATTGAAAACATCACCGGCAATGTAGATATGGCTACAAAGGATACCATGATCAATTCTCCCTTGCCTATGGTGATTTTTCGCCCTGAAAATGGGGATATTATTTGGAGTAATGACCGTTTCCTACAGTTAACCAACGAAAAAGAACATCTCTTTGATGCAAAGCTGTCCACCATCGTTCCTGATTTTGACCCCCGTTGGCTGTTGGAGGGCAAAACAGAGGCCCCCTATGAATTGGCTCTCAATGGGCGTACCTTTCGTCTGTATGGTCACATTGTACGCACAGGAGACCGCAGCAATGGATTTCTTGCCACCATTTATTGGGTGGATATTACAGAACTTTGTCGCATTCGGGATCAGTTCGATGCCACCCGTCCGGTAGCAGCTGTGCTGTTACTGGACAACTACGAAGATTTGATGAGTAATCTGACAGAAAACCAACGCTCCACTATTTATTCTGAGCTGAATGCCCGTTTGGATGCCTGGGTAGCTGGCACTGGTGGTATGCTGCGCCGCGTGGAACGGGACCGCTACATCTATTTCTTTGAGGAGCAATATCTCTCCCAGTTTGTTGCCCAGAAATTTGATGTATTGGATACCATTCATCAGGTGATGAATCCCTCTGGGCTTTCTGCCACCCTTTC
>CALWON010000027.1 GCA_944383165.1 uncultured Oscillospiraceae bacterium
TTCTCCATACTCATTCGTTCCTGTGCGGTATACTCTGGAACATCTGGCAGGGGAGGCATAGACAGGACACTGCCGCCCGACTGTTCTCCCATTAAACCAAATAAATCCAACTGCCCTTCAATGTTCTGCCTGCGGTAGTTCTCTATGCTGTCCAATACCTGACCATAAACCAGCATCAACTGTACCCGTTTATAGCCCATTCGGTCAAATGCCCCTGCTTTGATGAGACTTTCCAGCACACGCTTATTTAAGTCCTGCCCCAACATACGCTGACAGAAATCCATAAAATCTACAAATTTTCCGTTGCTGTTTCGCTCCTTCAAAAGATGCTCAATGACATTGCGTCCCACGCCTTTCAATGCCACCAATCCAAAACGGATGCCCTCTGGCGATACCGTGAAATCTGCCTCTGACTCATTCACATCTGGCGGCAGCAGTGCAATGCCCCAGCTTTTACACTCGCTGATATACTCTGCCACCTTTTCGCTGGAATCCAGAACGGAAGTCAGCAATGCCGCCATATACTCTCTTGGATAGTGGCATTTATACCATGCTGTGCGGTATGTAATCTGAGAATACCCCACTGCATGGGCTCTGTTGAAGGCATATTCTGCAAAGCTGAAAATCTCATCATAGATACTCTGTGCCACAGATTCTGAAATTCCATTGGCTGCACAGCCGCAAATTCCTCTGCTCTCATCTCCATACAGGAATGCGGTTCTCTCCCGCTCCAAATCATCCACTTTTTTCTTTGACATGGCTCTGCGTACCATATCAGCCTGTCCCAGAGAGTACCCACCAAGCTGTCGGAAAATCTGGAGGACCTGTTCCTGATACACAATACATCCGTAAGTATTGGACAGGATTGGCTCTAACAGTGGGTGCTTGTACTGCACTTTTTCTGGATTGTGTTTACATGTAATAAAGGTGGGAATGGAGTACATGGGACCCGGTCGATACAGGGCAATAATAGCGGTGACATCTTCAATGTTCTGCGGCTTCAAACTGGTACAAACACTGGTAATCCCACTGGATTCCATTTGAAATACCCCTGCGGTTCGCCCTTCTGATAGCATCTGATAGGTCGCCTCATCATCAATGGGAATGGTTTCTGGACGAAATTCTGGATTTCTGCGCTGAATTAGTTTTGTGGCGTCATCTAACACAGTCAGGTTGCGCAGACCCAGAAAATCCATTTTCAGCAGTCCCAATTCTTCCAATGTGGTCATAACATACTGTGTCACAATCAAATCATCGTTTTTTGCCAGTGGTACATATTCTTCCACCGGTTTTTTGGTGATGACCACACCGGCCGCATGGGTAGAGGCATTTCTGGGCATCCCCTCAATTTTATGGGCTGTGTCAATCAGTTGGCGCATCTGTGGATTTTCATCATAAATGTCTTTGAGCGGCTTGGAAATTTCCAATGCCTTCATCAAATCAAATTTTTTGATACTCTTTACTTGGGGACCTGTGGGCACCAGTTTTGCAATGGCATCTACCTCTGCATAGGGAATCCCCATCACCCGACCTACATCCCGCACCGCAGCTCTTGCCGCCATCGTTCCAAAAGTGATAATTTGGGCAATGTGGTCAGAAGCATATTTCTGTGCCACATAGTCAATCACGTCCTGCCGCCTGCGGATACAGAAATCAATGTCAATATCCGGCATGGTGACACGCTCTGGATTCAGAAACCGTTCAAAATAGAGGGAGTATTGCATTGGGTCAATGTCTGTAATTCTTAGACAGTATGCCACAATGGAGCCTGCCGCTGAACCACGTCCAGGACCTACTGGGATATGGTGTTCTTTTGCATAATTCACAAAATCCTGTACAATCAAAAAGTAGTCCACAAACCCCATCTGTCGAATCATGTCTATTTCATAATGAAGTTGCTCTAGATACTCCTGGGGTTGGGATGGGTAGCGGCTTGCAAAGCCCTGCTTACACAGATGCTCAAAGTAGGCGTCCCCATCTTCCCACCCCTCTGGCAACTGGAAGTGGGGCAGGTGGTACTTTCCAAATTCAAAATCTACCTGACACAAATCTGCAATTTTTTGGGTGTTTTCCAGTGCCTCTGGGTAGTTGGGAAAGAGCTGTTCCATCTCCTGCTGGCTCTTGACATAAAATTCCGAAGTCTCGAACTTCATGCGGTTGGTGTCCTCTAAAGTGCGCCCTGTCTGAATGCACATCAGAATGTCCTGCATTTGGGCATCCTCTCTGCGCAGATAGTGGGCATCGTTGGTTGCCACCAGAGGAATTCCTGTCTCCTCATGAATCCGTATGAGACCCAGGTTCACCTTCTTTTGTATTGCAATCCCGTGATCCTGCAATTCCAGATAATAGCCATCTTCCCCAAAAATATCCCGCATCTCCAATGCAATCTGCTTTGCCTGTTCATATTGGTCTGCTATAAGGAGCTTTGGAATTTCACCCCCCAGACAGGCTGAAAGTGCAATCAATCCCTCACTGTGCTCTCGCAATAAATCCAAATCAATTCTGGGCTTAATATAAAACCCCTCTGTAAAGGCTTTGGAGGCAAGGTGGGAAAGGTTTTGATAGCCTTTCTCATTGCGACACAGCAACACCAGATGGGTAAAGGCTGCATCGTACTCATGCACTTTCTGAAATCGGCTGCGCCCTCTGGGTGCCACATACACTTCACAGCCTATAATGGGCTTAATGCCCCCTTTTTTACACGCTTTATAAAAATCTATGGTGCCATACATCACCCCATGGTCTGTGATAGCAACCGCATTTTGCCCAATCTCTTTCAACCGCTCCACGAGGCGGTCAATCCGGCATGCCCCATCCAGAAGGGAAAATTCTGTATGCAAATGTAAGTGTACAAACCCCATAGGCTCACCTCCGTTTTCTCCAATTCCAAATCATTTGCCCCAACCGTGCCAGACCATAGCCCACACAGCCCCCCACAAAATTCAAAATAGAATCATCTATATCTGCCGTTCCTGTGGCAGTCAGCCACTGGAGATATTCCACCCCCACGCAAAAAACCGCCAAAATGGGAAGGGTAAAAAACCAGTGTCTCAGCTTTTTCCAAAGCAGTGGCAGCAACATACCCAATGGAATGGTAATGACAATATTTCCAACCAGATTAAACACACTGACCATACTTCCAGTATTGCGATAAAAACGAATATAATTATGAATGGTGTGGAATGGCACCAGGTTGACATTACCACCCCAACCACGATCTAAATGAAATAATCCTCCAAAAAAGAGCAACACAGACAAAATTGCCATATAGTACAGTGTAAACACCCACAGGGCTTTTCTCAGATAGGAAGTTGTCTCTATATTGGTGTCACCCTGAGTCCTCCACCATACACCAAGCCCACCCAGCAGAAAACTCAACACAGGAATTGCCATCTGCATAGTAAGGGACCACCTGTCTTTCATCCACAGCCACCCCAGATTCAGACAAACCACCATAATGTAGCAGAGGGAAGGGAACAAACCTATCTTATGTGACTGCTTCACAAACTTCCTCCAACTTTCCAGCCAGCTCCACTAGCTTTCTCAGGCGATGATTCAATGCGGACTTTGTCACAGGTGGGTCACACTGCTCTGCCAGTTGTGCCAATGTGTCAGAGGGGTGCGCCCGCCTCAATCTGGCTGTCTCCTGTAATTTTTCAGGCAGAATTTCCAACTGCCCTGCCTCCTCCAGTTTTTTTATGGCCTCAATCTGAACCTGTGCCGCCTCTACTACCTTGTCCAAGTTGGCTGCATCACAGTTGACACGGCGGTTGACACTGCCTCGCAAATCTTTTTCCAGCTTTGCTGTCATAATATCCATCGCAGATATGGGGGCACCAATGGCAGTAAGAAAATCCTCTATACATTCACTCTGCTTAAAATAAATCACCGCATTGCCCTTTCGATTTGCATCTTTTGGGGTAAATTCTGTATCTCTCATCAGAGCCAGCATCTCCCGGCTGACACTGTGGTGTGAGGTTGCTAGTTCCAGATGGTACCCTTTTTTGGGGTCTGTTACAGAACCGCCTGCCAAAAATGCCCCTCTAAAGAAAGACATTCTACTTTCTGTTTCCTCCAACACGCCAAAATTGATATGCAGGGCCACCGCCCCACCATCCATCCCATAGCTCTGGCGAATTTGTACCAGCTTTTGTGGGTTGTGAATGGTGAAAACATATTTTCCCTCCCGATCTGGTACTGTGTCAAAGCCAAATTTAAATGCCTTCTTTATCAAAACGGGCAGGCGTTGGGCAAATCCCTCATGTTCTGTGATAATTTTGATTTCCTGTTCTGTAAAAGTATTGCAATAGAGCAATATTCCATAGACCTCTGCCTGTGCCAGGTTCCGGTGATTGACAGGCTGGCGGCACAGCTCATATTTTACATCTCCTCCAAAGGACATGGGTGTCACTCCTCTATAATGTAGCGTTCCTTCCCTCGGAAGATTCGCATGGCTTTCTTTCGATATAACTCTAAAATGGCACTGGCCAGACGCTCTGGGTCATGTCTTGCATAATCTCCCTTGTCCTGCGCTACAGGTGCTTCTACCAATTCAATTCCCATCTGTGCAATTCGCTCCTGGTCAATGTTTAATGGGGCTGCATCCTCCTGTTGATAGCGGTCCAAGAGCGATTCTGGCACTGGTGCACTGTTTGCAAGGCAAATATCAATCATATTGGGAGCCCCATGATTCAGCAATGCCTGAAGGTGGTCTGCTGCTGTATACCCCTCTGTCTCCCCCTCCTGTGTCATGATATTGCACACATACAATTTGATGGCATTTGCCTCCATAATCGCCTGTGGCACACCCTGCACCAGCAAGTTAGGAATCACACTGGTGTAGAGGCTCCCCGGTCCCAACAAAATTAAATCTGCGTCCTCAATGGCTTCTAAGGCTGCTGGCAAAGCAGGGGGCTGTTCAGGAAGCAGGGTGACATGGTGAATCCGGCAATCCTGCTTTTTTTTGAAATCTGAAATCTTGGATTCCCCAATGACCTGTGTTCCATTTTCAAACACAGCCTCTAACTGCACATTGGCACTGGTTACAGGAATCACCCTGCCTGTGATGGCCAGGACCTGACTCATCTGCTCCACTGCCTCCTCAAAGGAGCCTGTTACCCCATTGAGAGCTGCCAGAATGAGATTCCCAAATGACTGCCCACTCAATGCACCATCCTGAAAACGGTAGGTCAACAGCTTCTGCATAATTGGCTCTACATTGGCAAGAGATTCCATACAGTGGCGAATATCCCCCGGTGGTGGCATGCCCATATCCCGTCTCAAAACGCCAGAACCCCCGCCGTCATCTGCCACTGTTACAATGGCAGTGAGATTTTTTGTATATCGTTTCAGCCCTCTGAGCATGGTGGACAGCCCTGTACCACCACCAATGGCTACAATTTTAGGACCCCGTTCCCACTGTTGGCTGTTGGGGATGGGTTGCATCATATCAGGTTGCCTCCTTCTGGTTTCTAGTTTTTCCCTAAATCCCTGTGATTTTCCTGTACTGGGTAGCCTGCCGCCTGAATGGCTTGTGTCAGTGCATGGGTCAAAGCCACAGAGCGGTGGTGCCCCCCTGTACAACCAATCCCAATCACCAGTGATGACTTCCCCTCCTCTACATAGGAAGGGAGCAGATACCGGACAAACTCAATCAGACGATTTTTGAACTCTATGCTCTGTGGTGTGGAGTATACATAATCCTGTACATTCTGGTCAAGCCCTGTCAGAGAGCGCAATTCAGGCACATAGTAGGGATTGGGCAGAAAGCGTACATCAAATACCAAATCTGCCTCCAGCAGAATCCCATGCTTGAATCCAAAAGAAGTGACACACACTTCCATCGGGTGCTCCTCACTGTCACGGGAAAAGATGCGCCGCAATTCCCCTCTCAAACCCCTTGTGCTCAGACGGGATGTATCTATGATATGCTCTGCCCGCTCCCGTATGGGTGCCAACATGGTCCGCTCCTTGGTAATCGCATCTTTGAGGGAACCATATTCCTCCAACAGTGGGTGGCTTCTTCTGGTCTCTTTATATCTGCGAATAATCACCTCATCGCTGGCCTCAATAAACAAAATGCGATAGGGGCATTTCATTGCCTCCAAATCCTCCAGCGCATGAAATAATCCATCAAAATTGGTGCCGCTGCGGATGTCTGTTACCAGTACCACACGGTCATATTCCCCTGTTCCTGCCATCCCAAGCTCTGCAAATTTTCCAATCAAGGGTGCTGGCAGATTGTCCACACAAAAAAAGCCCATATCTTCCATAATGGAAGCAGCCCTGCTTTTTCCAGCTCCAGACAGCCCGGATATAATCACAAACTCCATTTGAATCCTCTCTCTTTCTTCTCTCAGGAACCCCTGCTTTTTCTATCTGTTACCGTTCAGAAGGCAATAACTTGACTTCCATTTCCAGTCGTACGCCAGTCTGCGCAAACACACATTCCTGCACCTGTTTCACCAACGTCAGCACATCCTGACAGGTAGCTCCACCACGGTTGATGACAAAGCCAGAATGTTTTTCTGACACCTGTGCGCCACCTACTGTTAGTCCCTTCAACCCACATTGTTCAATCAGTGCAGCCGCAAAATAGCCCTTTGTCCGTTTGAACATGGAGCCAGCACTGGGGTACTCCAATGGCTGTTTTTCCCGCCGCTGGCTGGCAAGCTGTGCCATTTTCTCCCGTATCACCTGCGTGTCTCCCTGTTGCAACTGCAACACAGAGGACAAAATGACACACTTCTGACCAGAAAATACACTGTGCCGATAGGAGAATTGGTGTGCCTTCCCCTCGATTTCCTGTTCATTGCCCTGTTCATCCAGATAACGGGTAGACTGTACCACCTGCATCAACTCACCGCCATAGGCTCCTGCGTTCATCAATACGCCACCGCCTAAGGTGCCTGGAATTCCATGTGCAAATTCCAATCCAGTCAAACCATGTTGTGCTGCAAAGCCTGCCAGTTTTGCAAGTGTGACGCCTGCTCCTGACTTTATTTTCCCCTGTCCCAGATCTTCCATTCCATCCAATCCCATCGTTTGAATGACAAGGGCATCCACTCCCCTATCAGAAACCAGCAAATTGGAGCCATTTCCAATTACCTCATAGGGTACCTCATATTGGATTGCCCCTTTTACACAGTGTTTGAGTTCCTCCTCTGTTTTTGGAAACACCATCCACTGTGCCTCTCCTCCAATCCGAAAGGTGGTGTAGCGGGACATAGGTTCCTGTTTTTTCTGTATGAGGGATGGGCAGCACTCTGCCAAATACTGCCCTAACATCTCCATTTTATTCATATTGACCTCCTGGGTAAACACAGATACGCAATTCCTATTTTAGTGCAATTATAGCAAATTTTCAGGCGAATTTGAATAGGGAATGAAAACTTTCCAGAATACAGAGAAAAAGAATTGGTCTCAGCTTCTATGCCAAGACCAATTCTATCAGGTACTTTACACCACATGACAGAGCATAGCTGCACCAACCACACCAGCATCATTGCCAAGGCTGGCTCGCTCCATTTTGGGAAGATGTGTCTTATCAAAACAGCCGCTGTATACTCGTTCTTTCAAGGGGTTCAGCAACAGCGCATCTTCTGCGTGGCTGATACCACCGCCCAGACAAATGACCTCTGGAAACAGGATATTAGCAAGGTTAACCAGTCCAACTGCCAGTTCATCCAGATACTGCTCCAAAACCTCTTTGGCTGCTTCATCCCCCTGACCTGCTGCCTGGAATGTGGTGCGTCCCTCCACTTTTTGGATGTCGCCGCCACAGAGCTGCCACAAAACAGTGTCATCTCTCTGTGTCATTTTCTCCCGTGTCATCCGAACAAGGGCGGTAGCAGAGCCATACTGTTCCCAACAACCATGATTTCCACAGCCACACAAAAGACCGCCCTGTTTGGTAATCAAGTGCCCTACTTCCATGCCAATGCCACCAAAACCAGTATAGAGCTTGCCACTTTTGATCATACCGCCGCCAATACCGGTACCCAGTGTGACCATGAGGGCTGGGTCATAGCCCTTAGCAGCACCAGCCCAATATTCTCCAATGGCGGCACAATCTGCATCATTGCCAAGATACACAGGGGCATCAATTTCCTGCTGAAACATTGCCCGAAATGGGGTATCTACAAACGGCATATTGGTGGTTTTGATGACCACACCTGTGCTGTTATTCACAAGCCCTGGAATTCCTGCTCCAATCGCCTGAATGTCTTTGATTGGGCAGTCTGCTTTGCCTGCTGCCTCTTTGGAAAGCTGAATCAGTTGATGAGTCAGCTCCTCTGCGCTGGCTGTCTTATCCACTGGACAGGTCGCCTTTGCCAGCACTTTTCCCTGTCCATCCACAAGACCTGCCACCAGATTGGTTCCCCCTACATCAATTCCAATGTACATACTCAATTCTCTCCTTCTTCCATCAGCTTCTGGAAATGTTCGTCCATGCGTTTGGTCAGTTCCAGCGCTGCATTATGTCCCATTTTACGGTTACGGTTGTTGATGGCTGCCACTTCTACAATACTGGCAAGATTCCGTCCTGGTTTCACTGGAATGGTAAGACAGGGCACTTTTACACCCAGAATCTCTGTGCTGGATACCTCTAAACCCAACCGGTCATACACTGCCCGATCATTCCATGGCTCCAAATTAATCACCATATCAATTTCCTGTTCAATTTTGATGGCACGCATACCAAACAGACGCCGCACATCTACCACACCAATGCCACGCAGCTCCATATAGTGGCGGATCAGTTCTGGGGCTGTTGCCATCAGGGTACCATGATTGGTCTCTCTGATTTCCACTGCATCATCTGCAATCATACGGTGCCCACGCTGAATCAGTTCAATGGCAACCTCACTTTTGCCTACACCAGATTCTCCCTGAAACAGAACGCCTTCCCCGTATACCTCCATCATCACGCCAGAACGTGTAATCTGGGGAGCCAGATGATTATACAAACTGCCAATCAGGCGACTCATAAAAACAGAGGTCTGTTCCTGAGTACGCAAAATGGTGACTTCGTGTTTCTGTGCCATTTCCATACACTCAGGATATGGCTCCAAAGCTCTTGTAATAATCAGGGTGGGCACTGGATAGGAGAACAATTCATCAAATCTGGCTCTCCTGCTTTCACTGTCCATCTCTGATAAAAATGTGGTTTCTGTCAACCCAATCAACAGGATTCGCTTCTCATCAAAATGCTGGAAAAAACCAGACAGGGGTAAACCCGGACGGTTTACATCCAACGTAGTCAGGGGAATTTTCTCATAGTCTGGTCCTTTATAGAGAATTTCAAGTCCAAATTCCTCAATAATCGTACCAAGTTTTACACTTTTTTCAAGCTCTGCCATTGTTGATGCCTCCTTTGTGAGCAGGGAACATCCCTCTCTCTATACCTTGTTACAGTATAGCCTATCCAGACTTGTTGTGCAAGAGGATTCTCACTCAGTCCATACAGTAAAATGGGCGTATCTCCTCAAACAGATCTATCATACCACAGTAGTTGAGCAGTTCATAATCTGCCAGCCATGCCTGCTGTGAGGCATTGAGTTCCTCCCTTTTGACATATTCTCCATCACTGGTAATCACACCCACTGGTGTAATGACAGGCAGTTGTTGATAGAGGGTGTCCAAAAATTCCATATAGCCTGTCAATGGCAGTCCTGCCATCTTTGCCGTGAGCACCCCCAAATAGTTTGGGCTGATGATCACATCCTGCTTTTCCTCAATGTCATAATTGGTCCAGATAAAGAAAGGAGTTGCATACTGCATGAGCACTTCCTCTGTGGTGCGTTCTGAAAGTTTCTTGCCATAGAGACACTCATAAAAGGCATTTTTCAGTGGTGGCTGATGATCGCCAAAAAAGACAATCATAGTTGGCTCCTCACTATCCTCATAGTGGGCAATCAGTTCTTTTAAGGCGTTGTCACTCTCCCTTACCAGTGCAAAATACTGCTCTGCTGAGAAATCTGCATCATCCAATTCTTCAGACACTGTGATGCTCTGTTCCAAATTGCGCCATCCCTGGGCATAGCCACTGTGATTTTGCATGGTCACATTGAAAATAAAGGTCTGATCCCCCTGTTTCTGGTCCGTAATATCCATCAAAACCTGATAATCAGAATAATCTGAGATGTAATTGCGAATCAGATAGGGGTCTTTTACATCTTCTTGATAGAGTTGGTGGTCAAAACGCATATTCTCATAGACGATGGGACGATTCCAACCAGAGGATTCATAGGGATGGAACGCTGTAGTATCATATCCCTGCGAACCTGCCAACGCAGCCAGAGAGGGCATTCCCTCCTCTGTATAAAGCTGATAAGCCACTGTATGGGGAGGTTGAAAAATGGTGGCAAATCCCGTCAAATATTCAAATTCCACGCTGGCAGTTCCTCCACCTGTAACTGGAGAATACATCCATCCCTTGATGGTATTCTCCTGCATGGAATGCAAAAATGGTGTGGGGTCCTCCGACACCTCCAACCCGTCAAAAATGGTAAGGTCTCCGAAAGATTCATTCATAACCACAATCAGGTTGGTGGGCTTTGTGACAGAACTGTCCCCCTGTGTTCCTGTGTAAAGCTGCATATACTCCAAAGCCTTGTCCCTGCTATAGTCCTCTGGTTTGTCTACTGAACTATATCGCATGGCTACCGTAAAATTCAGCAAAAATCCGTTTGCCTGTGTCACCCACTGCTGTGTGTAAATCCCCAATGCAGGCAACATATTTGTACCAAAAAATGCATAACAATAGCCCACAACCACTGCAATGGTAATCACACCACCCAGTTTAGACCGCTTTCCCCTTGTTCTGTTCTGTGTTGCGAACCACAATAAAAATCCATATGCCACAAACAGAATTGCACCCTGTTGTATGTAGGAATCAATGGAAAAATCAAAAGCATCTGCCACATTAGCGGCTGTTTTCCATGCACTCAAGTCAGCAGGAAACAAAATCCTGCCCCGAAATCTGAGAATATAGTGGTTCACAAGCCCCACAATGCCACTAAGGGTCATCGCCGTCAGCCCTGCCCATCTGTGGCTGTGTAACACCAAATCACAGAGTATAAACAACATATAATACCAGATGAGATTCATTCCCACCTGCCAGAGATGCAAGTCTGAAAAGAGATCATTTTCATTGAGCAGTTCCACCATCCAAAGTGCTGCCCATGGACCCAACAAAAAAGCAAACCAGCTCAAAAAAGAGTCTCTTTTCACTCTTTTCAGCCAATCCATCCCTTTTTTCCATCTGGTCCATCCCTTCTCTATTGTCATGTTTCACGCCTCCGTTACTGGAATTAAGGTTTAGAATACCCAATTTTTCGTCATTTTTCAAGCCCTCTTATTTCCATAGACGCTTTCTTTCCTTTTCCGGTTCCCTGTCTCCCTCTCATTTTTATACAGTATATATCCTCTATTTATGCAATATATTGTGTCATTATCCCAAATCATACTGTATATTCTTCAATTATTCTTAAACAATTTTCTATTGACGATGTATAATCTCTGGTATATACTGTATTGACGATTGCTGCGGCAATATGCTTCAGCTATTTTTGAAAAAGGAGATTATAAACATCATGAATCACAAACTGCTTGCTATGGGTCTTGCGTTTGGCATGACCATGTCTTTGGCTGCCTGTTCTGGTGGCAGCACTTCCGCTTCCAGCTCCACAGATGCTTCTGCTACTGGCTCCACCGCAGGTTCCTCTGCTTCCTCCAGCTCTGCTGCTGGTTCTGCTTCCGCTTCCTTCACCACCGTGGAAGAGGGCAAGCTGATTATGGCAACCAACGCCCAGTTCCCTCCCTACGAGATGGTAGCTGACGGTGATGGTGTATATCAGGGCTTTGAGGGCATTGACGTAGAGTTGGCTGTTGCCATTGCTGATAAGCTGGGTCTGGAACTTGTGATTGACGACATGGACTTTGACTCTGCCCTGCTGGCTGTTCAAAATAACGCTGCTGATTTGGTGCTGGCTGGTCTGAGCTACAGTGAGGACCGCGATGCTGCAATGGACTTCACCGAAAAATATGCCACTGGTGTTCAGGTTGTCATTGTGAAGGAAGGCTCTGATGTAACCCTGGATAACCTGGGAGAGAAGATGATTGGTACCCAGCGTGGCACCACTGGATATAAGTATGCTTCTGACACACCTGAAAATGGCGGCTATGGTGAGGACCATGTCCTGGGTTATGACAGTGGTGCACTGGCTGTCCAGGCCCTTGTCAACGGTCAGGTGGATGCTGTCATTATTGACCAGGCCCCCGCACAGGAGTACGTGGCTGCTAACGAGGGATTGACCATCCTGCCCACTGAATGGGTGGTAGAGGACTACTGCATTGCTGTGGATGATGGGAATACTGCTCTGTTAGACGCAGTTCAGGGGGCTCTCTCCGAGTTGCAGGCAGATGGCACAGTAGATAACATCATTGCTAAGTACATCAAGGCTGACTAATTCAAATTATCCGCAAAAAAGGGCGGCATCTGCCGCCCTTTTTGTGATATCCCCGTAAAGACAGAAAGGAGCGAATGTATGGATCTGGCACAGCTATATGAGACCTTTAAGGGGCTGGAAAACCCAAGTATCTGGCAGGAATTTTATGTAAAATTCTATAATGCATGGTTTTTTGAGGACCGCTGGATGTCCTACTTCCGTGGTCTAGTCACCACCATTGAGGTTACTGTTATCGCATTGATGATTGGTGTCATTTTAGGTGTGTTGGTTGCCGTCATCCGCACAGCCCATGACCAACAGCGTCCTGGCTCTAAAAATATTCTGAATATTCTGTTGGGTATTGTCAATCTCGTTTGTAAAATTTATGTGACCATCATTCGAGGTACCCCTATGATGGTTCAGCTTATGATTATGGGCTTTGTGATTTTTGCCAGCAGCCGTGAGGCTACTTTGGTGGGCGCACTGGCCCTGGGCATCAACTCTGGTGCCTATGTGGCTGAAATCATCCGTGGTGGTCTCATGTCTCTGGACCCTGGGCAGATGGAAGCTGGTCGTTCTTTGGGGCTTGGCTATCTGGATACCATGCGTTTTATTATCATTCCACAGGCATTCAAAGCCATTCTGCCTGCATTGGGCAATGAATTCATTGTCCTGTTAAAAGATACTTCCCTCATTTCTGTTATTGCTGGAAAAGAGATTGTCTATTTTGCTAGGGCAATTATCACAAAAACCTATGAACCTATGTTCCCCTATCTGATTACTGCTGTAATGTACCTCATTATGGTGTTAATCTTTACCTGGCTACAGACCAAACTGGAGAGGAGGCTGCGTCAAAGTGATCGACGTTAAACATTTGACCAAATCTTTCGGGGACCATCTGGTGCTGAATGACATTTCTGAGCATATTTACCCCGGTGAAAAAGTGGTTGTCATTGGACCCTCCGGTTCTGGTAAATCCACCTTTCTGCGCTGCTTGAATCTGCTGGAATCCCCCACTTCTGGTACCATTACATTTAATGGCATGGAAATCACAAACCCCAAAAGCAACATTGACCTGATTCGCCGTCAAATGGGCATGGTATTCCAGCATTTCAACCTGTTCCCCAATATGACCATCCGCAAGAATATTACACTTGCCCCTGTCCGCACAGGGTTAATGAAGCAGAATGAGGCTGATGAAGTGGCGATGACTCTCCTGCGCCGTGTTGGATTGGAGGAAAAGGCAGATGCCTACCCTGCTCAGCTTTCTGGTGGACAGAAACAGCGCATTGCCATCGTGCGTGCTCTTGCCATGCAGCCCAAAGTGATGCTGTTTGATGAACCAACATCTGCCCTTGACCCCGAAATGGTGGGTGAGGTACTGGATGTTATGAAAGAACTTGCCAATGAGGGAATGACTATGGTGGTTGTCACCCACGAAATGGGCTTTGCCCGTGAGGTGGCAAGCCGTGTCCTCTTTATGGCAGATGGTAATATTCTGGAACAAAATTCCCCTAAGGAATTTTTTGCAAACCCCCAGCATGAACGTACAAAATTATTTTTAAGCAAAGTTCTGTAAAAATAATGGTATCCATCGTAGTCAAACCTAGCTATGATGGATACCATTGTTTCTTTTCATGAATTTCTATTTTTTCTGTCTGTTTTCCCAACGCTGTATAAGGTAATATGCAACGATACCACATACACTGCCAATCAATGCCCCTGCTATCACATCACTGGGATAGTGCACTCCTACATATAGTCTGGAAAAACCCATCAAAACAGCCTGCACCACTGCCACTATACGCATCCACCTTTTAGGCATGGTTTTTGCCCATGCAATCCCCGCTGCAAAAGCTGCACAGGTATGCCCAGATGGGAAGGAATTGGGGTCGGATGAAGTAACCAGCGGAACCAGTAATTCCATCACTTCATATGGTCTTGGTCTCATAAAAAGATGTTTCAGGCAGAGATTTGTCACCAGAAGCCCCAATATCATGGCACACAGGGATGTGATGCCTGCCTTTCTGGTAGAAGGCTTCCACAGAAGCAGCAGAGAAAGTACAATCCATATCAAACCTACATTTCCCAAAGTGGTGAATCCCTTCACCACTGGATTGAGCACCTCCACCCTGAGAAACTGTTGTATCCACAGCAGCCCCTGTTCATCTAACTGTTGTAACCAAATTGGTATCATTTCCCTATCCTCCTGTGCTTGATTCTTGTGTCATTCAGGGATATAATGGTATCCAACTTTGTGGTATATGTTTCCCTTGTGTTGTGATTATATCTATTTTCCGCACACTGTCAAGCATCACTTTTCCATTGATCTAAATTGGAGGTTCCTGTTGAAGCAAATTGTCTGTCTATCCAACGAAAGTTGGAGCTCATCGCCTGGTCGTACCCAGCAGTTAATGGCTCGCATGAAAGGTGTGAAAATTTTATACTTTTCTCCAGCAGATACCTGGAAAACCGCTTCTCTTGGGGCAGGTGGACGAAAAGTACGACCAAACATTACAGCCTACACCTTGCCTGTCCACATTTTTCCTCAAAAAGAACAACTTGGGGCACTGTTCCGATTTGAACAGAGGCGCATCAGCAAATTCATTGCCGCTAAAATGTCCAAACACCGCATGCGCGAGCCGCTTCTTTGGGTCACAAGCCCAGAACACGTCCACTTTTTGGACAATCTGGAGTACCGTGGTCTTGTGTATGACTGCGACCGTGAGTGGGATCACTTACCTCTTACTTGGGAGGGGACACTGGCTGCTGCATCGGATCTTGTCTTTGCTGCCTCTGTCAGTTTGGCAGAACGCCTCTCCCCCTGTAGCAATAACATTGCTGCACTGCCCAATGGTGTTTCTTATCCTCTGTTCTCCAGCCACTTTTCTTCCCCACACAGAAAGCTCCCCAAAACGCCCACCTTTGGTTGGACAGGGACAATTTATGATGATTTGGATTTATCCCCCCTTCTCTATGTGGCGCGTGCCCGCCCTGAATGGAACTTTGTGTTGATTGGTAAGCGACAACATAACCCCTATCTGAATAAGCTCTCCCATATGCACAATGTGTCCCTGCGTACCCATTGCCCCCTGAGTGAACTCCCGGAACAGCTTGGGCGCTGCCATGGGCTGTTGAACTTCTTACGTCTGGACCAGGCTGGCAGTGATATTATTCCTACACGCATTTACGAATATCTCTCTACTGGTCTGCCCATTGTCTCTATGCTGTGGCCCGATCAGATTGAACATTTCCCCGATGTGATCTATGGGGCTAATACCCATGAGGAATTTTTAACACTATGTGAACATGCCTTAGAAGAAGTGCCTACACTGTTTTCCCAACGCCGCAAGGCCCATGGGGCTGCTGCCTCCTGGTCCCACCGTGTGGAGGAGGTCTCCCGTATTTTGGAAGTCACTGGTCTTTTGTGATACATGTACCGTGAGACACCATTACCATATTTGACCTCTTTTTGTCCATGCGAGGGCTGTCCAACTTTTCCTCCGTTTTTTCTCTTTTTCCTTGTACAAGCCTACGAAAATTTGATGACCCCTTGCATTTCTACTTTTTTTTCGATAGAATAAAACCCTACACAATGGACAAGGAGGTCATAGTATGGGTATCAAGCACGATTCTTTTGTATTTGTAACCGTCTATGTGTCTCTGCGCCCTGTTGTGTCTACATGCTCAATTATACCTTGATATAGGCTATCTGCGCCCAGCAGATAGCCTGAATTTTTTCTGTTTTGGATTGGAAGGAGTATGGTTTATGAAAAAAGTTGCTGTCATCATGGGTTCTGACTCTGACTGGGCTGTGGTGAAAGGTGCCTGTTCCCAGTTAAAGGAGTTTGGGATTCCCTATGAAGCCCACATCCTGAGTGCGCACCGCACCCCTGAAAAGGCTGCCGAATTTGCTAAAACTGCCCGTCAAAATGGCTTTGGTGTTCTCATCTGTGCTGCTGGTATGGCTGCCCATCTGGCTGGTGCTTTCGCTGGCAACTCCACTCTGCCAGTGATTGGCATTCCCATGAAAGGTGGGGCTGTGGATGGTTTGGATGCCCTGTTGGCAACTGTTCAGATGCCAAGTGGCATTCCTGTTGCCACAGTTGCCATCAATGGGGCAAAAAATGCTGCTGTTCTGGCTGCCCAGATGCTTGCCATCTCCGATGATGAACTGGCTGCCAAACTGGATGCCGCCCGCGTCAAAATGGCAGAGCAAATTGCCGAAAAGGAAGCTAAATTACAGCAGGACGTGCTGTCTCTCTAAAAGATTTTTTCAAATTCCATACAATGAAAGGATGTTTTACCATGAATAAGCTGGAGCAACTGTATGAGGGCAAGGCAAAGAAGGTATTTGCCACTGAGGACCCCAATCTGGTCATCGTGTCTTACAAAGATGATGCCACTGCATTTGACGGCACCAAAAAGGGTACCATTGTGGGAAAAGGTGCCATCAACAACCAGATGGCAAATTTCCTGATGCAGCAGCTTGAAAAAGTTGGTGTCCCCACCCACTATGTAGAGGAACTGAACGAGCGTGAAACTGTGGTGAAGAAGGTCAGCATTGTTCCTCTTGAGGTTATCATCCGCAACATTTCTGCTGGTTCTTTTGCCAAACGTTACGGTGTAGAGGAGGGCATTGTATTTGATGCTCCTACGGTAGAATTTTCCTACAAAAATGATGACCTTCATGACCCTCTGATTAACGACTACCACGCTGTTGCTCTGAAGCTGGCTACTTGGGAGGAAATTGAGCAGATTAAGAAGTACGCCTTCCAGGTCAACGACTTCCTGAAAGCTACTCTGGCTGAGTGTGGGGTTACTTTGGTAGACTTTAAACTGGAGTTTGGTAAGACTGCTGATGGCACCATTGTACTGGCTGATGAAATTTCTCCTGACACCTGCCGTTTCTGGGACTCCAAAACAGGGGAAAAGCTGGATAAGGACCGCTTCCGTCGTGACCTTGGCAATGTGGAAGGAGCTTACCAGGAGATGAGCCGCCGTCTGATGGGCAAATAAGCAAAACTGCAAAACTTACATAGAGCCTCCGGCACAGTTTTGATTTCCGGGGGTTCTATTCCTTTTTCACTGTAAAAATTTTTGTATTATGATAGGAGGACTCCAATGGGAGGCTTTTTTGGTGCTGTGTCACATGAGGATGTGACATTGGATATTTTTTTCGGTGTTGACTATCACTCCCACTTAGGTACCCGCCGTGGCGGTATGCTGATTCACGATGAAAAAGATGGATTTCAGAGACAGATTCACTCCATCGAAAATACCCCATTCCGTACAAAATTTGAAAAGGATCTGGTAGATTTTCACGGCTGTAGTGGTATTGGCTGCATCAGTGACACAGATCCTCAGCCCTTGCTGGTGCGTTCTCACCTCGGGTTGTATGCCATCACCACAGTAGGAATTATCAACAACTCTGAGGAACTGATTCAACGCTACTTCTCTGACCACGGTCATCAGTTTATGGCTATGAGCTCCGGCAAGGTTAATTCCACTGAATTGGCTGCTGCCATTATCAACCAAAAAGATGACCTTGTATCTGGTATTTTACACGCACAGGAAGAAATTCAAGGTTCTCTCACCCTGTTGATTCTCACTGAAAAAGGTGAAATCATTGCAGCCCGTGACCGTGTGGGACGTCTGCCTGTATTGATTGGCTGGAAAGAAGGTGCCCACTGTGTCTCCTTTGAATCCTTCGCCTATCACAAATTGGGCTACCACAACGCCTATGAGCTGGGTCCCCGTGAAATTGTAAAAATCACTGCTGATGGCTACGAAACCTTGTCCCCCGCCGGTCAGGAAATGAAAATCTGTGCCTTCCTCTGGACTTACTACGGCTACCCCAACTCCAACTACGAAGGTATGAATGTGGAAATCATGCGCTACCGCAATGGTGAAATTATGGCTCGTGATGAAATTGGTCGTGGGCAGCTACCCAAAGTGGACTATGTTGCTGGTGTGCCTGATTCCGGTGTCCCCCATGCCATCGGATTTGCCAACCGCAGCGGAAAGCCCTTCTCCCGTCCTTTTGTCAAGTATACCCCCACCTGGCCCCGCTCCTTTATGCCCACCAATCAGAACGTGCGCAATCAGGTGGCAAAAATGAAGCAAATCCCCGTTCCTGAACTGATTGAAGGGAAGAAACTGCTGTTTATTGATGACTCCATTGTGCGAGGAACTCAGCTTCAGGAGACCGTTGATTTTCTGTATGAATCTGGTGCAGAAGAAGTACACATGCGTTCTGCCTGCCCCCCTATTATGTATAGCTGTAAATACCTGAATTTCTCCCGTGGCAACTCTGATATGGACCTGCTGGCTCGCCGCACGGTACAGGAGTTGGAAGGAGACGAGGGGCAGAAGCATCTGGAAGAATATGCGGATGTGCATACAGAGCGTGGACAGTGTATGCTGAAAACCATCTGTGAAAAGTTCGGCTTTAGTTCCCTTGGCTATCAGTCTCTGGATGGGTTGCTGGAGGCCATTGGGCTTGACCGTGATAAGGTATGTACCTACTGCTGGAACGGTAAAGAGTAATTGATATTTGATTGATTTCTGGAGGTTTTAGAGATGAAAAACTCCCATTCTGCATCCTATGCCGCTGCTGGTGTAGATGTAACTGCCGGTTATGAGGCAGTAGAGCGTATCAAACCCATGGTAGAATCCACCTATATTCCCGGTGTGATGGGTACTTTAGGCGGTTTTGGTGGTATGTTTGCCCCCGATATGGCTGGTATGAAAAAGCCTGTGCTGGTCTCTGGTACCGATGGTGTAGGCACAAAACTGAAGCTGGCATTTTTGATGGACAAGCACGACACAGTTGGCATTGACTGTGTTGCCATGTGTGTCAATGACATTATCTGTGGCGGTGCTGCCCCTATGTTCTTCCTAGACTACATTGCATGTGGTAAAAATCATCCCGCCCGTATTGCTGATATTGTATCTGGTATCACTGAGGGCTGTCGACAGGCTGAGTGTGCACTGGTTGGCGGTGAAACTGCGGAAATGCCGGGCTTTTATCCTGAGGACGAGTATGACCTTGCAGGTTTTTCTGTGGGCATTGTGGACGAGGAAAAAATCATTGACGGCAAAGCCCTTTCTGCTGGCGATGTTCTGATTGGTCTTGCTTCCTCTGGTGTCCACTCCAACGGGTTCTCTCTGGTGCGTAAGGTATTTGACATTGAACATGCCGACCTGAAAAGCCCACGTGAAGAACTGGGTGGCAAAAGTCTGGGAGAAACCCTGCTGGCTCCCACCAAAATTTATGTGAAGGCTGTAAAAGCTCTTTTGAAGGCTGGTGTTGACATCCACGCCATCAGCCATATCACTGGTGGTGGATTCTATGAAAATGTGCCCCGTATGATGACAGACAGGCTGACAGCTCAAATTCAGTTGAACTCCTTCCCTCGCCTGCCTATTTTTGACCTGATTCAGCAGGCAGGCAACATTCCAGAGCGTGACATGTACAACACCTATAACATGGGCATTGGTATGATTTTGGCTCTGCCTGCTGCCCAAGCTACGCAGGCTTTGGAAGTGCTGGCTGCCTCTGGTGAAACTGCCTACCAGATTGGTCAGGTGGTGACAGGGGAACAGGGTGTAGAGCTGGTATAAGTTCTCTGGAGGTACGTATGGCAAAAAAAATTGCTGTTCTTGTATCCGGCGGCGGTACCAACCTACAGGCTCTAATTGACGCACAAACCCGTGGCGAGATACACAATGGGGAAATTGTGGCTGTCATTTCCTCCAATCCCAATGCCTACGCCCTGGAACGTGCTAAAACTGCCCACATTTCCAGCTATGTGGTGTCTCGTAAAGACTACCCATCCAGTCAGGCTATGACCATTGCACTGGTGGAATTGCTGCAAGAGCTGGAAATTGATTTGGTGGTCATGGCTGGGTTTATGGTGATTCTCACCCCAGAGATGATGCAGGCATATCCCAACGCCATTCTCAATGTACACCCTGCACTCATTCCCTCCTTTGCTGGCGAGGGCTGTTATGGGATTCATGTCCATGAAAAGGCATTGGAATATGGTGTGAAGTTGTCCGGTGCCACCATCCACTTTGTCAGCGAGGAATGTGATGCTGGTCCTATTGTATTTCAGAAGGCTGTGGAAGTACTGCCTGACGATACCCCTGAAACATTGCAAAAACGAATCATGGAGCAGTGTGAATGGAAACTGCTGCCTCTGGCTGTCTCTCTGTTCTGTGAGGAGCGTTTACAGGTAGAGGGACGACAGGTACGTATTTTAGAATAATCAAGCGATGTGACTGACGGAAGTGGAGTCACCACAGGGAGCATCGCCAGCCCGCCTCTGGGCTGTTTGCCGACCGTCTGGGCGCATCTGCAACAATCTGTGTAGGTGCGCCCATTTTGTTTGTAAAATTTTACCGATAAAGGAGCATCCATATGAACAGACAGAATTTGACCACCTTATTACAAAACCACCCCTACCCCGGTCGTGGCATTGTACTGGGGCGCAGTGCCGACAATCAGAAAGCGGTCATTGCCTACTTTATTATGGGGCGCAGTGAAAACAGCCGCAACCGTATTTTTGAACAGACAGAGGATGGCATCCGTACCAAAGCCTTTGATGAGAGCAAAATGACAGACCCCTCCCTGATTATTTACCACCCTGTCCGCAAAGTTGAACATACCATTGTTGTCACAAATGGTGACCAAACGGACACTATACGGGATGGTCTGTTGGCTGGAAAGAGCTACTTAGAGGCATTGAGAACTCGCTGCTATGAGCCAGATGGTCCCAACTACACCCCCCGTATCTCCGGTGTTCTCAATCAGGATGGTTCTTTCTGCCTGTCCATTCTGAAATCTGCCGATGGGGACCCATCCTGCAATCACCGCTACTTCTATGAATATGACACTCCTCTCTCCGGTGAAGGTCGTTTCATCCATACCTATCAGGAAAATCTGGACCCTCTACCCTCCTTTGAGGGAGAGCCCCGCAGAATTTCCATAGATGCCCCAAATGCTCAAACTTTCGCAGCGCAGATTTGGGAAAATCTCAATGCAGAAAATAAAGTTTCCCTGTATGTCTCCTATGTAGACCTTGCCACTGGGAAACAGGACACTGTGATTTACAACAAACATTCCTGAAAAGGAGTTTTTTACCATGACTGAATTAGAACTGAAATATGGCTGTAATCCAAACCAGAAGCCTGCCCGTATTTTTATGGAGCAAGGGGAACTGCCTTTGACTGTCCTTAATGGTCGTCCTGGCTACATCAACTTTATGGATGCTCTGAACTCCTGGCAGTTGGTGAAGGCACTGAAGAAGGCAACTGGTCTGTCTGCTGCTGCCTCTTTCAAGCATGTTTCCCCCGCTGGTGCTGCTCTGGGGCTCCCTCTCACTGAGGTAGAACGTAAAATTTTTATGGCTCCAGAAGGGGAACTGTCCCCCATTGCCTGTGCCTATATCCGAGCCAGAGGGGCTGACCGCCTCTGTTCCTTTGGGGACTGGGCTGCCCTGTCGGATGAATGTGATGCAGACACCGCCCGTTTTCTGGCTGAAGAAGTATCCGATGGTGTGATTGCCCCCAGCTACACCCCAGAAGCCTTGGAAATTTTGAAAACCAAACGCAAAGGCGGCTACAATGTGATTGCCATTGACCCAACCTATACTCCCGCTCCACTGGAACGCCGAAATATCTTTGGTATTACCTTTGAACAGGGTTACAATGATTTGGAAATTACAGAAGATATGCTGCAAAACATTGTCACTGAGCAAAAGGAACTGCCCCAACAGGTAAAACATGATATGCTCCTCGCCCTGATTACCTTAAAATACACCCAGTCCAATTCTGTGTGCTATGTGAAAAATGGTATGACCGTAGGTGTAGGAGCGGGACAGCAAAGCCGTATACACTGCACCCGTCTGGCTGGTGACAAAGCAAATATCTGGTGGCTGCGTCAGCATCCCAAAGTATTGGGGTTGCAGTTTGTAGATGGAATCCGCCGTCCCAATCGGGACAACGCCATTGACTTGTATATTTCCGATGAATATGAGGATGTACTGGCTGATGGTGTGTGGCAGGATATTTTCAAGGTAAAGCCTGAGATTCTGACGGCAGAAGAAAAAACGGCTTGGATTGCTCAAATGTCTGGGTTGACTGTGGGTTCTGATGCCTTCTTCCCCTTCGGTGACAATGTGGAACGAGCCAGAAAATCTGGTGTACAGTATATTGTTCAGCCCGGCGGCTCCATCCGAGATGACCAGGTCATTGAAACTGCAAACAAATATGGAATTGTGATGTCCTTTACAGGTGTTCGCCTGTTCCACCACTAAAAAAGGAGGTAATTGGTAATGAAAGTGTTGGTTGTTGGCGGTGGCGGTCGTGAACACGCCATCTGCTGGAAGCTGTCCCAGTCTCCCAAGGTGACAGAACTCTACTGTGCCCCTGGTAATGGTGGTATTGCTCAGGTTGCCACCTGTGTACCCATCAAAGCTACCGATGTGACTGAAATGGTGGCATGGGCAAAGGAAAACAAGATGGATTTTGTAATGGTTGCCCCAGATGATCCCCTGGCACTGGGTATGGTAGACCAACTGCAAGAGGCTGGTATCCCTGCCTTTGGTCCCCGTGCCAATGCTGCCATCATCGAAGCCAGCAAGGCATTTTCCAAGGAGCTGATGAAAAAATACCATATTCCCACTGCCCAATATGAGACTTTTACAGAAATGGACAAAGCCCTTGCTTACATTGACCAGCAGGGTGCTCCCATTGTGGTCAAGGCAGATGGTCTGGCTTTGGGCAAAGGTGTGGTGGTTGCCTCTACCGTAGAAGAAGCCAAAACCGCAGTGCGTGAAATGATGCAAGACCAAAAATTTGGCAAATCCGGCAGCACCGTAGTCATTGAGGAGTGTATGACAGGTCCAGAGGTCACTGTCCTTGCCTTCTGTGATGGGGAGCATCTGGTTCCCATGCTGTCCAGTCAGGACCACAAACGTGCCTATGACGACAATCAGGGACCCAACACAGGTGGTATGGGTGCATTCTGCCCCTCCCCTAACTACACTCCAGAACTGGCTGCCATCTGTGAGGAACAGATTTTTAAGCCCACTGTGGCAGCCCTAAAGGCAGAGGGACGTCCCTTCCAAGGTGTCATCTACTTTGGTCTTATGCTCACTCCAAAAGGTCCCAAAGTGGTGGAGTACAACGCCCGCTTTGGCGACCCTGAGACACAGCCTCTCCTGTCCATGCTGGACACAGACTTGATGGAAATTTTTGAAGCCTGTGTCAATGGTACACTGGATCAGGTGGACATTCGCTGGAAAGAAGGGGCTGCCTGCTGTATTGTACTTGCCTCTGGCGGTTATCCCCTCAGCTATCAGAGCGGCTACCCCATTTCCGGTTTGGAGGAAGCCAGCAAAACTGCCACTGTATTCCACGCTGGCACCAAACAGACAGAATCTGGGGACATTGTCACTGCTGGCGGTCGTGTTTTGGGTGTCACTGCTGTGGGAAATAGTCTGAATGATGCCATTGAACGGGCTTATGGTGCCAGCAAGTGTATCTCTTTCACCGATATGCACATGCGCACAGACATTGGTAAAGTATGAGTATTCAAGGTATTGTATTTGATGTAGACGGGGTTCTCTTTGATACAGAGCAACTTAGCCGTCAGATTTGGGAGACGGTCAGTACAGAATTTGGCTATCCACAGGTTGGGCAGCGGTATCTAGAATTTGTAGGAAATAACCGCACTGATACCTTTGAAAAACTGGAACGTTATTTTGGTCCTGACTTTCCAAAAGAGAGTTTTCTGCTCACCTGCTCTGAGCGTTTACAAGAACATGTAGAGGAACATGGAGTTCCCCTGAAACCAGGTGTCCATGAAATTCTGGATTTTCTCATTGCACAGCACATCCCTATTGCACTTGCCACCTCCACCGGTCAACAGCGCACACAGAGACGGATGGAACTCTCTGGGCTTGCCCACTATTTCTGTGCTATGATTACAGGGGACCAGGTCACACACAGTAAACCACACCCAGAAATTTATCAGATGGCATGTGAACAGCTCCACCTTGCCCCGCCCCATGTCCTTGCCATAGAGGACTCCAAGAATGGAATTCTCTCTTCTTCTGGTGCAGGAATGCAGGTGGCTATGGTGCCAGACCTGATTCCACCCACCCAGCAACTGGATGCCCTGCTCACTTGTCGCTGTGCCTCCCTGCTGGAGTTGAAAGACTGGATTGCACTACATCTTGAAAGGTAAGGTGATGGCTATGAAATTGGCTGAGGCATTGCAGGAACGCGCCGATTTAAACCGTACCATTGAACAGCTGAAAACACGCCTATCCAATGTGGCATTGGTGCAGGAAGGGGAAGAACCTGTAGAAAATCCCACCAGTTTAAAGGCAGAATTGGACGCCTGTATTTCCCGTCTCATCCATTTGATGACCTGTATCAACCAAACCAACAGTAAAACCGTAGTGTATGATCACTATACTTTAACAGAACTCATTGCACGCAAAGATGCCTTGACCTTAAAACTCCATATCTACCGTGATGTAGCCTATGAGGGAAGTCGGGTGTCTTACCGTGCCAGAAATACAGAAATCAAACTCAAATCCAGCTTTTCCATCCCCGAATGGCAAGCTGAAATTGATCAGATGTCCAAAGAACTGCGGCAACTAAACAACCAGATTCAACAGTGCAACTGGACCACGGAATTGATGGAATAAAGAGAGGATGGTAGCGGAACGAGGGCGAATGTCACGCGGCGACAGCGCAAGTCGCACTCATGGTTGCATCTCTGAGCAGATGCGGGGTTCGATTCCCCAAGGATTGTTATGCTCCAACACGGTATCCCTGCATTGTTATTTTTACTGTTACCACCAGACATTGACAAGTTCCGCCAGGGTGGGAATTGGGGATTTTCTCTTTTCCTTACACAAAAACCAGAGGTCAACCACAAGACCTCTGGTTTTTCTTTTAGTATTTGTTCAGTGGGATTGCCCCATCATCTGTCCCTTTTTCTATGCTTCGGATGACAGCATAATAGCCATAGGACTCATTGACCTGAATATGGACACGATCTCCCACTTTTTTCCCCAACAGAACCCGTCCCACTGGGGATTCCTTGCTGATGAGACCCTTTAAAACATCCTGTCTCATAGTGGTGACAATCTGATAGACCTCTGTCTCATCATCATCTTCCATATAAACTGTCACCTTATCATAAAGCCCCACCTGGTCCGGGGCAGAGGAGTCCCCAATCACCACCGCCGTTTTGATCATCCGCTCCAAAAAACGGATGCGGCTCTCATTGCGGTTTTTCTCCATTTTTGCTGCTTTGTATTCAAAATTTTCGCTCAAATCCCCAAAGGCTCTGGCTTCTTTCACTGCCTCCAACAGTTTTGGACGCAAGGTGATTCTTCTATGGTCCAGTTCCTGTTTCATCAGTTCCAAGTCTTTTTGGGTCAGTTCATTGTGCATGTCTCATTCCCTCACTTTGGTATGGTCTGAATCTGAAAAACGCCAGTGGACATTTCTGCTATTGGACAAGTATACCAGAGTTGCATAACACAAGTCAAATGAAACCACATCCCCCACTTCAATGGTTCTTGCTGCATCATGGACATCTAAAATGGTGTGGTCTGAGGAGGCCCCCAGCACTTTGATACCTGCTTCCCGTGGCAGCAGATCATCTGGTTCCCCATAGTCTGCCCGACCGGCTGCCAGCAGTGCCCGCCGTCGGTTGCCTCTATCTACATAGGTTCTCACATGCCCAAAGGCATCTACGGACAACTCCCCCACTGGATAGGAGGGTTTTACTTTGGATTCGATCACCTGTGTATGGAAGGTAAAGACATCTTTGTGCATGAACTCCATCTCACATCCCCAAATACCACCCAATAAGATACACTCACCAAGACGTAAATGGTTGATGCGTTTTGGCATGGTTCCATCCAATATCATATGGATAGAAGTAGACGCCCCACCAGACAGAATATCCAGTTTACGACCAATGGTATGTTCCACCCGCTCTGCCACCTGTACCAACTGTTCCATTTTTTCAGGGGTTGCCTGTATAGTACCATAACAGCCCAAATTGGTGCCCACACCTGCCAGTTTCACATAGGGCATTGCTTCCACCCTGCAAGCCACCTGTACAAGCTCCTCCCAGTCCCAGTAGCCTTCCCGCAAGTCCCCCAAATCCACCATCAAGACCACCTGATGGATTTTTTGGTACTCCTGCGTGATGGCATTCAGTTGTTCCAGTGTGCTCCACTCACTTTGCAGGCTGTATTCTGTCCACTCCACCACATCTCTCAGTTCGGATTCCATTGGAATGCGGATGAGAAACATGGGGGTTTGAAATCCTGCTTGTTTCAACTCCTTTAATTGTTCCAGCCGTGAAGAACCAATGCTGGACAACCCTGCTTGTTCATAGAGTTGTGCCACTTCCAGTTTGCCATGAAATGCTTTGACAATGCCACAGATGTCAATACAAGAACGCTGGCAGCACTGTTTCAGTGCTGCCAGATTCTCCCGTAGCTTGTCAAGATGAACTTCCAGTTGTGGATAGCGTTCCACTTGATGTTGCATGATACTTCCTCTGTCTTTCTGTTTCACTTAGTTTCAGACTTTTTATGCCTTCTTCTGTTGAATCAAACGTACTTTATTGCTGTTTGCCACTGTCACACCCAAATATGCCAAGATAATATTGACAATAGGCATCAGCCAGTTAAAAATTGCCCACGGACCATACTGGGCAACTCCTAATCCCAATGTGTCTTTGATATACACACCACAAGTATTCCAAGGGATCAAAGCAGAAGTGACCGTGCCTGCACCCTCCAAAGCATTTGATAGGGTAACTGGATGCAGCCCCATCTTCCGATACTCCTCTGCATACATACGACCAGGTACCACAATGGAAATATACTGCTCTGGCATGGTCACATTAGACAGTACACAGGTTGCCTCTGTCAA